>NZ_JAMYOM010000037.1:0-59450 GCF_040319805.1 Mesorhizobium sp. M0848 | reverse complement strand
AGGGCTGCCCACGCCAAGGGGCGAAGCCGAATGGCCGAGACCGCCTGAGCTTGCCGAAGAAAAGCGGGCTCGGTTCACGAGCACCTGGTGCGCGTCGTCAGGCGCGCGGGCGCGCGCCAAGTTTTTTCGCACATGGTCAGGCGGCGCAGTTACGTCGAGAACCCAGACGGCACCGCCGCCGTGCGCGCGGCTTCCTCCGAAAACCAGCGCTCGCCTTTCAACAAATTGAGGCATTGTCCTAGACAATATTCCTGTCCGGATCATGATAGATGCGGCGCGCCCGCTAGGACCGGAGGCTGGACAGAATCTCGCACGGATCAGCGTCAATGGCCGCAGTTATGTCGAGAAACTCGATGACGTCGAGACGCCGCTCTGCGCCCTCGTACTTGGCCACGAAGGATTGGGGACGACCAAGCTTGTCAGCCAGCTGCTCCTGGGTCAGGCCTTTGGCCTTGCGCAGCGAAACCAGCTGGGCCAGAAACCGCTGGTGGCGGGGCGATCGAAGGGATTTGGGCATGGAGGCGAACCGGTCGGGTAAAGACCGGATCAGCGACTAATCCCGGTTTCGGATTATCCCATTTTGGGATATGCTGCGTGCGCTCACAGGCGAGGTTCGCAGGCATGAATGGACCAATGGGAACAGATGAGACTCGAAGCTCAACTTTGAGCGATGAAGTCCCCTGGTCGGAGAACCTCACGAGCTACGACAGGGAGCATTTCACAATCTACCTGCGGATCCTGGATGCCTGCGCCGACAATGCCAGCGAAAAGGAGATGGCCGAGCGCATTCTCGGCATCGACCCGTCCATTGACCCGGTCCGCGCCCGCAAAGCTCTTCGCAGCCATATCGACCGTGCGAACTGGATGGTGACGACCGGCTACAAGGAACTGTTCGCCGGCTGATGCACAACGCCCACTGCCACGTGTTTCGAGCAGGCAAGTCTCTGTAGCCAAATTCGGCAGCGCACGGCCGCGACGGCCGGCGCGGCGGGAGCGGTCACAACTGGTTCGCGTGCTGTTTGACTGCCACTTCCAGTGCTTGCATCAAAGGCACAGCCTTGGAGAAGAGGAAGCCTTGAGCGGTTCGGCAGCCAAGCTTGTGCAGGGTTTGCCGATCCGCCTCTGTTTCGACGCCCTCGGCCATGACCTCGATCCCGAGCATGTCACCGAGTTCGATGACCGATTTGACAAGCAGTCGGTCCTCTCGGGACTTGGCCAGGCCGCGAATGAAGCCCTGGTCTATTTTCACCTTGCGTATCCGACGGTCCTTGAGAGATGCCAAGGTAGAAAAGCCGGTGCCGAAGTCATCGAGCGCGATGGAAATACCGGCATGTGAAAGCCGTCCGAGCTTTTCATCCACTCTGTCCGGGTCCACCGGCGATTCTTCGGTAATCTCGATTTCGAACATCGTCGCAGGCAGGCCTCTTGCCGCCAGACCATCCAGAACCATGTCGTCGATATCGCCGGCTTCCAGTTCGCGAGGGGAAACATTCATCGCCACACGAATGTCACGACAGTCAGCTTTCACCAAGCCGTCGATAAAAGCACAACAGTCGGCGAATACGGTTTGCGTCAGCAGCTGAAGCATTCCGGTTTCGCGTGCGGCCGTGATGATTTCGGGTGGAGAGATGGCACCATGCGTCGGATGGGACCATCTCAGCAAGGCTTCAAAACCGACCACGGTCTCGGTTTCGAGTTTCACGATCGGCTGGAACCAAGGTTGCAATCTTCCCGTCTTTATCGCCGAATGAAGATCCCGTTCGACCGACTGGCGACGTTGCAGTTCCCTGTCGAGTTCGGCATCGAACAGGCAAAATTCGTTCCTGCCATGGCGCTTGGCCGTATACAGGGCGATATCCGCCCGCAACAACATTTCAGTCAGGCTCGGCGTCTGCGCCAAGTATATCCCTATCGATGCCCCGACCCGAACGGACGCGACCTCGATATAGGGGCGAGCAATTTTGGCTATGATATTGGAGGCGAGATCACTGGCAGAAAGCGAAGCTCTCGTTGAGGGAAAAACCAGCACGAATTCATCGCCGCCGATACGAGCGAGCGTTGAGCCTTCGGGTGCTTCCTGCTCTATGCGGCGGGCGATCATGACAAGCAGTTCATCACCGGTCCTGTGACCGTAGGTGTCGTTGACAGATTTGAAGCCGTCCAGATCAATCAGCATTGCCACGAAGGGGCCATCCGCGGTCTTGAACCGACCGATGGCGTGTTCAAGGCCCCGCCTGTTGAGAAGGGCGGTCAGATGGTCCTCCCTGGAGTTGCGCTCCATTTCCGACGCAAATCGCTCTGCCTCATGTCTCAGGCGGCTTGCTTCGCGGAAGCGCGCCTGCCCAACAAACGAAGCTCGGACCAAGCCGCCCATGAAGAGCAGAACGGTGAAAGCCAGAATGTAGCGTTCAAAATTGCCTTTCGCCAAAAGGCACGCCACCGTGATGAGGAGTGGAGGTGTGATGAAGCTGGTCGCCGCCGCGGCATACGAACTGCCATATGTAACCGCACCAGCTGAAATGCCCGCCAGTATGACCAGATGCATCGGTGCTTGTGGTGTTGTGTATCCAACAGTCAGCACGGCCGGGAAGGACCAGGCAAACCCTGCCAGAAGGGCAAGGACGCCAAACATGCGAAGGCGCGGCAAAACGCCAAGCAAATCCTGATGGCGCCCCGTTTCCTTTAGCTGAAAACGGGCGAGTGCAAGCCGGGCGGCATTTAGCGCATTGACGACCAGGAACCAGCTTGCAGCGGCAAAGCCGCCGCCAGAAAGGGCCTGCACCGCGCAAATCAGGCCTGACAGGATCGCGCTTATCGGCATCGACACGAAGAGCCCGGCCCTCAGGTCAGCAAGCTGATCCTGACGGATTTTGGCCTCCAGCGATTCTTCTTCCTTTAGGGGTGCCATGAATGGACCAGCTTGCTTGCGTCGTTGTTCGCGAGGACCAAACCTATGCAAGCCCACTGAAGGACGGGTTAACTACCCAGCGAGGGTAACCAGTGCGCTCACCATGCTGCGGGTCACACCTTTGGCTTAGCATTGCCGAATCATCAAGGCTTCGCCCGCGCGCGTGCCTTGATCCGAATCATGCCATGATCGGCAACGTCACCAGGAAGCAGCCGTGCCCGCGACGACGCGCGCCAGCAAGACAAGGAAGCCTCGCCGAGACAGCGTTCCAGAGCGGCAGCGCTCTGTGCGATTCACCGCCTGAGCATGGCCGAAATGCCATGGCGGACAAAGGGAAGATGTTGGGCAAAGCGGAGCGCAGCATGTCTTGCAAGCCGTGCCGCCGGGTGCTCGCTTGAGTAGAGACCGACAAGCATGTTGGTGGCATGATAGAGCGGCCCCGCCGACAGCCGCAGCCGGCTTTCGTATCTGCCGAGCATGTCGGGATCGGCAATGTCGCGGCGGGCGCGACATGCTGTCAGTATTTTATGAGCGAGTTGCTTCTGGCCGCTGAGGCCGATGTTAAAGCCATGCGCGGTCACCGGGTGCATGCCGATGGCAGCATCGCCGATCAGTGCCGCACTCGGAGCCGAGAACTTGTGCGCCCAGGTCGTGACCAGCGGATAGGCATGGCGGGTGCTTGCCAGGGTCATCTGCCCGAGGCGTCCTCGACACCTGTTCATCAATTCCATGCGGAACAATTCGTCATCGAGAGCAGACAGTCTGTCGGCCTCGCTTGAGCGCAAAGTCAGAAGCAGCGACGACACGCCTTCCATGAGCGGCAACATCGCTATGGTCTGATGGTGGTCGAACCATTCGACCGCGATCTGGTGATGGACGCGCTCGTGCCTCACTCGGCAAATCAGCATGGAGTGGCCAAGCGGATGGATGTTGGCGCCAATGCCGAGCAGGTCGCGCATCGGGGACAAACGCGAATCCGCTGCTACGAGCAGCCGAGCGGCCAATTGCCTGCCATCAGAAAGCGTTATGACCGCCTCGTCTTCGCTATTTGTTGCATTGACGACCGAGTTGCCGCACAGGAGCCGGGCATGATCCTGGAAGTGGACAATTTTGAACAGGGCATCGCGGATCCGACAATTTGGGACCAGAAATCCGAGTGGTTCCCCAGATCCGCTGGGAGCATCGAAGCTCAGGGCGAAAGGGCTGGATCCGTTGAGCACGCGCGCGCCATGAAGCGGTGATTTGTCCGATGCGGGGATGGCATCCCAGGCGCCGAGCTCGCGAAGGATTCTCACTGATGCGTGGGTCAGCGCGATCTCGCGACCGTCGAAAGCCGGATTCGCCAGGCTGTCGAGCGACTGCCGTTCAACCACTGCCACCTTGAGTGGGCTCCAGGCGAGCGATGCTGCGAAGGCAAGTCCGACCGGACCAGCTCCGACGACAATGATGTCGAATTTGTCGACATAGCCGGCCATCAGCGTGCCGCCAAAGCGGCTATCTTCGACACGAAGCGCTCTTGAAGCATCGCAATCACCCACGGTTTGCCGCTCATCTCCCCAACTCGATAGACATGCGTTCTCCGTTGGAAGCCTGGTCAATGAAACCATGCCGATGAAGAGATAACGCTGATCTGGATCAACCAGGCTCGACAAACCCGTCAGCGGCGGGTTCACGGTCGAGTGGTCGATTGCCGTGAAAACGTCTGCATGTCTGGGCATTCTGAATGGTCGGCTTCCCAATCGCGTGCCCCTCCTGGCCAAAGGTTCGGCAACGTATTGTGGCTGATCCGTTCTTCGCACGCGCGCCTCGCGGGCAATCGCCAGCAAAGATTCGGTCGACTGACGACCAGCATCCGCACAGTCGTTGGCGCCGCCAACCGGTTCAGCCTCGCGGCTCTTCCCGATCGATAAGGACCCGCTCGGCGGAGCCGTCGAGATCTTCGTATTGGCCGCTCTTCAAGATCCACAGGAAGCCCCGGTCCAAGCCCCACCAAAACAGGCAGCGGCCATCGCATTTCCGTCAGGACGGGCGTCTTGCTGCCGACAGCGTGCTCTCCGACCATAACGCGCTAGACGCCGAAGGAACTCGCCGACGGCCTCATGTCCAAATGATGTGGGAAGGGAGCAAACCAAAGGGACTCTGCTTGGCGTCCCCGCTTTTTTCGCAGCTATGAAACCATCACTGAGAACGGATCCGTACTGAGGAGGAGGCGGTCCTTGACTTGCCCGACGCCGGCAACCTTCTCAGCCGCAACGATCGCTGCCTTCCACTGACGCTCGTCGACAATCGCCCCCTTCAGTTCGACAAGGCCGTCGCTGACCCTCACATCGATCAAGTCCCACCGCTCCAGGTTTGTGGCTGCAGTTCGGCAAGGATAGCCTTGCGGATCAGTTCGTCATCGGGTGGCGTGGTTCCCTGTTTCGGCATGGCGGATCAGGACAAGCAGCAAATCAGTTCGCGTGATGATGCCGACGACCCTTTCCCGATCGACAATCGGGACATTGTTGATGCGGTGTTGCATCATGAGGTCGACAGGAGGCGCCGAGATGAGGTGTGTGGTCATCACCTGATGGATGATCCGTCCATTCGAGCGCACACATAGTCATTGGCGGTTGTGCCCGGGCCAAGATCAAGCTCCAGCCATCGCGGACGCACACGCTGGGTTCCGAGTTCCTCTCGGCGCAAGAAGTCGCTTTTGCTTACAACGCCAACCAAGGTGCCGTCGCTGGTCGTTACTGGCAGGCAGCTGACTTTGCTTGAAAGCATGACCGCTTCGGCGATCGTCGCGTTCGCATGCGTCGTGATGACTGGCTTTGTCATTAAGGGTTCGGCTTGCATCCTCACCCTCCTGATCTTTCGTCGGACGACGATAGGACATCCCGACCCGCGGCGCGTTGATCTGAGTCACTTGGAACGAGTGGCATTCTCCGCGCCGTCGTCGCTGTCGATGAGAATGCGCTCCGCCGCGCCATCGAGATCCTCGTACTGGCCGCTTCTCAACGCCCAAAGGAAGCCGGACAGGCCGAGTGCGCCAAGGAATAGCGCTACGGGGATGAGGTAGACGAGCGTCGTCATGACGATTGAGCCAAGGCGCCGGCCCGCGCGGGCCTGTCTTGCCGCGCAATCGCGGACGACGCACCCGTTGCGAAGCCTTGCAGACGCATGGCATTTCCAACCACGAGCAATGACGAGGCTGACATCGCGACCGCGGCGATAAGAGGCGTAACATGGCCCAGAATGGCGATCGGCACGGCAACAGCATTATAAACGATCGCAATTGTTATGTTCTGTCGGATCAGGCTTCCCGCCTTGCGCGATACGTCAACAGCCAGCGGGACCGCCAAGAGGCTTTCGCGCAGGAAAACGAAGTCGGCTGCATTGCGGCCAATGTCGGCGGCGGTGGCGGGTGCGATCGAGACATGCGCAGCGCTCAGCGCCGGCGTATCGTTGAGCCCGTCGCCAACCATCAGAACCTTGTGCCCGTCCCTCGCCAGCGTCTCGATGCGTTCAACCTTGCCGGACGGCAGCAGGCAGGGGACGAAGTCATCGACACCCAGCCCTGTCGCAACCTCGGCACAGGCTGCCGCCGTATCGCCCGACAGCATTTCCACCGACATCCCAGCATGGGTCAATTGCCCGATCGCCGCCCTGGCGTCGGCGCGCAGCGCGTCCTCAAAATCGAAGGTCGCGACAATGAACCCGTCTTTTGTCAGCACCGTTCCGCCATAGCCATGTTTGCCTTCGCCGCCGGTCCGGGCCTTCCATCCAGCCCATCCGCGCCGGCCCAGCCGCCAGGTGCTTCCGGCGTCAGAGGCTTCGATGCCAAATCCCGGGTGCTCGGTGACGGCATCGAATTTGTGCTGCCCGCCCCGCGCGGCGAAGCCGGCTATGGTCTTTGAAAACGGATGGCGGGAACGCGCGGCCATGTCTGCCGCGATTGCCAGGATGGCCGGATCGATCGACGATGCATTGACGAGCCGCGGTTTTCCGAGCGTGAGCGTTCCGGTCTTGTCGAACACCGCGGCATCGATCGTCGCCAGGCGCTCCATGGCCGAACCGTCCTTGACCATGATGCCGTTCTCGAACAGGCGCCGCGCCGCGACCACCTGGACGATCGGTACGGCGAGGCCGAGCGCGCACGGGCATGTGATGATGAGAACGGCAATGGCGATGGTTATCGCCCGGTGCCAGTCACCGGTCGCCGCCATCCAGCCAAGGAAGGTCGCGAAGGCGGTCAGATGAACCACCGGGGCATAGAGCGCTGAAACACGATCGGCGATCCGGCGATAATGCGCGCGGCCGCCCTCTGCGGCTTCCATGAGCCGAACCATTTCCGCCAGAAACGAATCTTTCGCGGCGGCTGTCGCCTCGATCGTCAGCGGGCCGGTTAGGTTGAGGATACCGGCCTGAACGGCTTCGCCTGCTGCAACGCTTCGAGGCGTGCTCTCGCCGGAAACCAACGAGCAGTCCAGATCCGAGGCCCCTTGAATGATCTTGCCGTCGACGGGGATTCTCTCGCCGGCAGCGATCAACAGCAGCATGCCAAGTTCGATCTCGCCAACCGGCAGATAGTCGCGTGCACCATCGCCGCGCAGCACCATGGCGCCACGTGCGGCCAACTGGGACAGGCCTTTCACGGCGGTCCGGGCACGTTCGCGCATGACATGATCCAACGTGCGGCCGATCAGGAGGAAGAACAGCAGCGACACCGATGCGTCGAAATAGGCGTGGTCGCCATGGGTGATCGTCTCATAGAGGCTCATGGCGTATGCCAGCGACACCCCGACCGCGATCGGCACGTCCATGTTCATGCGACCGTGGCGCAACGCATTCCAGGCCGAGCGGAAGAAGATGCCGCCGGCGAAGGCGAGTGCAGGGATGGCGATAAGCGCCGAGACCCAGTGGAACAGATCGCGTGTCGCGCCTTCGGCACCGGACCAGACCGAGACCGAAAGCAGCATGATGTTGCCCGCCGCAAAGCCCGCAACAGCGACGGCGCGGATGAGCTCCGAGAGCGTCTTGTCCTTTGTATCGGTGTCGGCTTCGAACAGATGTGTCTGGTAGCCCAGGCGTCCGAGGATAGCGACGAATGGCGGAACGTCGTCGCCGCGCCAGCGGATAGACACCCGCCTCGTTGACAGGTTGACGCGGGCGGCTTCGACATGATCGAGCTTTCCCAATGCCGTCTCGATAGTCTGAATGCAGGCACCGCAGCGAACAGCCGGTATCGAAAGCTCGGTCTGATGAAGGTCGTCGCCAAGTGATCGGCTCGCCAGCTTGATTTCCTGGCTGGACGGCAGGGCCGAGGTCACGCTGACCATATCCAGCGCCATTTCAGCACCTGGCGCACAACAGCTCATTGCAGCGCTCCATTGGAAATCATGATCCTGCGGACGTCGCGATACGGTTTATCCAGGCCGGCATCGGCGTCGACTTCGACGATCCAGACACCATCCTTCGGCAAATGCTGGGCGGCGAATTCCTGACCCGAGGCGAGGACGAGCTTGATGGATTCATCCTCTTTTTCGTAAGCGGGATGGCGAAACAGCGCCTTCACGCCATGCAAGGGAACCGGTTTGCCGGCGGCGTCGATGAGGCCGTAGCGGACTTCACCCGATGCGATGGTCAGCTTGCCGGTCCAGCCGAGGGCTGCCTGCGCCCGCCCTTCCTCGGCCTTCCTGTTGAACTGCTGGCTCGCCACATAGGTGTTTTCGACGACCAGGCCGGTCCAGCTCGTGTTGGCAAGCGTCGCCATGGTCAGATTGACCGCGATGACCACACCGAAAAAGGCCAGGATGATGGCCAACATGTGCCTGCCGGTGAATTCGCGGGTTTTTTGTGTTCTGGCGCTCATCTGGCAGTCTCCGGCGCGTTGAAGGTGGCGGTGTATTCGTCCGACTCGAAGCTCGCCTTGTCCTCGACGCGGAACTTGAAGGTCTGTGCCGGAGCGCGGATCTGGTCCGCCGGCTGGCGAACGAAGACCCTCAGCATTTTCAGGCGGTCGGGTTCGACCGGAATGGCGAAGGAACGGCCTGCGGGGATGTCGTCGCCGACGACGACCATGTCAGCGCCTTCAAGGCCCTGCATGGTTACGACGATCGTCCTCGGCTCGGGGATCATGTTGAGCAGCTTGACGGTGTAGCCGTTGCGGATCGAGCCGTCGGAGAGCGTGACGAATTGTGGATTGCGGTCGTGCAGGACATTGATTTCGAGCCGGTCGCGCGTCAGCAGCGAGTAGAGGAGGCCCAGGCCGATCAGCGACCACATAGCCATGTAGACATAGGTGCGTGGCCGAAAGATCTTGCGGATGTGGAAATGCGCCACTCTGTCCGAAAACAGGCCGTCATCCGTCCTGACCAGCGCCGGATTGACTGAGCTGGACCCGCCCGCGGTCGCCAGAATCATGTTGGCGTTGTAATCGGAGAGCGTCGCATAGGCGATCAGCCCACGCTCCTTGCCGAGCTTGTCCATGACGCCGTCACAGGCGTCGATGCAGAGCGCGCAAGTGATGCATTCGAGCTGCTGGCCGTCGCGAATGTCGATCCCCATCGGGCAGACCGCGACACAGGCATTGCAGTCGACGCAGTCGCCCACGAGCTGGCCTGCGGCCAGCACCTTCTTGGCGTGGCGCGAACGCGGTTCGCCGCGCCAGTCATTGTAGGTGACAGTGAGGGAATTTTCATCGAGCATGGCCGCCTGGATGCGGGGCCACGGGCACATATAGGTGCAGACCTGTTCGCGCATCAGACCGCCGAACGTGTAGGTGGTAGCCGCCAGAACCGCGACGGTGATGTAGGCGACAGGCGCTGCCGTGCCGGTGAAGAGTTCGCCGAGCAGCGTCGGCGCGTCAGCGAAATAGAAGATCCAGGCGCCGCCCGTCAGCGCGCCTATGGCCAGCCAGATGGCGTGTTTCGATACCCGCAGCACGAGTTTGCGGGGGGTCCAGAGACCGGCATCAAGCTTGATACGAGCGTTGCGGTCGCCCTCTATCGCGCGCTCGACGACCAGGAACAGGTCGACCCATACGGTCTGCGGGCATGTGTAGCCACACCAGGCACGGCCGACAGTCGAGGTGATCAGGAAAAGACCGACGCCGGCCATGACCAGAAGGCCGGCGACATAGTAGAATTCCTGCGGCCATATCTCGATGAAGAAGAAATAGAAACGCCGGTTAGCGACATCGAGCAGCACGGCCTGGTCCGGGCTAAACGAGCCCCGGTCCCAGCGCAGCCACGGGGTCAGATAGTAGATGCCGAGCGTGACCGCCATCACCAGCCATTTGAACTGGCGAAAGCTGCCCGAGGCCCGCTTTGGGAAGATCTTCTTGCGCGCGGCATACATTGGCTGACGCACCTTGGCGGAGTTGACCGGCGTGGGTTCGATCCTTTCTATTTGCGTGTTATCAAGCACGAGAAGCTCCAGTCACCAGCGACGATTTCGCCGGAAGCCGACTCATCGGTTCTGGATGATGCCGAGGCCCGGCTTGCGCCGGGCCTCGTCGCTTGGCGGGAGGGGGAGGACGAGAATAGGCTTCTGCTCCTATTCTCCGCCGCCAAGCGAATGGATGTAGACCGCCAGTTCCTTGACCTTGGTCTCGCCGAGGCGCGCGCGCCAGGCCGGCATCACGCCCTGTTTCGGCGCGGTGACCTGGGCGGCGATGGCCGCTTCGCCTGACCCGTAGAGCCAGATGGCGTCGGTCAGATCTGGAGCGCCGAGTTCCTTGTTGCCTTTTGCATTGTCGCCGTGACAGGCCACGCAATTTTCGGCGAAGACCTTGGCGCCGGGCGCGACCAACGATTGATCGCCGACAGTGCCGGACAGGCTGGCAACGTAGGTGCTGACCTGTTTGATCTGATCGGCGGTGATGATGTCGCCAAAGGCAGGCATCTCTGACAAGCGCGTATCCGGATCGGATGCGAAGCGGATGCCATGAGCGATCGTCTGCTGGATCTGGTCCACCTCGCCGCCCCACAGCCAGTCGTCGTCATTTAGGTTCGGAAAGCCCTTGGACCCTTGGGCGCCAGAACCGTGGCACTGCACGCAATTGACCTTGAACGCGGCGGCGCCGGCAGCGACGGCGAATTCGCGCAGCGTGTCATCCGCAGCAATCTCCGAAACACTTTTCGACTCTATTGCGGCGACATATTTGCCCTTTGCCGCTTCGGCCGCGGACAACTCGTTCTTGACTTCGTTGCGGCTGGAATAGCCAAGTACACCCTTTGTCGCGGAGTGCAACAGCGGCCATGCCGGGTAGGCAATTGTGTAACCGATCGCCCAGACTATGGTCATGTAGAGGGTGATGACCCACCAGCGCGGGAGCGGGTTGTTGAGCTCGCGAATGCCGTCCCACTCATGACCGGTCGTCGAGATGCCGGAAACCTCGTCAATGTGATCGCTGCTCATGATCAGTCCTCCTTCAGAGGAATTTGAGCTGCTTCGCCGGCTTGCCTGCGGCTGCCGGGACGAAGTGCAAAGGCAACGGATCCGATGAAGAAAAGAGCCATGGCAAGCAGGCCCCAGCTGTCGGCAAACTCCCGCATGAAATTGTACGTCATCGCCATTGTCCTCAGCGGTAGCCGGCGGTCTCATCGTAGTTCTTGAAATCGACAAGCGTGCCGAGCATCTGGAGATAGGAAACCAGGGCGTCCATTTCGGTGACTTGCTGCGGATCACCGTCGAAATCGCCGATCCTGGCCTTGGGGTAGCGGGCCTCGAGGCCGGATGTGTCGGCGTTGGGATCAGCCTGCGTCATCAAATCGGCATTGGCGTTAACGACCATGTCGTCGGAGTAGGGGACGCCGACGCGCCTGTTGGCAACCAGATGCGTCGAGAAATCCTTCACCGCGATCGGCCTATCCTTCAGAAAGCCATAGCTCGGCATGATGGATTCCGGCACCACGGAACGAGGGTCCGTGAGGTGCTCGACATGCCAAAGATTGGAGTAGCGATCGCCAACCCGAGCGAGGTCCGGTCCGGTGCGCTTCGATCCCCACTGGAAGGGATGATCATACATCGACTCGGCCGCCAGGCTGTAATGGCCGTAGCGCTCAACCTCGTCGCGGAACGGCCTGATCATCTGGCTATGGCAGAGATAGCATCCCTCACGCACATAGATGTTGCGCCCGACCAGTTCGAGCGGCGAGTAGGGCCGCATGCCTTCGACCTTCTCGATCGTGTTGTCGAGATAGAACAGCGGCGCGATCTCGACGATGCCGCCGATTGTCACGACCAGCAGCGACCCGAGGAGAAGAAGTGTAGCGTTCTTCTCGATGACCGCGTGTCTGTTCATCAACCTCATTTTCTGTCTCATCATCGCGCAAGCTGGAGGGCGGGAACGGAGCCGGGCATCGGATCCTCCTCGCGCCGGTAGCCAAGGATGGTCATGGCGATGTTCCACGCCATGATCAGGGCGCCGGAAAGGTACATGGCTCCGCCGATGGCGCGCATGATGTAGTAGGGGTGCATGGCGGCCACGGTTTCGGCGAAGGAGTAGACCAGGAAGCCCTGCTCGTCGTATTCGCGCCACATCAGGCCCTGCATGATGCCGGACACCCACATGACCGACGCGTAGACAACGATGCCAAGCGTCGCCAGCCAGAAGTGCCAGGTAACGAGGCGCAGCGAGTAGAGCCGTTCACGGTTCCACAGCTTCGGCACCATGTAATAAAGCGCGCCGAACGAGATCATGCCGACCCAGCCGAGTGCGCCCGAATGGACGTGTCCGATGGTCCAGTCGGTATAGTGCGACAGCGAGTTGACCGTCTTGATCGACATCATCGGGCCCTCGAAGGTGGACATGCCGTAGAAGGCGATGGCCATCACCATCATGCGGATGATCGGATCGGTGCGGAGCTTGTCCCAGGCGCCCGACAGCGTCATCAGGCCATTGATCATGCCGCCCCATGACGGCATCCACAGCATGATCGAGAACACCATGCCGAGCGTCTGCGCCCAATCGGGCAAGGCGGTGTAGTGCAAATGATGGGGTCCAGCCCAGATGTAGAGAAAGATGATTGCCCAGAAATGGACGATCGACAGCCGGTAGGAATAGACCGGCCGGTTCGCCTGCTTGGGCACGAAATAATACATCATGCCGAGAAAGCCGGCGGTCAGAAAGAAGCCCACGGCGTTGTGGCCATACCACCATTGCGTCAGAGCGTCCTGGACCCCGGAGAAAGCCGAATAGCTCTTCGAGCCCAGGAAGGAGGCGGGCATGGAGAGGTTGTTGACCACATGCAGCATCGCGATGGTGACGATGAAGGACAGGTAGAACCAGTTAGCGACGTAGATGTGGGGTTCCTTGCGCTTCAGGATCGTGCCGAGGAACAGGATGAGATAGGCGACCCAGACAATGGTCAGCCAGATGTCCACATACCATTCGGGCTCGGCGTATTCGCGGCTCTCGGTGATGCCGAGCAGGTAGCCAGTCGCTGCCATGACGATGAAGAGCTGGTAGCCCCAGAACACGAACCAGCCGAGATCGCCGCCGAACAGCCGGGCGCGGCAGGTGCGTTGCACGACATAGAGAGACGTGCAAAGCAGCGCGTTGCCGCCGAAGGCGAAGACGACTCCCGACGTATGCAGTGGCCGCAAACGGCCAAAGTTGAACCAGGGCTGGATGTTGAGATCGGGATAGGCAAGCTGCAGCGCGATGACCACGCCGACAAGCATGCCGATGACACCCCAGAACATGGTGGCGATGGCGCCATAGCGGATTGGCCCGTCCATGTAAGCGGACGGGTCGATCGGCGCGGCAGGCTTGAACTCAGTGTTGCGCAACAGGATCGCAGTGAAGCCAGCCAAGGCGAAGAACAAGACCCACATATGCTGGCGAAAGGGTTCATCCACCCCAGCGCCAGCGGCCACCAAAGCCGCGAATGCGAACAGGCTTAGAAGCACGATTTCTTTGCCGAATTTCATCGCAAGCCCCGATTTCCAATTCCGGCGGATGCCAAACCGCGGTGCCTTATTGCGCAGCCGTCGCCTGCTCGCCCTGATCCATGTCAGAGCCGCACCATTTTGCTTCGAGCAGCATCGAGTTCGGTGCGATCAGACTGTGTCGAATGTGGAAGTGCAGCACCGGCCGCCGGTTTATGGACAGGCCCGGCGTCCCCAGTCGGGGCCCGGGTAGGAGGCGACCGCGGGCGTGTGAGCGCACCTTCTGTGACGCTGGTAAGCAGGCCGATGCCTTACCGAACGTCGATCGTTTCAATGCCTTGGAACAGCCAGCGCCAGCGTTGCGCTGCCTTCGCGACATTTATAGTTTGGGGAGACGGCGATTTTCGCCTGCGTATGAGGCATATTGACTTCGGCCAAGTGTGGATGCTTCGCCGACGAGCCGAAACGCAACTGGCGTATACGATCGGAATTAGAACGGGCTGTCGCTACGCGATGTCTTCTGAGCCCAACGCGAGCATGCCCTGCCCCGAATGAAGTAAGTGGCGTGGGCCATGCAGCTCCGTGTCATTCAAACGGCTATTGCGCCTCGGCCGCCGCAGCGCCGTTCCAGCCGGCTCATGCTGTCCACGGTGACGCGGCGGTTGTTCTCGATCCGAATCACGCCGTCCATTCTCAGGCTGGTCAGCTGACGGCTCACGGTCTCGTTTGTGATGCCAAGGAAATCAGATATGTCGGCACGCGTCATCGGCAGCTCGAAGCATGCCGACCTAGCCGCCGGGTCAACATTGGAGTCGATGTTCCGGGCAATCATGAGGAGAAAGCTCGCCACCTTCTCTGGTGCGGTCTTGCGCCCCAGAGTCACCATCCATTCGCGGGCCTCGTCAAGTTCGTTCAGCGCCTGCTTGAGCAGGCGATGCACAAATTCGGGTGACTGCTTCATCATCCGTTCGATGGCCGCTCTCGGAAACGAGCACAGCGAGACAGCTGTTGCCGCTTCCGCATTGATCGCACTTTTCATCTTGAAGGGCCGTCCCAGAAAATCCGGCGCGAACTGGAGACCGACGATCTGCTGGCGGCCGTCCGAAAGGCTCTTCGTGAGCTTCACCACGCCTGAAAGCACGTTTGAATAACAGTCCACCGCCTCGGCGTCGCCGATCAGTTCGACCCCCGGCTCGATATTGTGCCGCGACGACGTTTTGGCGAGCTGAGCCAAATCGTCTGGCTCGAGCGCGCCACAGACACCGCGGCGCCGTGCCTCGCAAGGCAGGCAAAGAACGGGAATGCCGGAACTGTGAATATCCTGCCGTAATGTCATTCGATCGCTCTACCGGTCCAGTGCGGGCAGGATAGCAATCCACGGTAGAAAAATCCTTGCGGCAGTTTGTCCGTGCTGAAGGTTGATCGAAATCAGGGCTTAGGCTCATCCAAGCATCCACAGTTCGGGCGACGCAAACACGGTGGACCACGACATGCGACAAAAGCTAGCTGCCAGATTTGGCGAGAACGTCCCGCGCTATACCAGTTATCCGACTGCGCCCCATTTCCATGCGGGCGTCGATGCCGTCGTTTACCGAGGCTGGTTGGAGGCGCTCGAAGGTGGTGACGAGATATCGCTTTACCTGCATATTCCCTATTGCGACAGGCTCTGCTGGTTCTGCGCGTGCCATACCAAACAGACCCGCCACTACGAGCCGGTGGCCGCTTATCTGCGCTCGCTGTATGCGGAGATCGCCACGGTTGGCGGCCTTGTTACCGGCAAGGGCCGAGTTCGCGCGGTTCATTTCGGCGGCGGTTCCCCGACGATGCTGGAACCTGAGGATATTGTGGCGCTGGGAAGCGTCCTGCGCAACAGCTTCGCCTTTCTTCCCGGCGCCAAGATCAGCGTTGAAATCGAACCCAATGATATGGACGATGCCCGCCTCGATGCGCTTGCCGAAATCGGCACGACCCGTGCGAGCCTCGGCGTCCAGGACTTCGATCCGAAGGTTCAGAAGGCAATCAACCGCGAGCAGAGCTTTTTGCAGACCAAAGCGGTAGTCGACGGTGTTCGTTCGCGCGGCGTCGAATCGGTCAATCTAGACCTGCTCTACGGCTTGCCGCACCAGACGAGGGAGAGCGTCTCCTCCACCGTCGCGCAGGCGCTGACCTTGGAACCCGACAGGATAGTGCTTTTTGGCTACGCCCATGTGCCGTGGTTCAAGAAACATCAGACCATGATAGACGAGGCATGGCTGCCCGGTCCCGCGGAGAGATTTGCTCAATTGCAACTGGCGGCGCGGGCGATCGTGGACCAGGGGTACGAAGCAATCGGCCTCGACCATTTCGCCAAACCCGGCGATGCCCTGGCCCTTGCCGCCCGCGCCGGAACACTGCACCGGAACTTTCAGGGTTACACCGACGATTGCTGCGAAACCTTGATTGGGCTAGGCCCATCGTCCATCAGCCAGTTTCGGCAGGGCTATGCGCAGAACATGCCTTCGACCAGCGAATATCGATGCACGGTTGATGACGGCGGGCTGGCCGCTGTTCGGGGTATCGCACTTTCCAACGACGACCGCGTTCGCGGCTGGATCATCGAACGTTTGATGTGCGACTTCGCCTTCTCGGCCATCGATCTGGTGGAACGCTTCGGCGAGGCCGGCCAGAGGCTCCTCCTTCAGTCAAGTTCCATGGCCCTCCACGATCCGGTTCGATTGCTTGAACTTGATGGCGACAGATTCGTTGTGCCGGCTGAAAGTCGCCCTTTCGTCCGAAGCATCGCGGCCAGGTTCGACAAATATTTCGAAACTGGAACGGCCAGGCACTCGGCGGCAGTCTGAGCACCGCAGAGGAACGGTCATGGCTCTCACTCGATCGTGAACCGATTGCGATCGTTTTCCACTGTTGACCGGCGACCGTCGGCCGAGACGGTTCGAAGCGGACCAGACGCGTCTTGGCATGGCGACGATGTCGCCCGCTCATGCCCTGCCTGTGAGATCATGGTTGTCGGCGACAGCTCCCTTCGACCTTGCAAGGAGAATGCAAGGTGCCGTGCAAGCGGCTGACAACACTTGGGCCGGTGGTAGAAGTCCGCAAGCACCCCGGCAGCGCGGTCAACGTTGAACCACCCGTTCACCCGAATATGCCGGTGCAGTTCCGGTGGAAAGGGCTTGGCCTAGACGGCTCTCTTGTTACCCCAGAGCATAACGTGCAGCTGCGGTAGCACGCGGGCTTCGAACCATTTGTCGCGGGTCACGCTGTCAACCAGCCACTCCATGCGCTTCAATATTCCGTCAAGGTCGACGGGCGCGTCATCATTTGCCGGGTGTGGCGGCGTGTGATTGCCGGGTTGCAGATAGATCGGAAGTTGCGGAAATTGCGCAGCGGCGTCTTTCGCGTAGGCGTAGTCCCTTTCGTCGAAAACAATGAGCTTGAGCACGATTTGGGGCTTGCCTTGTGCCGCCTGGAGGCACGCCTCGACAGCGGCCCAATCTGTCGTCATTTGGCTTGACGGCGGCTTTGGGCTGAGGATCAGCACGTCAAGGTGCGCAAACCAGTCCCTGGCAAGCGAACCTTGGGTTTCCAGCGCAAAACGGTAACCGTCACCATGGCCTCGGTCGATGAGCGCGCCGAGCGGCTGGATGGCCGGATTGCCGCCTGACAGTGACACCATAAGCGGGCGGCCACCGGAAAGCGCAAGCACATTTTTCCACACCGCGCCGACGGACATCATCTCCCATTCATGGCGGAATTGATTGTCCACAGCATGCAGGCTGTCGCACCAGGAACAGCGAAAGTCACACCCGCCGGTTCTGACGAAGATCGTCGGCAAACCTATGAGCACGCCCTCGCCCTGGATCGTCGGCCCGAAAATCTCGCTAACGCGGATTGCGGGATGCGTATTGGTCATGGCCGGTATTCCGCCCAGGTTTTCGGCGTTTCGCTCACCCGCACGGCCGCGGTTTCGCTCAGGCGTGCCTTGCACCAGTCGTAGAAATGTCTGGCCAGATTTTCCGCCGTGACTTGCTCGTGTCCCAGCACGTCGTTGAGATGTCGGTGGTCGAAGCTCTCGTCGATGTAGCGTTTGAATGGCGCCAAATCGTGGTAGTCGCGCACGAAGCCGTGATCGTCCAGTCCATCCGCTGAAAGCTCCACTTCGACGATGTAGTTATGTCCGTGCAGGCGCGCGCATTGGTGATCGGGTGGCAATGAGGTGAGCTGATGCGAGGCTGAGAAGTGGAATTCCTTGGTGATGCGGAACATTACGCGGTGGTCCTTCGCAGCGCTCCGAGCCAGAAGTCGGAGTCCTCGTACTCGGTTGGGTCCGGGTGCCCAGCGATGTGGAACGCCTCACGCCGCTCGACGCAGGTCCCGCACCTCCCGCAATGACGCTCGGCGCCCTTGTAACAGGACCAGGTCTGCGCAAAGGGCGTGCCGTATGTGGCTCCATCCCTAACAATGTCCGCCTTCGTCAGGTTCACATAGGGTGCATAAAGGCGAATCTGCGCGTAGCCGTCGAGCGCGTGGTCCTGCATCATCTGGAAAGCATCGATGAAGGCCGGACGGCAATCGGGATAGACAATATGATCCCCACCATGCACGGCCGTCGCCACCGCGTCAGCGTCTTGCGCTGCGGCGAGGCCGAAGGCAATGGCCAACATGATGGCGTTCCGGTTGGGCACCACCGTTACCTTCATCATATCTTCGGCATAGTGCCCATCGGGCACGTCCACATTGTCGGTCAGCGCGGAGCCGGAAAGGCCGCCGCCGATCTCGTGGATATCAATGATTCGCTGCGGGACGCCCAGGCGCTCCGCGCAAAGGGTGGCGAAGCCCAATTCCTTCCTATGCCGTTGGCCGTAATCGAACGATAGCAGGCCGGTAAGCTGGTGCTCCGCTGCCACCTTGTGAGCAAGAGTAACGGAATCCAATCCGCCGGAGCAGACGACGAGAGTCTTCATCGTTGGGTCCTTGTTTTAACCGGGTAGGCTGCGACCGGAGATTTCTCTGCGCTCCAGTACTTCAGGAAAACCATTTTGTGAAGTGAACGGAGACCAGTTTCGTGCGCTTGCGTGCGGTGCGCAAAACGCCCTCGCGGTGAGCTGGAAGGACACGGACTGGTGAGACGTCACGCTTCAGCGGAATGCTCAAGCGAACGCTGCTCGCGGACAAAGTTCTCGACGAGCAGAGCCTGGCGGTTCCGAGCGCCGAGGGACGCCACTGCAACGGTTGCAGGGTACAAGGAGCCCGGATGGCTTGCCGCAAAGATGACCGGCAAACCCTGAATAACCGGTGATGAGCCGACATCTGTGAACAAGCGGTGTGGTCGATTGCAATCACCCATGTCTTGCGCACAGGTACCTTATGTCAGTGGATGAACTGAACTTGATGGTTTTACAGATGGCAGTCGAAAGCGTCCGCTCGCTCTCGTTGAGCTTCGCTGAAAAAGCCGCCGAGATAGCCACCAGGAGCCGCGGCATCCTGCTTTTCGACGTGCGGATCGACGGTGACGCGCAGGTCCAGCGGGTCGCAGCCATCCGATATCACGGCGGCCAATTCGGCGTGCTGGCGTTGGATGTACACGGCCTAGTTACCCACTATTGCATCGTTAACGGTATGTTCTCACATTACATTGCGTCCTTGGAGAGCTGGCACAGGATGCCCCTGTCGATGCAGGCCAAGATGGATGCCAACGGCAATGCCCGTCTCTTCGTAGCCGCGTTGCGGGATGCCGGACATATGCTGGGCACCTAGCATTGGGCGAGAATGCATCTGTGAATTTTGCATGTGCGTCACTGCGATGGCGCCGGCATGATCGTCATGCTCCAAAACGGCTGCGGCCCCCGCGAAGCGGTCGCCGCGATGATGGTGATCAACGGCGTTGCATCGATGCGAGCGTAGACAGAGGTCTCCTCCTGGCATCGAGCGCATGCAAGGAGCTACGCAAGCGCAGCTGCATCAAGTATTTTGAAGGGACGACCTCATGCATGGAGCTTGCGCTGCATACGGGCGGCGCGAGCCGCGTTGCCATCCAGCAGAGAGGGTGCTTGCGGTACTCTCAATGACCCGAGATCGCAAATGGACGTGGGTAAGCACCAGAACTGCAACACCCATGGTGGTCCGCTGGACTCGCTGGAGGAAGCACAAGGTGTCGGCGGGCAGAGCGCAGCGAGTGCCTACCTCGATCTTTCTAGAAGCGCGCCGGCAGCCTGGGCGGGGGGCTTGGGGTTAGACTGCCGGCGCACGCCACTCACGAAGAGCGGCCCCTTTTCGTGGTTCGAACACCCATAGTCAACCCGGAAACGTCAGGATGCCCGCCATGTTATTTTCAGAGCGGCGCGATGCCGGCCAGTTGGCCGATTCAGCCTAGGAGTAGCCACTCTCGTAGGCCGAGTTGATGCTCAAGCGCCAGCATCGCCTCGCCGAACTACCAAGAGTTCGCCGTTACAATCCTTCGTCGCGAGCCGATGCCCTCGTGCACGTTTCGTAGCACTCCGGGCGGCTATATCGCGTTGTTGTTCGCGAGCCCATGTGAAGGGTTCCTGCATCGGAAAGTTGACGAGATTCTCTTGGCGGTACTGCGCCAGAGGCATCCCAACGGAATCAGCGTCTACAATCAGCCGCAAGCTTCACATCACAAGAGCGGTAGTCCACCCATTGCGGATCATCCGACTGATCAGGCGGCGTCCGAAATGTGCGACTCTGCCTCAAGGATTCCCACAGGTATGGAAAGCGATCTCGCTATCCGATCCCGATATCCCTTGTTGTACCTCAGACCTCGCTCGATGTTTTGAATTTCCTCAGCGGCAAGCCCGCTCGCGACCGTCAGGTCCTCGATCGAATACCCAAGGTGCTCACGATAAGCGCGGACGATGTGGGTCCCCTGCGACATAGCCGTCAAGACTGGTTCGGGAATGCGCGAATCGTTCATAAACATCTCCAAGAACATGGGAGCTCCCTCGGGAGATACCCCCCGGCGGCGCAGACCAAGCAAATCAAAAAATGGACGTCCATTCAGCCGGACCGGCCTCGCCTGAATTAGGAGCTGGGTCGGAATATGGCGGCTCACCTCCTTCTAATCAAGAAAGCCAACGGCGAGAATTATTCGCGAAGGATCGCAGGTCGGATGCGCTACAGCCGATCAGGCCATCTCAGGAGGGGGCCCTGGAACTCTGAACACCAACTCGAACTCCCGGTACGGACACTGCTTCCTTCGGCCAATCTCCACCGGCGGGGGAGCGAAAGACCCACTCTTGAAAGCCCCCGGCTGCGTGCTGACGTCGGCTCTAGGAAGCTCGATCGCCCTGTGCCCCGATCGACCGGCCGAAAAAAGGGATTCCAAATTCCAGCAAACACTGGTCATCTGGTTTTCATCCGGATCCAGACAAAGGGTAGCTTTCCATCGAGAGCTTCGCCATCTGTACAGGTTCACAATCATTCGACCGTGACCGATTTTGCGAGATTGCGCGGCTGGTCTACATCTGTCCCCATGAAGAGCGCCGTGTGGTAGGCAAGAAGCTGTATCGGCAGCGAGAAGATCATTGGCGCGATAATCTCGTCGACTACCGGCAGCACGAGCGTGTGCATGGTGTCGAGTTTCGATGCGGCTGCCCCATTTTTATCGGTGATGAGTATAATCCGCCCTCCACGGGCAGCCACTTCCTGCATGTTGGAGACGGTCTTGTCGAAAAAGCGGTCATGGGGCGCGATGACGATCACCGGCATGTTCTCATCTATCAATGCGATTGGCCCGTGCTTCAATTCACCCGCTGCATAGCCTTCGGCATGGATGTAGGAAATCTCCTTGAGCTTCAGCGCTCCTTCCATCGCTAGCGGGAAACTGGTGCCACGGCCGAGATACAGGACGTCACGACACTTTGACAGTTCGCGCGACAAGAACTCGATCTCCGGCTGGATGCTGTTGAGTACCTGGCCCATGACGCGCGGCAATTCGGCGAGGCTCCTGACGAGTGCCCGCAGCTCGCCTTCGGGGACGGTCCCGCGGGCTCTGGCGGCGCTGATGGCGAGTGCGGCTAGAACGGCAAGCTGGCAGGTAAAAGCCTTGGTAGAGGCGACGCCGATCTCCGGTCCGGCAAGGATCGGGAAGACCGTATCGGCCTCCCGAGCGATGGTCGATTCGCAGGCATTGACGATAGCGCCAATTTTCAGCCCACGCTCCTTGCAGTACCTCAACGATGCAAGCGTATCGGCGGTTTCGCCGGATTGCGAAATGAAAAGAGCCGCGGACTGCGGCGGCAAAGGGATCTCGCGGTAACGGAATTCAGACGCAACGTCGATTTCAACCGTCAGGCGCGCATAGCGCTCGAACCAGTATTTTCCGATCAGTCCGGCGAGATAGGCGGTCCCGCAGGCAGAGATCGCCAAGCTCGGAACCTTGGCGAAATCGATGCCAGGAACCATGTCGCGACCCTCTATGATTTTGATGTAATGACGAAGAGCATGGGCGATGACCTCGGGCTGCTCGTATATTTCCTTCTCCATGAAGTGGCGATGGCTGCCCTTGTTGGCCAGATCGGCCGCGGCCGTGGAGATATGGCACGGACGCTCGACGGGATGGCCGTCGATATCGAAGATATGGGCGCCCGAATTGCCGACAATGGCCCAGTCGCCGTCCATGAGATAGGTAATTTCATTGGTGAAGGGCGCAAGAGCGATCGCGTCGGAGCCCAGGAACATCTCGCCGTCGCCGTGACCGATCGCCAGCGGTGGTCCGTTGCGCGCCGCCGTGATGGTCGACGGTTCATCTTCGAAGAGGATGGCAAGCGCATAGGCGCCCCTGACGCGTTTCAGCATGGCACGCGTGGCCTCTTGCGGCCTCATGCCCTCGCGGCGGTATCTTGCCAAGAGATGCCCAACGACCTCGGTGTCAGTGTCGGTCTGGAACTCGGCGCCATCCGCCGCCAATTCCTCCTTCAGCTCGGTGAAATTCTCGATGATGCCGTTATGGACGACGGCGACACCGTCGGTAAAGTGCGGGTGCGCATTGCGTTCCGTCGAGGCCCCGTGGGTTGCCCAACGCGTGTGGCCGATGCCGACTTTGCCGCTCAGCGGCTCTTCCTTCAGTCGCCTCTCGAGATTGACGAGCTTGCCCTCGGCGCGCCGGCGGTGCAAGGCACCGTCGATGATCGTCGCAACGCCGGCGGAATCATAGCCGCGATATTCCAAACCCTTCAACGCGCCGATCAACCGATCCGACACCGGCTGTTGCCCAACGATGCCAACAATCCCGCACATGTTCGTCTCCGCATTTTTGCGGGCAGCATCCGCCCACGCGAGACGGATACCCATCCGGCCGCTTTAAGTGGCGGCCTTGTAGTAGTATTCCATGATATTGGTACAATTGATTGTAGTGATCACTACCATCCGCCCCATGGATAGGTCGGCTGCTGTGGGGACCTAAAGTTCTATTCGCGCCTGACGCTCTTATGACAATCGCAGACTCACCCGCGGCAGGATCACGGCCTCAGAAACGGCCAGCAGGCCTTGGACAGTGGACGGACGACCGGCCTGCGAGCCCTAGTCAGGCAGTCCGGCATGTAGAAGCATTGTGCCGCCGACTTCGGCATCGGCGATGGTCTGTCTCGGCGACAGCCTGAGTTCGCTTCGCGGGCCGCGCGGCTCGCCCAGGACCGTCGTCGTCTGCGCGGCGCCGGTGTCAGTTGACGATGGCATAATGCCCGCCGGGGGCGAGCGCCTCGCGCACGGCACGTGCCAGCCGCGGTCGGTCCGGGACGCCATGGAAAGCGTTGGCCATGAAGACGAGGTCGACGGGGCGTGACACCAGAGTAGCGAGTTCATAGGCGTCGCCGGCGACGAATTCGCAATTGGTCACGCCGGCGCCGGTAGCGGCGCTGCGTGGCCTCCAGCTGGTCGGCGTCGATGTCTATGGCGACGACATGGCGGGCGACCGTGGCGATCGGCACAGCCGTCGCCGCAGCAGAGGTCGACCACCTCCATGCCCGGCTTCAGCCCGGTTGCCGCCAGCGCCATCTTCGCTGCGGTCCGGTTTGTCAGTGCTCTTTCCTGGCCTTGGCAAGAACACGAACTTCGGCTTCGGTCCGGAATGGCAATGTACCCCGATGGCGAAGGGCGACCCGATCTGCGTCAAGCTCATCGCCAGGGAAGAGACGAAGTGATGGGCACCCCCCTACCGCTGATTACCACCGGCGGCCGCCTCGCGTTCCAAGGTGGGCATGTCGTGCTCCTCGCAGGCTAGCCGAGGCAGAAATAACCGATCAGCGTCCACTCGGGCGGCGTGTCGAGAATCTCGGCCATCTCGGTCACATCGAGGATCGACACCCAGCCCATGCCGATGCCTTCCGCCCGCGCCGCTAGCCACAGTGTGTGCACCGCCATGACGGCCGAATAGTCGATGGTCGCCGGCATGGTTATGCGACCGAGCCCAAGGCCTTGTCCGGTCGTGCGGTCGGCGAAAACCGCGAACTGACAGGGCGCCTCGTTGAGACCGGCAAGCTTCAGCCGGGCATAGAGTGCAGCGCGCTCTCCCGAAAAGCACGTGAGCGCCTCGGCATTGCAGCGTTCGAAGCAGTCTCTCACCGGCGGTGCGCCGCTCGAGGCTGTCGACCACTACGAAGCGCAAGGGCTGGCTGAGGCCAACGCAGGGCGCAATGCTGGCGAGCTCGAGCAGCCGTTCCAGCTTGCCCTCCGGCAGAGCCGTCGGCTCGAAGCGCCGCACATCCCTGCGCCAGCGCAGCAGCGTGATCAGCCCGGCCCGAAAATCGTCGGCGAAATCGGGAGGTGACGGCATGGCGGTCTCGTTCGGGGCTAGGGATTGCAGTAGGGAGTACGGTGTGGATTGCCAGCTGCCTATTGCCCAAGCTGGCTTGTTGCGTCCGACAAGCGCGCCATGCGGCCCTAACCGCAAACGATAGAAAAATGTTTCCTGGTGGGCGGCGCTATTACGATGCAATCCAGCAAACCAGTTTCGATCAGCTCGCACGGCGGTGAATCATGTGCCAGGGCCTTTGCTAAATGCGCCATTGACACTCAGGCGCACCCGTATCGCTCACCAGGCCTCGGAATGCGGAGAACGTCGGCCTAGAACGCGGCGACGGCGACAGGCGTCTCAGCTTGCATATACTCGTTCCTGCCGCACCGCCTGTAACTCATTTTGCTTCCGACCACGTCGGCCTCGACGTCCCCGAAGGTTCCCCAGGTCATTCGGCAGATACCATCGTCTGACGTCATAGCGCCGGACCAGCACCAGCTGCCCAATTTCATGGGCATTGCTGAGCTTCCAGTCGCCCGCAGTTTCGCCTTCCACCAGTGTCAGGCATCACCCAATGGGGACTCATCCCTCTCACAGTCAATTCGCGGTTGACTTATTTGTCTCCGGCGAAGTGCGACAGCTGCTCGTATCCAGCAGCGTGAGCGATAGTTGATCAAATGCTGCCAATGAGTTTTGATACTGCAATCTTTAGACAGCCGCCTACCATGAATGTGCCATCGCGTTTCGGCGATCGAAGGAGCGAAGCCGGTGTCCAGTCGTCACTACATATTCCCGGAGAACAGCGAACCTCTGCGGCTATCGCGGCGGCTTGTAGAGGGAATGATCTTCGGAAAGGACGCTCTCCCGCAATACGCCGGCACACGCCAGCGGGTCGTCTCGGTGATAGTTGAGAACGAAGGCACCGCGCCGAATCGGATTCTAGATGCCCAAGGAGCCTATTGGGTTTTCGATGCTGCGGGCGATATCCGAAAAGGCCTCACACGGTCGACTAGCGACATTATGAGCGCCACCTTCAATGATTCCGACAACAAGGGAACGGTGGTGGCACTTCAGCCAAAGCTCTCCAAGAAGAGGGCTGAGGAGGAGCACCGCTGGGTAGTGGGCAAGGCCGAACTCGACAGGATTGCCGCAGACATCTGGCCGAAGGTGAAGTCGGACAAGATGAGATCCGCGCAGGGGGTTTCGGTGAAGCGACCGCCGCTTACCTATGATGCTCGGCACGCACTCGACGAGGCTACCGCAAATCTGTGGAAGATTTCGCACGCAGTAGCTCAACTTAAGGAGCCTAGCCTGAAGGGCTTTGCCCATGAGGCTCGTTCGAGAGGTGCCGACCGCCCGGAGCACGAACTTCTCTACCAAGCCATCGCCCAGTTGGCAGATCAGCGACTCGAAATTCTGCGACGTCGCAGGACCGGGAAAGGCGTCTGGTATGCCATAGTGGGCGTAATAAAATGGAACGGCGACCACGTAGGCCAGAGCGTAGCCAGGTTCCACGAGAAGTGCGAAGGAAAGCGTTCAGCGGTCGTCGCGGCGAGAAAGCTTCTCGCCGAACATGCCGGTGAATTCGCGGAAAATATGACTGTGGAGGCCGAAGTGCTGACTGACCTTGAATGGCAGGGCAGGCTCCCTGAAGTGGAAGATTGAGGGTCGCGCCATGGCGGGCTACTTGATTTCGGTGTCGCAGATGCGTGGCCAAAGACCGACACATGCTGCCAGGCATATGCATCTGCGGACTGGTTTGACTTTTGATATTGGGATAGGCAGGAAGGCCGCTTGCTGTACAGACGAGCTTATCGGCGAGGTCGAGAATCCTAGTACCGGTCAATGGTGGTGCATCCACAGCAGTCTGATTTCGACAGCCGTCGTCGAGCCGGAGTGCGCACCGCCCTGTGCGGTGAGGCCTCCGTAAGGTCTGGGTATCTGAATGCCGTGTTAGCGCGGGCGCGCCAAACCTTGGCTCGCGCCGGTCAAGGCAGTTAATCAAAAAAATGGGACATCCGGGGTTCGCAGGCATACAGTGTGCCATCGACGGCAACTCTAAGGGCGTCCGTCGGCTGTGAGCGATCAACATGCTTCCGCCCCAATAGGGAGAGGGAGCTATGACAGACTCCAGTTCACAAACTCACACTGCCGCGCAACGCGACACCCGCCAAAATTCCATCTATCGCAATTCGCTGCTGCTTCGAATGTGCTCGGCAGATTTGGCATTGCTGCAACCTCACTTGGAAAGCGTCTCCCTTGGACTGAAGACGCATCTCGAAGTGGCGGGGTCACCAATCAGAACCGTGTACTTCTTCGAGAGCGGTCTCGGGTCAGTGGTGGGCGAACTGCGGCCTGGTATTGAAGCTGAGATCGGAATCATTGGTTGTGAGGGCATGACCGGCTCAGCGCTTATCATGGGCGATGACCGATCAACGCACGATTGTTACGTGCAATTAGAAGCCCGCGCCTTTGTTATCGACGCGGGCCTCTTCACCAAGGCGCTTTTGACAAGCCCAACCCTGCGAACTTTTCTGCTCCGCTACGTTCACTACTTTCACCTCCAGGCAAGCTTCACCGCGCTCAGCAATGCCCGGATGAACATCGTCGATAGGCTCTCAAGATGGCTGGTGATGTGTGATGATCGCGTCGACGGAAACCGCTTGGCGATTACGCACGAGTTCTTATCAGTCATGCTCGGTGTCAGGCGGCCCGGCGTCACCATAGCGCTGCAAATGTTAGAGGGGCAAGGTCTGATACGATCGATGCGAGGAGAGGTCGTTATCCTTGATCGCACGCGTCTGATTGCGCTGGCTGACGGGTCGTATGGCAGGGCTGAAGCCGAATACGCTCGGCTAATCAGCCAACTGCCTTGGCCGCAGGCGCCTGATCGCCAATGAATGTGCTCGAACAGGGAGATGGCCGATCTCCTGCATTGAGGCCATGTCCGGGTAAGCCGCCTAAACAGAGCCTTCACCGCCGACGTTGTCGAGCATCAGATCCAAGACGAAGCTGTCATGCCGGCACCGCTGCATGCGCCGCCCCAGGGAAACCGCCCCTCGCATCCATTCAGGATTCCGAAGCACGATACGGCTGTGCACCACCTTCCGGCCACTGCAAAGGGGACCCGAGATGACTCGGTCCGTAAAGGCGGTTTTCGAAGAGCATCTGAGGCGATATCGAGGAGGATCTTGGGGCGCACTGCCGTCTAACCTCGATTAAGCAGGCATTCATGCGCTGGTTGGAGCAATGGCGAGACTCATTGCACCAGCCCAGTTCAAGGCATGTGCGGACAACCGCTTTGGGCGCCGAACAGATCGATTGGCGGCATAGCCTTATCTTGCCTCACAAGACTTGTGGTCCGGGAAGGCTGTTTCGGGACTTTTCGAAATCAGCGGATCACAGGCTCGCCATGGAAGCGGCGGCGTGATGGAGGAGAAACCCCGAAGCCAACTTCCATCATCAGCCGTGGCCTGTGCGCCGGCACGGTGCCCATATGGAACCCGAACGGATCCTCGACGAAACCGAAACCGGCCTCGCCGGTCAGCGTGACCGGGCTCTGCTTGCCGTACACGTCCAGAATCTCTTGCGCGGGATGGCCGACGACAAGCGTAAGTTGGTGCTTGAGGGCGCGGCGATCATGGCTGCCGCGGACATAGACATGCGGGCCGGTCCCCTCGTCGACGGGCACCAGATAGAAAAAGAACTTCAGCATCCGCCAGTCGTCCAGATCGAAGTGGTATTTGCCGAGCGAAGCCAGGTTCTTGTCGGCGTCCGACGCCTGGCCGGTCGGGAAGCTCCACCAGACGCGCGTTGTGATCAGCGTCGCCTGGCCGCCGAGATAGTGCGCGGCAATATCCATGAGCAGCGGATCGTTTTGGATGGCAACGGCCAAGTTACAGCCCAGAATGCGCTCGAAATAATGAATGACCGCTGAGCAACGGACGGCCAAACCGCGCCTCAGCCTCCGCATGCTCCGCCGGCATGAATTCGTGCCGAAACAAGGTGTGCACCTGGCGAACGCGGCTACATCTTCAGCCACCATTGTTGGCAGGACGAGGCCGGGAAAAAGCCCATCCATCCGCAGCGCGTCGACAACGTCCTGGCAATTGATACCGGCAAACATCGTGTCCTGGGCTCTTTGCGACCTTCGGACCGGCTTTGCACCACGCCAGTGCATTCTCCGTGCCGGCATGGTGCGCGCCAACATGAACATGGGCAGCCACGCCGGGTTCTCGCGAATATCCGACAGGTAGGTCGGAATGCGTACGGCTATGCGACGCAGCATGCTGCCGTTTCGCGCGATCGTCTCAAGGCTTGCCGCGCCGGCTTTGTCGGGGTTCATAACGGTCATCGGGATCCTCAAGGCATGAATGCACTCATCGACGAAGGTTGGGTCCCAGTGCTTCGCCGCGGAAGAACTGGGCGCTTGCCACGTTTTGTGCAACGCACAATTGCACTCAGAAATGGAGGTTGCGCGTTCGAATAAGACAATCGCAACCGCCCCAATTACCTCAGGAACTGTCTGTAGCCGCCGCCCATCAGGTAGCGGCCACGTTGGATGGCGCGACGTACCTGATCGCGAAGATGGCCACCTGGATGACGCCAATCTTCTTCGACGCGGCGTGTCCCGAACAAGGCAATGGCGACCTCCTGATGAGATGCTCCGGCAAGCGAGCCATCCAAAGCCTGGAGTACGATACGCAGACGCGCTCCGCGGTGTTCCGGCGGAAAGCAAGCAGCTGACAGGCGGGCGCAACCATTGACGTGGTTCAAGAACTGAAGGGCAGCGACATGGAACTTGAGGTGCTGCGGCTGAACGATCGCGTCGACATATAGCCGCAACGGGCGGAGGACGGACGCACCGGAAACGGCGATCTGCAGACTCCGGCAGTTCTCCCTCAGCAGCACGTGCTGCACGCCCGCAGCTGTCAGCAGGATGTCCTTGCAGCATGAGAGCGAAGAAAGGTGAAGCGGTTCAAAATCGTGGTCGAGCCCAAGCGGCTCCGCGGCCGCTCGTAGAATACAGGCGCAATCGCGCGGATCCCAAAAGACCCTCGCCGATGTAGCGTCCGAAAGTGGCGCGTCGGCGAAAAAGAAGGCTCCATTGTCTTAGGAGAGCTGATCCTGTCGTCAACTCGATTATCTGCATGTCGCCTTGGGGTCCGACAATGCAGGCGGACGGTGCCATTTTGGCGTGGTCGCGCTGGAATTGTGGATTGCGCCGAAGAAACTCCCAGGCCCAGCCAGTGCGTGGCAATCGTCTGGCATAGTGGTAAGCGTCGTGGCGACGCCAGTCCGGCCAGCATACAAGGCCGACCGTCGCTTCCTTGGACAGACCAGCATCCTTCATGGCTCAGGTGTCCACTATAGCGCTATGCCGACGGGCCTAGAACCGGTTGCCACAGTACCGGTCCAATCAGACGTCCCCTGCTGCGGATGCGCAAAAGGCTCGCGTGGGAAATCTCGAGAAACCCAGCCACCGCCTCCGTTTTGCCGACGCATTTGGGTTCTCCGATGCGCGACAATGGCCACGTAGCCAGGCGGAGGATCCGCTCCATGCGCGTATCCGTCACCGTTACTATCCGGGTCAGATCCTTGGCCAAGCCGAACTCGATCATGCCCGCGAAGAGCTCGTAGGTCGCCTGGGCCAGCCCGCCCGCAGCCTTGGGCGCCGACGGAGGAAGATCGAGCGCGAAACGACTGCTCTCCCATATGTCGGTGGTCGAGGGCACGACGTCAGCACCCAGCAGCACCGGGAAGGTGTCGCGCAACATTGTGGGTCCGGTGCTGGGCAGAAGACGCACGCAACCGCGAATTCGCCAGTCGGATCCTTTGAGGAGCAGATAGACGGGCTTCAGAGCATCAAACGAATCGGATTCCATCTGGTCTTCGGTATCAACTTCCCAATCGAGCCTTTCCTTGAACACCCGAAACCTGAGCCCGTGCATCTCTTTGAGTTCGCCTGCAAACTCGTTGTAAAAGTCTGGTGTTATCAGTTGCATCATGGTCGCCTCCATGTGGGATGTGTTCCCGCCATCGAAGGGCAAAGCTGACAGCGATGCAGCCTGTAGAGGTTTACAGGTATCGTGGCTGAAGAATCAGGATCTCGTCTGGCCGGAGGCAGCCATGCGTGCAACGGCCTGGTTGATCGTTCGAACGCCAAACTTTGCCTTGGCGTTTTCCAAGTGAAAAGTCACGGTGCGCTTTGAGACGCCGAGAAGCTGGCTGATATCCCAAGCCGACTTGCCGCGCGCCGCCCATTTCAGGCACTCGAACTCCCGCGGGGTGAGCGTTACACCATCCACCACGCGATCATCGGCGAGCCTGCGCCGGACGTGGATATGAAAGTTGATGGCCACCAGCTGCAATGCTTTTTCGTAACGTGCCAGTGACCGCAACAGAAGCGGACGGGACTCGTCGGAAGCAAAGGTCAGGGCAGCAAACCGGCCGAGATGATCATGCATGGACATCGTCAGGCCGCCGCAGATGCCAAACTCAGCCGCACTCTCCAGAATTTGTTGCTGCGAATTCGGCAGACAGTGTCGAGCGCGGTCCACACCCCAATCGAATGTATCCCAGCCTTGCAGCCCGCGCAGGATGACCGGATCAAACCTGTGGTACCGCTGTTGCAGATAACGTGATGTCCAGGATGAAGGATAGTTTGAAATCAATTGGGGGGCGTCGCCGGAGGCCGACGGGTAAGTGAAATAGGCGAATAGCGGGAAGTCGAAGCCGGCTGCAGCGGAGGCCATTGCCTCACAGAGATCGGCAGCATCAACACTTGCAGACAGTTGCTCGACGAAGTTCTCAAACACGCGATGCATTTGCCCTGTGCGTAACCTCCGTTCGCTCAATGCCAGGCAGAGACCTTGTTTTAAACGATCCCGGACGGATACAGCGCGTGCCGAGAACGTGGCTAATCTGTTGAACCAATCCGAAATAGTCTGACGTTGTCTATGAGACGTGTGCCGCCGAGCCAGGCCGCGGCAAGCAACCGTGCCGGTCGATCAAGGCTTGGCATCGGGTGCAGATCTGCCTCTTCGCGAAGTTCCAGGTATTCGACCTCGCGATAGCCTGCAGCCAGAATTGCTGCGCGAGATTCTGCAAGCGTTGGCAGGACGGGTGAGCCGCGCCCAAGCCGCTCAGCCGTCTTGAGCAGGACCGATGATAGCTTGGGAGCAACAGCGCGTTGCGCTGGCGAGAGCCGCACATTGCGCGATGATAGCGCAAGACCGTCGGCTTCACGGACTGTCGGACAGGCAACAATGGTGATTGGAATATCCAAATCCCGGGCCATGCGCCTGACCAGGTGAATTTGCTGAAAGTCCTTTTCGCCAAAGAAGCCGAAGTCAGCGCTGGTCTGCAGGAAGAGCTTGGTGACGACGGTCGCCACGCCATCGAAATGTCCCGGCCGGAAGGCACCGCACAGGCCCTCGCTGACACCGGACACCGAAACGGTGGTGGCGAAGCCCGCCGGATACATCTCCTCTGCATCTGGCGCATAAAGCAGGTGCGCGCCAAGCGGTGCCAGTTTGGCGGCATCCTCGTCCTCGGTGCGCGGATACGCGGCAAGATCGGCCTGGCTGTTGAATTGCTTCGGGTTTACGAAGAGCGTCACGATCACACGGTCTGCCTTCTCGAGTGCAGCGCGCACCAGGCTGAGATGGCCCTCATGCAGGACGCCCATCGTTGGCACCACGGCAATCCTCACGCCCTCGCGGCGCCATGCGGCGACGATTTCGCGAAGCTGGTCAGCGCTCCTGACGATCGGCACGCTCACGCTGCTTCTCCGCTTTTGGTGGCTTGCGTGTCGGCGGGCGTGGGCGCATCGGCAAACACGTGCTCGGCGGCCGGAAACTGGCGCTCCTTCACCTCGTGCGCATAGGAAGCGATCGCAGCCGCAGCCGCCTCCCCCAGTTCAGCATAGCGCTTGACGAATTTGGGTCGGAAGTCGCCGAAGAGGCCCAGCATGTCGTCGACGACGAGAATCTGGCCGTCACAGGCTGCCGAGGCACCGATGCCAATGGTCGGGGCCGCCACCTCCCCCGTGATCCGGCGGGCGAGCGCCTCAGGAACCTTCTCCAGGACGATCGCAAAGGCGCCCGCTTCGCTCACGGCAAGTGCGTCGCGCCTGATGCGCTCGGCATCCCCGCCCCTGCCCTGCACGCGGTAGCCACCGATGGTGTTGATGGCCTGCGGCGTCAAGCCGACATGAGCCATGACCGGCACGCCGCGTGCGGCGAGGAAGCCGATCGTCTCTGCCATCGTTTCGCCGCCTTCGAGCTTGACGGCCGTGCAGCCGGTCTCCGCCATGACGCGCGCAGCATTTCGGAGCCTGCTCTGGGCTTTCTTCGAAGGAACCGAACGGCAGGTCGACGACCATCAGCGCCTGCTTGATGCCACGGCGAACCGCCTGGCCATGCGTGATCATCATCTCCAGCGTGACACCGAGCGTCGAGGGCAGACCGTGGAGAACCATGCCGACGCTGTCGCCGACGAGCACCACATCACAATGGGGATCGACAAGCCGCGCGACTGGGGTGGTATAGGCGGTAAGGCAGACGAGCGGCGTCCCACCTTTGCGCGAACGAATATCCGGCGGTGTGATCGCCTTGGTATCACCAAACGCGCTCAATGGATCCTCCTTCCCCTACGTTACCAACCGCGGGTGTCGCCTTTCGCACATTTTTGTGCAGGTGCGAAGAGCAAAAAAATGGCCGTGCAGCTGTGGGGTGTTGACGTGCCGACAGGCGCGCTTACACTAAATCGATTAAGTGCCCCCCCGAGCTGGCAAACCAATTCGCGAACATGGACGATCAGGCAATACGACTCAGGAAAGACAGAGCCGCCGTGAATGCCGACGACGTCAAAGTGGACCTGATCGCCTTTGTGGTCGCCGTAAACGACAGTGAACCCTGTGTCCTCACCATCGGCCAGGCGGACACCTTGCCCTCCGGTCCCTTTGCGCTTGAGCACCGATCGCTGCAATCCGGCTTGAGGGGGTGGGTCGAGCAGCAGACCGGCCATCGGCTGGGGTACATTGAGCAACTCTACACGTTCGCTGATCGGGATCGCATCGGCGCCGAGCGCCAGCAGCGCGTCATCTCCATCAGCTATCTTGCATTGACCCGCAAGGAACAGGCAGCGGGCCCGCCCAAGTGCGGATGGCAGAGTTGGTATGAATATTTTCCATGGGAGGACCATCGCTCCGGCACGCCTCCGGTCGTGCTGGATGTTCTGCGACCACGCCTGATTGAATGGGCAAACGGCGTCCGCGATGCGGCCACGCGACGTGAACGCTGGCAGCGGGCGACGATAGCCTTTGGCTTCGACGACCGCCTTTGGAACGAGGAACTCACGCTGCAACGCTATGAGTTAGTTTACGAAGCAGGCTTGGTCCAAGAGGCCGTAAGAGGGCGGGACGGGGCGCCCCCTCCGCTGGTGCCCAGCAAGTCCATGGTCGCCGATCATCGCCGCATCGTGGCGACCGGCATTGCGCGGCTGCGCTCCAAGATCAAATACCGGCCGGTCGTCTTTGAGCTGATGCCGACGGTCTTCACGCTTTTGCAGCTGCAGCGAACCGTGGAGGCGCTCGCCGGCAGGCTCATCCACAAGCCGAACTTTCGCCGACTGATCGAACAGCAGGAACTGGTCGAGGAGACCGGAGAGGCCACTACTGAGACCGGCGGCCGGCCAGCGAAGCTTTTCCGTTTCCGCCACGCCGTTCTCGACGATAGGCTCATCGCCGGGACAAAATTGCCGCTGGCGCGGGGTTGACATCCCTTATACTCACAGCAAGTATATGCTGGTTATTTTCAATTAGAGTATAAGCGGGAGAGGGTTGATGAGCGCCATGCTGCCTGCGGCCGCGTTGCTCTACGAGCGCGTCCGGCGAGTGATCCCGCCGATCGAATGGCCGGCTTTCGTCGACGATATCGAGGCGATCCTTGCACTGAAGCGCGAGCGCAACGCCATCATCCTGGCGCACAACTATCAGACGCCCGAGATTTTCCATTGCGTGGCCGACATCGTCGGCGACAGCTTGGCATTAGCCCGCACGGCTGCGACGATCGAGGCGCAAGTCATCGTGCTGGCCGGCGTCCATTTCATGGCCGAAACGGCCAAGCTCCTTAATCCGGACAAGACCGTGCTCATTCCGGATCTCAGCGCCGGTTGCTCGTTGGCGGAATCAATCACGGCAGAAGACGTGCGCTTGATGCGCCAGCGTTATCCCGGCGTTCCGATCATTACTTATGTAAACACGTCGGCCGAAGTGAAAGCCGAGTCGGATATCTGCTGTACATCCGGCAACGCCAAGGCGGTCGTCGAATCCCTTGGGGTTCTCCGGGTGATCATGCTGCCGGACGAATATCTGGCCCAGAATATCGCCGCCCAGACCGATGTACAGATCATCGCCTGGAAAGGGCATTGCGAGGTGCATGAGCGCTTTACACCGGCCGACATCCGCGAGTTGCGCGAAAGCCATCCCGGCGTGGTCGTGCTCGCCCATCCCGAATGCCCGCCCGACGTCGTGGCTGAAGCAGATTTTTCCGGCTCGACGGCTGCCATGTCCGACTATGTCGAAGGGCAAAGGCCGCCACGTGTCGTGCTGATGACGGAATGCTCGATGAGCGACAACGTCGCGTTAGCGCACCCAGAGGTCGAGTTCATCCGGCCCTGCAATTTGTGCCCGCACATGAAGCGGATCACGCTTGCCAACATCCGCACGGCGCTCGAGCAGAACCAACATGTCGTAACCATCGAACCCGGGATCGCCGGGCGCGCGCGGCTTGCGGTCGAACGGATGCTGGCAGTTTGAGCGCCGACCTCCGCAGCTTCTTCGGGCGTCCCATCATCATCGGCGGCGGCATCGCCGGACTGATGACCGCGCTTCAACTGTCGCCGGAGCCGGTGCTTCTTCTGTCAAGGTCGCTGCTGGGAGCTGACAATTCGAGCACCTGGGCACAGGGGGGTCTGGCTGCAAGTTTCGGCGAAGACGACGAGCCGGCAATGCACCTGGCCGATACGCTTGCTGCCGGGGATGGTCTCTGCGACAGAGACGTGGCGAGCCGCATCCTCCAAGCCGCGCCCAAGGCGATAGAGGGGCTTGCGGCCTTTGGGGTTCCCTTTGACCGCACGCCGAAAGGATCACTGTGCCTCGGATTGGAGGCCGCACACAGCCGACGTCGCATCGTTCATGCGCATGGGGACGGCACCGGGCGTGAGATCATGCGTGCCCTGATCGCGGCTGTACGTTCCACTCCGTCGATAGTTGTCGTGGAGGGCGTGGAAGCGCGCCGGCTGGCCGTGCGAGAGAATGCGATCCGGGGCGTCTGGGCGAGCTGTTCGATCGGACCTTTCTTCTTCGGCTCACGGCGGGTCGTCCTCGCCACCGGTGGCATCGGGGGACTGTTTCTCGACACCACGAACCCTTGGGGAAGTTGCGGACAAGGCCTTGCACTTGCGGCCCGCGCTGGAGCTGTCCTAGCCGACCTCGAATTCATCCAGTTCCACCCGACCGCGCTTGACGGCCCGGAACGCCCTATGGCGCTGGTCAGCGAGGCTGTCCGAGGCGAAGGTGCTGCCCTGATCGATGAAACCGGCCAGGCTTTTCTCCAGAGCGTGCCAGGGGCGGAACTTGCGCCTCGCGATGTCTTGGCCCGGGCCGTGTGGAACCATCTTGCGGACGGCCACCGTGTTTTTCTCGACGCCCGACAACGGCCTGGCCCGGCATTCGCTCGACATTTCCCGACAATCGCATCAGCCTGTCGTGGAGCGGGCATCAATCCCGCCCGCGATCTCATCCCCATTCGGCCGGCCCAACACTACCACATGGGTGGCGTTGCAGTGGACAGCTCCGGCAGAACCTCCGTCAAGGGGCTGTGGGCCTGCGGCGAAGTCGCTTCGACAGGACTGCATGGCGCCAACAGGCTCGCCAGCAATTCCTTGACAGAAGCCATCGTGTGCGCCCGCTGGGTCGCTGAAAGTGTCGCCGGGACGCCTGCGCGCAGAACAAGGCCTGCGTTTGCCAACGTTTACCCACCGCCCGCTCCGATACGCGTGCGTGTTTTCCTGTCGCGCGCACTCGGCATCGTCCGGGATGGTGAAGGTTTGAAAGCAGCCGCGCGTGCCTTATTGCCGCTCGCCGAAAGCAAGGATGCGGTCTCGGATCCGGCGGCTGTCGGGCTAATGATCGCGGTTGCCGCCTTGTTGCGCGAAGAAAGCCGCGGCGCTCATTACCGGACAGATTTTCCTCATCATGCGACTGCCGCCCGACGGTCCGAAATCACCCTCGAAGCCGCCTTGGCTACAGCGCGGGGACTCGGACACTCGCCAAGTCTCGAAGGGCCGAAGTGATGACACTTTCACCGCTACCCACGGTCGTGCTTGAGCCGCTTGTACGGGCAGCTCTTCTTGAAGATCTTGGCAGAGCCGGCGACTTGACCACGCAGGCCATCGTCCCGAAGGAATACCAAGCGGGAACCGTGTTGGTGGCGCGACAGTCCGGAGTTGTCGCCGGCCTCGATCTGGCGATGCTCGCTTTCGGCTTGATTGATCCTGCTGTCGAAATCTCGGTGGAGCGCGCAGACGGCTGCAATGTCGTGGATGGAGAGATCATTGCATCAGTGGTTGGCCCGGCCCGGGCCATTCTCACAGCCGAAAGGACGGCACTCAATTTTTTGTGCCATCTGAGCGGCATCGCCACGGCAACGGCATCGATCGTCGCTGCGGTTCGTGGGTATGGCGCGAAGATCGTCTGCACCCGCAAGACGACGCCCGGATTGCGGGCAGTCGAAAAGTATGCCGTGCGCGCAGCTGGCGGGTCCAATCACCGCTTCGGTCTGGACGATGCAATTTTGATCAAGGACAACCACATCGCCATCGCAGGCGGCGTCCGCCCAGCGCTCGAGCGAGCACGAAGAGCGGCCGGTCATCTCGTCAAGATCGAAGTCGAGGTCGATACTCTGGCCCAGTTGGAGGAGGTACTTGGCTTCGCTCCCGATGCGGTTCTGCTCGACAACATGTCCCTCCCCGATCTTCGCCGCGCCGTCGCAATGGTCGGTGGCCGCGCTATCACCGAGGCTTCTGGCGGGATCACGTCCCATACAGCGCGGGCGGTTGCCGCGACCGGCGTTGATCTGATTTCGGTCGGCCGACTCATCCACAGCGCGCCGATCCTGGATATCGGCCTCGACCATCGGGGCTCATGATTGTCTGAGTCAGGATTGGGTCAACTGTCCTCTCCGATCGTCAACAGTCAGATAGCAAAGACCCCGCAAGACAGACCGGAGGAACAGCATGGACATGCAAACGGCAAGTTCAACGCAGACATCGCCACAGGCTCAATCCCCTGACCCCGGAGCGTGGACCCTGGAGAAGGCTCAGGCACTTTACCATGCCCCCTTCAACAATCTCCTCTTCCTGGCGCAAACGGTGCACCGCCAGAATTTCGATCCAAACAAGGTCCAGCTCAGCCGGCTGCTCAGCATCAAGACGGGAGGATGCCCGGAGGATTGTGGCTATTGCAGCCAGTCGGCGCGTCACGAAACCGGCCTGAAGGCGTCGAAGCTGATGGAGGTCCGGCGCGTCATCGCCGAGGCGACCAAGGCGCGTGATGCCGGCGCCACGCGTTATTGCATGGGCGCGGCCTGGCGAAACCCCAAGGCGCGCGACATGGATGCGGTGGTGGCGATGGTCGAAGGCGTCAAGGCGCTGGGCATGGAGACCTGCATGACGCTCGGCATGCTCGATCTTGAGCAAGCCGCTCGACTGAAGCAGGCGGGCCTCGACTACTACAACCACAACATCGATACGTCGGAACGCTACTACAGCGAGATCATCAGCACGCGCGGCTATGCCGAGCGGCTCGACACGCTTGAGCAGGTTCGTCGATCCGGCATCAAGGTCTGCTGCGGCGGTATTGTCGGCATGGGCGAAGATCCGGTGGACCGGATCGACATGCTGGTTACGCTGGCGAACCTACCCGAGCCGCCGGAAAGCGTCCCGATCAACATGCTGATCCCGATCGCCGGCACCCCGCTTGCCGAAGCCAAGCCCATCGAGCCGATCGAATTCGTGCGCGTGATCGCCCTGGCGCGCATCATGATGCCGAAATCGCATGTGCGTCTTTCCGCCGGCCGCACCGCCATGACCGACGAGATGCAGGCGCTGTCCTTTTTTGCCGGTGCCAACTCGATTTTCGTCGGCGACACGCTGCTGACGGCGGACAATCCCGGTGAGGACAAGGATAGCCTTCTGTTCCGCCGTCTCGGCATTGAGCCGATGGAACTCGAGGCGCAATGAACGGGGCACCGCTTGCCCGCTATGACGCGACCTTGCAGGGACTGGCCCGCAAGGACCGGCTGCGGACGCTTGCGCCGCGCGCAGGTCTCGATTTCTCGTCGAACGACTATCTCGGGCTGGCCTCGTCCAGGAGACTTGGCGATGCTGTTGTGGCGGCGATTGCGCGGGGCACGCCGGTTGGCGCCATCGGGTCGCGGCTGTTGCGCGGCAATGCACCGGAACACGAGCAGCTCGAGGCAGACGCGGCGGCATTCTTTGGAGCCGACCGCGCGCTGTTCTTCGGCAGCGGCTACATCGCCAACTTCGCTCTGCTGAGCGCCCTGCCGCGGAAGGGCGATCTTTTGGTTCTCGATGAGCTCGCCCATGCCAGCATGCATGAGGGTGCGCAGGCCGGGCGCGCACAGTTCGTGCTGGCCGCGCACAACGATGCCACCGCTGTTGAGGATGCGATCACACGTTGGCGCGCCGCAGGCGGCATGGGATGCGTCTGGATCGCGGTGGAGAGCCTTTACAGCATGGATGGCGACTGCGCGCCTTTGGAGAGCCTGGTCGCGCTTGCCGATCGGCACGGCGCATTCATCGTCATTGACGAGGCGCATTCGACCGGCGTCTGGGGACCGGACGGCCGGGGGCTTGCCGCCGCTTTCGAGGGCCGCGACAACATCGTCGCGCTCCACACCTGCGGCAAGGCGCTCGGCGCATCTGGTGGGCTCGTGACCGGGCCGAGGGCACTGTGCGAGTATCTGATCAACCGTTGCCGGCCATTCATCTACGCCACCGCGCCATCGCCGCTGATGGCAGTGGCAGTGCGCGAAGCACTCGCAATGCTCGCCGACGAGCCTATGCGGCGTGTTCAGCTGCATGAACGCGTTGCCCTCGCCGGCCGCCAGCTGGCCGAGCGCTGCGGCGTGATACCCAGCGGCTCGCAGATCCAGCCCCTCGTAATCGGCGATATCAGGCGCACCATGGCAGTGGCGGCGCGCCTGCAGGCCCGCGGCTTCGACATACGCGGTATTCGTCCTCCGACCGTGCGCACGTCGCGGCTGCGCATCTCACTGACGCTCAATATCGGCGAAGCCGACATTTCCGCCATGGTCGAGGCGCTGGTCGAGGTGTTGGCCCAAACATCACCGGAGGCGGTATGACCCAACGCATCGTCATCACCGGAACCGACACGGGAGTTGGCAAGACCGTGTTTGCGGCTGGGCTCGCCGGTTTGCTCGACGGCTTTTACTGGAAACCGGTGCAATCGGGCCTCGACGGCGAGACCGACAGCGAAGTGGTCGCGCGGCTTGCCGGCTTGCCCTCAGAGCGCGTGCTGCCGGAAGCCTACCGCTTGCGGAGTCCGCTGTCGCCGCATCGTTCGGCCGAGATCGACGGCGTGGCGATCAAGGCTGCCGATCTTGCTTTTCCCGTCCTACCGACGCCGCTCGTCATCGAAGGCTCCGGCGGCCTGATGGTGCCGCTTAACCGGCGCACAAGGCTCATCGACATCTTCGCTGAATGGCGGCTGCCCGTTATTCTGTGCGCCCGCACCACGCTCGGCACCATCAACCACACCTTGCTCTCGATCGAGGCGCTCCGCGCCCGATCCATCCCGTTGGCCGGCATCGCTTTCATCGGCGATGAGATGGCCGATACGCAACGGACCATCGTGGAATTCAGCGGTGCGCCGCAGCTCGGCAGGCTGCCGCACCTCGATCTGCTGACCGGCAAGACACTGAGGGACGCAATGATTGCCGGCTTCGCCTTCGCCTCGATTACTGGAGGTGACTGATGTCGCAGTCTCATGTGTGGCATCCCTTCACCCAGCACGCGCTCGAGCCTGCGATCCCAGAAATCGTCCGGACTGAAGGCGCCTATCTCCGCAGGGCCGACGGCGCCCGCATCCTGGACGCCATCTCCTCCTGGTGGGTCGTCACACATGGCCACCGCCATCCCCGCATCATGAAGGCAATCGAGACAACCGCGTCGAGCCTCGACCAGATTATCTTTGCGGGCTTCACGCACGAGCCGGCAGAGCGCTTGGCCAAGGCGCTTGTCGGCCTCGCTCCCGCTGGACTCGACTGGGTGTTCTATTCCGACAGTGGCTCGACCTCGGTCGAAGTAGCGCTGAAGATGGCGCTCGGTTATTTCCGCAATATCGGCGCCCCACGCTCGCGCATCGTCGTCATGGATCACAGCTATCATGGCGACACGATCGGCACGATGAGCGTCGGTGCGCGTGGCGTGTTCAACGCCGCCTACGAACCCTTGCTGTTCGAGGTCGCCACCATCCCCTTTCCGGCAGCGGGGCGCGAGCAAGAGACGCTGGATCGTTTAGAGGCTGTGACCCGCGATCGACGAGCCGCAGCCTTAATCGTCGAGCCGCTGGTGCTGGGCGCCGGCGGCATGCTGATGTATCCGGCTTCAGTTCTGGCCGAATTGAAGAAGATCACTGAGGCCTCCGGCACGCTGCTGATCGCCGACGAAGTGATGACCGGCTGGGGGCGGACCGGAACCATGTTCGCCTGCGAGCAGGCATCGATCTCTCCAGATATCCTGTGCACCTCGAAAGGCCTGACCGGCGGCGCCATCCCGCTGGCCGTAACGCTTGCCACCGATGCCATCTTCCAGGCTCATTATTCCGAGGACCGGAAGAAGACATTTTTCCATTCGAGCTCCTACACTGCCAACCCGATTGCCTGCGCGGCAGCACTTGCCAATGTCGAGATCTGGCGGGACGAGCCGGTGGCCGAGCGCATTGCGGCCTTGAGCGCAATGCAGGCCACCGGGCTTCGACGCTTTCGCGACAACAGCTTCTTCACCGACTGCCGGGCGACCGGCACGATCGCGGCGCTCGACCTGCGAACCGGTTCCGCAGGTTATCTCGCCGAGATCGGACCGAAACTGCGCGCTTTCTTCCTCGAGCGAGGGCTACTTGTGCGCCCGCTCGGCAATGTCCTCTACCTTCTGCCACCCTATTGCATCACCGGCGACGAGCTCGAGCGACTCTATGACGCCATTGAGGAGGCGGGCGAACGCTTCGGGTCCAGGCCATGAGCAAGTCGTCGCGCATTCTCGGGTTTGGCCATCATGCGCCTGGGCGAAAGGTGGCGAATGCCGAAATCGAGAGCAATCTCGGTCTTGATCCAGGCTGGATCGAAAGGCGTACCGGGATACGGTCGCGCTTCTGGGCAACCGACGAAGACACGCTGTCTGGTCTTGCTGCGCAGGCCGGCGACATGGCGCTGGCGAACGCCGGTATTGCGCGCCACGACATCGGTCTGCTGTTGCTTGCCACCTCGACGCCCGACCATCTTCTGCCGCCGAGCGCGCCGCTGGTCGCACACAAGCTTGGCCTTGGCAGCGCAGGCGCGGTGGATCTGACAGGCGCCTGCGCCGGCTTCATCTATGCGCTGATGTTTGCGGACGGATTTACCCGCCTGCACGGCAAAGCGAGCCTTGTTATCGCCGCCAATATCCTCAGCCGCCGCATCAATCCAGCCGAGCGCGCAAGCTCGGTCCTGTTTGCCGATGCCGCCGGCGCCCTGGTGATCGGTCAGTGCGATGATGCTGATCGGGGCATTCTCGGTGCCTCGGTGGCTTCGGACGGCTCGCGATACGGGCTGATCCAGATTCCCGCAGGAGGAAGCAACAAGCCGTTCCACGGTGACCTCGATCTCGCGCAAACCCGAATGAGGATGACGGACGGCCGCGAAGTGTTCGCAAAGGCCGTCGAGATGATGACCAATTGCTCGATAAGCGCGCTAGCCGCTGCCGGAGTGCGGCCACACGATCTCGGCCGGTTCGTGCCCCATCAGGCCAATACTCGGATTTTCGACGCGGTCGGGAGGAACCTCGGCATCGCGGACCAAGCAATTGTCAAGACGATTGCCGAATACGGCAACTCTTCGGCCGCGACGATCCCGCTGTCGCTCTCGCTCGCCAACCAGACGGAGCCATTCCAGCCTGGAGAGAAAATCCTTCTGTCGGCGGCGGGTGCGGGTCTCAGCGGCGGCGCTCTCGTGGTTGGAATCTAGCCGGCCGGCTCACGCGCGCAGGACTGGTCATGAATGGGAATAGGGCAACAGAACCAATGCCAAAATGGCCTTCTGAAGCTCGACATGACCGAGCTGACGCAGCACGACCCCGTGCGAGCCTCTGGATGAGATCAAATGCATCACCTGTTGCATCATTCGTGCCATCTGAATAAAGCTCAAATACAAAGGGTGAGCCGCCCCATATATGTCTGATACCCGACATTGTTCACATAAAAGGCTCGATGCTTACACGCTCTTTGCTCTCTTCTCTTTGCTGTCTGCTCTTTTCTCTTTGCTCTTTGCTCTTTCGTCTTGACTAGCAGGAGCATGCGGCTTATCTCATTGCCGCGTTAGCACTCGCTTCCGCTGAGTGCTAAGCACGCTCCGGCAACGGAGAACCGTTCAACATCCGCACCAAGGACATCCAAAAATGGCAAAGTCGAATTTCCGGCCGCTGCATGACCGCGTGGTCGTTCGCCGGGTCGAATCCGAATCCAAGACCGCCGGCGGGATCATCATCCCGGATACGGCGAAGGAAAAGCCGCAGGAAGGCGAGATCATCGCCGTCGGCTCCGGCGCTCGTGACGAAGCAGGCAAGCTGGTCCCGCTGGACGTCAAGGCCGGCGACCGCATCCTGTTCGGCAAGTGGTCGGGTACCGAAGTCAAGCTCAATGGCGAAGACCTTCTGATCATGAAGGAATCCGACATTATGGGCATCATCGGCTGATATCAGGCCTTTCCTTCGCACCATCAAATCTGAATTTCGGGCGAGATGCCCAGGAGTAAAAAAATGGCTGCCAAAGACGTAAAATTCTCCCGCGATGCCCGTGAGCGCATGCTTCACGGCATCAACATCCTCGCCGACGCGGTGAAGGTCACCCTCGGCCCCAAGGGCCGCAACGTCGTCATCGACAAGTCGTTCGGCGCACCGCGCATCACCAAGGACGGGGTCACCGTCGCCAAGGAAATCGAACTTTCCGACAAGTTCGAAAACATGGGCGCGCAGATGATCCGCGAAGTTGCTTCGAAGACCAACGACATCGCCGGTGACGGCACCACAACCGCGACCGTTCTGGCGCAGTCGATCGTCCAGGAAGGCAACAAGGCCGTTGCCGCCGGCATGAACCCGATGGACCTGAAGCGCGGCATCGATCTGGCCGTGACCGAAGTCGTCGCGGCGCTCGGCAAGGCTGCCAAGAAGATCAAGACCTCCGAGGAAGTTGCCCAGGTCGGCACGATCGCCGGCAATGGCGACGAGTCGGTCGGCAAGATGATCGCCGAAGCGATGCAGAAGGTCGGCAACGAAGGCGTCATCACGGTTGAGGAAGCCAAGACCGCCGAGACTGAACTCGAGGTCGTCGAAGGCATGCAGTTCGACCGCGGCTATCTCTCGCCCTACTTCGTCACCAACGCCGACAAGATGGTTGCCGAGCTCGAGGACGTCTACATCCTCCTGCACGAGAAGAAGCTGTCCAACCTGCAGGCGATGCTGCCGGTTCTCGAAGCCGTCGTGCAGACCTCGAAGCCGCTGCTCATCATCTCGGAAGACGTCGAAGGCGAGGCCCTGGCCACGCTGGTCGTCAACAAGCTGCGTGGCGGCCTGAAGATCGCCGCCGTCAAGGCGCCGGGCTTCGGTGATCGCCGCAAGGCCATGCTGGAAGACATCGCCATCCTCACCGGTGGCCAGGTCATCTCGGAAGACCTCGGCATCAAGCTCGAGAACGTCGGCCTCAACATGCTCGGCCGCGCCAAGAAGGTGTCGATCTCCAAGGAGAACACCACCATCGTCGACGGCGCCGGCAAGAAGGCCGAGATCCAGGGCCGCGTTGCCCAGATCAAGCAGCAGATCGAAGAGACCACTTCGGACTACGACAAGGAGAAGCTGCAGGAACGTCTGGCGAAGCTCGCCGGCGGCGTTGCGGTGATCCGCGTCGGCGGTGCCACGGAAGTCGAAGTCAAGGAAAAGAAGGACCGCGTCGATGACGCCCTCAACGCGACCCGCGCGGCCGTCGAAGAAGGCATCGTTGCAGGCGGCGGCGTCGCTCTCCTGCGCGCTTCGGCCGACATCAAGGTCACCGGCGTCAATGCCGACCAGGCCGCCGGCATCAACATCGTTCGTCGTGCGCTGCAGGCTCCGGCCCGCCAGATCGCGGCCAACGCCGGTGCGGAAGCATCGATCGTTGCCGGCAAGATCCTTGAGAACAAGGGCGCGACCTTCGGCTACAACGCCCAGACCGGCGAATATGGCGACATGATCGCCATGGGTATCGTCGATCCGGTCAAGGTTGTCCGTACGGCTCTCCAGGACGCGGCCTCGGTCGCCGGCCTGCTGGTCACCACCGAAGCCATGATCGCGGAGGCTCCGAAGAAGGAGTCGGCTGGCGGCGGCGGCATGCCTGGCGGCATGGGCGGCGGCGGTATGGGCGGCATGGGCGGCATGGGCGGCATGGATTTCTAATCCAGCCCCTATCAACCTACAGCGGAAAGGGCGGCAGCAATGCCGCCCTTTCCTTGTGTGCCGAACATGATCGACAACTTGGAGTGCGTCCCGAGGATCTCGTCAGAATTAGGATCTTGTCCGATCGAGCAATTCGCGGGCTCAACCTGGTCAAACCGGCGCCCCCTACGAACTGCCCGATCCTTGAGGATTCCGCTGCGCGACAATCACGATGATTCATTCAGTTGGTAGCTATAGGCGGTGAATCATGAGGGGCATTGAGGAGCGTGGCAAGGCGCCCATCTCGGCATTTAACCCCATCGAGCGTGATATCCGAGACAATTCTCTCATCGGACCGGCGGCTGGCGTTGAAGGACCCGGTGAATCATCCTGTTCTATAGTGGAGCAGACGCGCTCTGAGCCTCAAGATCAAGCGTTTCCTCCTCTGAGTATCCTTGATCTGCCGCTGGACATTCTCGTTGATTGCTGAGCGGCTCAGCCCGATGGATCTGCTGAGGTGTCGCACACAAATCAAGAGCTGCGTGTCGCCGCGATGATAGTCGCAACGCCTCAAGAAAGGCGGATCCAGGTTCAGGCTCGTCGTCGTGGCCGAGAGGCCTCGTGACCCCGACGACTGCGCTTCGGCCTTGTGGGGCCTCGGAGCGGGCGTGGCAGCGCTTGCACCTGAGCTCCAGCGGCGTCTCATCCTGCTTGAGCCCAGGTCTCAGACCATTGCCCTGGAGGGCCTCGGAGCAGGCGTGGGTGGCCTTTGGCCAACCTCCAGCGGCTTGTCTGCGGATTTCACTAAATTGGGACAGCCGTTTTAGTAAATCGCGAACAAGCGTTTCGCTAAGTCGCGGGCAACGGAAGCGATCGAGTTCCGGTTGCCTTTGCTGTTAGGAGTGATTGATTTCGGTTATTTCGCTGAAACGCTGAAACGCCATATCCAGCTTTTCCAACGGTAAATTGGGCACTGTCCAATACTTTATTTCTTGAGAAATCCAACGTTTTTGCCGCGCAGTGACGTTCGGACATAGCAAGGCCTGTCCCATACCTATGAATACGTTTGGCTGAAGCAGACCGATGGCTGCGCGTCGAAGCCGAAGCCGTCGAGTTCGCGGACAAACGGGAACTGCGCGATCTTGCTCGACATGAGCGTGTCGAGCTGGTCGCGGATGGCCGTCAACTTCAGCCGATCCAGGATTGCGATCAGCAGGTCATGATCTAGCGTCGTCATCACCAGCTCCCTCCGACCACCGCTTCGTACTCGGCGAGTGGCCGCAGCAAGGTGGCCGGGGATGATCTTGATGCGCTCGGCGCGCACCGGCCCTTCGAAGCCGGCAACGCCGACAAAAGGCTCTGTCGCAAACCTGGAAATGGGGGTGTGAACGGCCATTTCGGCCTGTCCGTCAGGCAGCGAGGATATCGAAACAGCGATCGACAGACTTGTAGTCATACCTCGCCTGTCGCTTGCCAATCATGTGGATCATCTCGATGCCGGAGAGGATAACCACGGCGCTCGCCTGCGACTTGAAGCCGATGGATCGAATGCGGCGCTTGATACGCAGTCTGTTCTTTCAATTTAGACCAACTATGCGGATGCCGCCTCAGTCAATTCAAGAAGGTAACCAATGCCGCGCACGGTCGTGATCCGTGGCGTTGCACCTGACCTACTCAGGTGTCCACGTAAGCGATAGATTCCGACTTCAAGCGCGTTGGCAGATACCTCGTCGTTGAACGAATAGAGGTGATCTTCCAACTGCGCACGAGGCACGATGCGGCCTGCACGGATAAGCAGATGCTCTAAAATACATAGTTCGCGGCGTGCGATCTTCAGAGGATGACCCGAGACGGAAACCTGTCGGCCGATCGGATCGAAATTGAGATTGCCAAATACAACGATGGGGTCGGTCACCTGTGTCGACCGGCGCAGAATGGCTCTCATTCTGGCGATGAGCTCATCGAAAGAGACGGGCTTGAGCAGAAAATCGTCCGCGCCACCGTTGAAAATTGCAATTCGCTTCTCGAGATCGTTGATGCTACTCATAATGAGGGTTGGAACTGAATGCCCGTCGCTCCTTAGCTGTCTCAGCCAGCCCAAGCCATCGCCATCTGGCAGAGCCAACTCCAGCAGGAGAATTTCATAGGTTGCGCAACAGAATGCCCTCGACGCCTGTTCCAGGTTGCCAACTACATCAACGGCAAAACCGCTATCCCCGAGCGCAGCTCGCACGGCGCGCGTAAGATCCACGTGATGATCAATGAGCAGCGTTCGCATTTCACGTCCTATCAAGGTAGGACAGGTCACCGTCCGCTGTAAGACCGGGGCGACAGCAGAAGTCGCGCAACTCTTCGTAGTGTTCGTAACGCTCTTTCCGATGGGTGATCGCGGGAGAATGCAATCCGCACGCCTGCAATAGTCGGGGATGGAACACGTGAAGACCTGTTGACGGGCTGAAACCGTCGGTCGGCCAGCCCACAATGCCACCGACTCTGCCTGCGATTTCTCTGCGCATCGATCCTCCTATATGGGTTGCGTCGCAAACTCCAGCTGAGGTCGCAAGGGCAGGTTGCGGCTTTGTTCATTGAGAGGACCCCCTGGAGGCAATACCGGGAGGATTCCCTGTATAGCACTTCCCGATTTACCAACCGGTCATTCCGAACCACGTTCGGCGGCTTTGAAGACGCTCATTTGAGCGCGGCTAGGTAAATCAAGGGTACGACCTGCCGGGTGTCGATGCCGCTTTTGAAGCAGGCATCGGCACCAGCTCGCTGAGCGTCGCCCGCGCAATTCAGCGGACGCGCTCGATACACCCAGTCGAATCGTGCCGCAGCTTGCCGCGCCGACAGGGCGGCCGAAGAGTTCAGGCTTGTGACCGAAGGGCTACGCCCAGTCGTCCTCCCATAATCAACCTCGGTCAAATCAAAGTGACGTTGAATCTGAACAAGTTGCGCCATCATATCACAAACGACTTACCGATCCCCGACGTGCTCGAGCCTTAGTGCTTATTGAGAAGATCGGCTACTGTCTCTCCGCGTCGCCGGGCATCGGCGGCGAGCCACACCTCCCCCACCTCATACACGTCGCCGTGGGTACGAAACGGCACAATGACGTCAATGGCAGCCGACAGCAGGTCAAGAAGCGTGTGGTCTTCCACAGCAGCTCCTTGCGGGCTGCTCTTGACGAGTGAAAAGAGCTTTTTAAAGCCTTGGACCGGATCCGCCCCATGAATCGTCGATATTGATCCCGCATGGCCGGAGACGACTTCGCTAAGGTAGGCCCAAGCAGCATCATCGCGCATCTCGCCAAGCAATATTCGATCAGGGCGCATGCGCAAGCTGGCTTGCAACAGTTGCTCGGCTGTCACCGCACCTACGCCTGCTCGGTCCTTCGGATAGAGTAACCGGACATGATTCTCGTGCGGGATTGCAAGTTCGAGCGTGTCCTCGATACTTATCAGCCTCTCTTGCGGGGGTATAGCGTTGATCAAAGTCTTGCTCATTGTCGTTTTGCCGCTACCAGTAGGTCCGCAAAGCAGCATCGTGAGCCGCCCGCAAACGCACGCTCGCAAAAATTGCTCCAAGTCACCATGGTCGTAGTGCTGAAGAATCGTTTCGTCCTGCCGCTCTTGGCGCTCCTTTCGTGACCGCCATTGATTCCAACGCGAGTATTCGTAGCGAGAAGAAACTTCCTTGAGTTCGGTCACACGACTTGAGGGACGCCGTATCGTCAGGCTTATTGTTCCTGAGGGAACAGCGGGCGGCAAACAGATCTGCAGCCGCTCTCCGTTCGGCAGCTCAGTCGCACAGAGGGGGCTTTGCGGTCCGACATCTTGCTTGCGCAGCGCTCCAGCGAGGATCGCGATGTCCTCCAGATCGTCATAAGATAGCGGTAGCGGATGTTTCGTGAAAACGCCGGCCTGTCGGACAAAGGCTTCCCCAGGCCGGTTGATAGCGACCTCTTCGGTCCTTGGCTCCTCAAGCCATTTCAGAACAGGGTTGAGAAGCAAACGCAATTGAGGGTCAGCCTCCGGTCGCATTGTTGTCTCTCCGGCGTTGGCGATGTTGGGGGGGGGCTGGCGCCACGGCGGTCGCTCTAAGATCGTATACATCTGAGAAATCGAGGTCCCGAGCCACAAAGATGGATACAGCATCTCCCTGGTTTTTCTTCAGAGTTGGCGGAACGTTGATCGTTGCTCTAAGGGTCGTCTCAACGGCTTGTCCGGCGTTGCTCTGGAAGCTGTTGATACCGCTTCCTCCACCTGAGCTGCCAGCGTATTGACCGGCGGCCTGAAACGCGCCTTGAATGACGCTCATGAGCATTGCTCCGCCAAAGCGCTGCCAGAAGTGATTATCCACCGTGCCAGGCATTCCGGAGCGGCCGAGCTCGTCAGCGCCCGGCGATGCTAGCGAAACGAGGGCATGGTCAGGCGTTTCCATGCGCGTCCACAGCACGAAGACACGCGCATCCCCCTGTTGGAGACCACGCTGGATCTCGCCAATCACGGTCGTCCCGCGATCCAAAAGCACCACGTTGTTGGTGGCGCCGCGGACGTCTTTAGGTAAGACGCACTTCACATAACCCGGTAAATTTGTGTCGACTGCCGTTTGCAAAATGCAGGGGATGATCGTTCCTTGAGTAATCACGAGATCAGGGTGCGGCAAAAGTGTGGCCCGGCTTGGCTCCTGTATATCTGGCTTCAATCGCGCCGACAGATCGCCAGCGTCTGAAATCTCATCCGAGGTCGCGGGAGCATCCCTATGGTTGTCTTCGCTCCGCTGACCGTCGTTGGGCATTTTACTGCTGCCACTGTAGGCGAAAATTGGTGTTTCCTCCGGCGGCGGATCAGCTGAAGTCGGCGTGGATGGCGCAGGATCTCCTGCCTGCGCCGCCTGTACGGCTGCTGGAGCTTCGGGAGCAATCTCAATCGGCACGGGGCGGAATGGTTCGGCGTCGGCGACAATTGGAGGTTTTGGCTGAGTTGGTTCGTCTTGTGTGCTGGGACGACCTCCGAGCCAGATGAGTGATAGAGATGAGATGAGAACAAGAGCAGCGACGGCCAACTTCTGCAATCCCGAAACATGCCGGCGGGCCGGCTCCGAGACCATCGATCCGGAGGCATGGACATCATGTCCCGACTGTGGGCCGGTTTCATTCATCGGCCGAGCCTTTCAAAACGCGCCACACGTCGGGTGTCACTGTACCGGTCCCTGGCGCTCGTCCCACAGGGTCATAAGCCCTGTTGAAAATGGACAAGACCGTATTGCCATCTCTCAGACGCCATTCCCGGGCGACTGCGGATACTTCAACATAGTCTCCTTTGACCGTGTAATTGGCAGCGGCTTCCTTGCCGTCGGGATTGATAATGTAGAGAGAGGGTATGCGGGAATTGCTTGCGAAGCCAAATACGGTGGTAAAGCCATTATCGAAAACTTGCAGCGGCGACAGCGATCGATCGCCCTTTGCGACGTAGTGAAAATTGCTTTCGTCCGGACTGGTAGTTGCGGCGGGCCGATTCAACAAATCCTGAACTCTCTCGTCGTGCAGCACTTTCGCCCGGGCCTGACCAAGAATCGAGCGCCTTTCTGCGTCCTTTCTCCGAGCAGCAGCCTCATCAGCAGGATAGGTGAACTGCACACTGTAGTATAGGTCAGGTTGCTGCTCATCGAGTTTTGGCATCGCTCTCGTTGAAATACTGAAGACGTATCTCCGTGTACCGGACTCACTCTCGGCCAGCACGATGACCGGCTGCGGCGGGAGCATCCGGCTAGCCTTAAAAAAGAGATAGTTGGCGCGCGGGAGCGCAGCCAGGTCTTTGCTATTGGAAACGGCCACGGCTGCGACTGTCTCGTTGGCCGCGAATGTGACAACCAGCGTTGCCCCCACTGCGGTAGACAGGCGCACCACTTCGTCAGGACGGTAAGCCAGGTAGCGCATGCGCGCATCATGCTTGCCGGCAAGTGGTGTGTCTTCCGCGGACGCTTCCATCGTTAAGAAGAGTGAACAGACCAGCGCGAGAAACGCTCTTTTTGTCATGGCTGCACATAGCCCAGGTTCGATACGCTATCTTCCGAGCTTTGATAGGAAGTGATGAGTAGACCTCCCGGATTGGTGAGCCTCGATTGCCCAGGCAGACCCGTCAAGCGCTCGTAGCGGATGGTAGCTGTCCAGGTGGTCACTATCGGCATCTGCCCATCGACAACAAGCGTACGTTTGTAACGGATCTGTTGAACGTCCGGACTGATGTCGTTTGAAGAAATATGCCCGACCTCGAGCTTGCCGCGCTTGCCGACCGTGACTTGCGGCGAGGTGGGATTCGGATAGTTGAAGAAATCTTGATATTGCTGTCGCACAGTCGGCGCGCTGAAACTGGATACGAGGTCATAGGCGTATTGGGCTGTATCTGCTGTGTACCCCTCGCGCAGGCGTACATATTCCCACAGCGAAGCATTTATGACGGCTCGGTCTTGGGTTGCCGGCAGTCGAGACACTGACACTTCGCTGTCGACGGTCCCATCCGGCCGGACCCAGAGGAACACAGGTACGAGCTTGGCCAACGGGACCATGGCAGCGATGGTAAATGCCTGGGCAACATTTCCTAGGACCGCCGCTGCGGCAAAGGCGATCAGGGCCTTTGACAGGCGCCGCGCAGACTTCGCTCGTGACGTTTGAAACGCTTCCACCTTCTTATAGTGGGCGGCTAGCGTTTCTCTCTCCACCAGAAGGGCATGTTCAGGAAATTTCACTTTGGCTCTTCCGCGCATTCGACCTGAAGATCCTCAGGGGTGGTTTCCCATTGTCCCACGTTCAGTTGGAATGGGGCACCCGCGCACGTCGCAAGCCCATGGCTCGTCTTGCAGGCGGCCAAAGCGAGGATTGACAGAAGTAGGCAATATTTCATGTTTTTGGCACCGAACTTGTCGATTGATTAACCACCCGCCGTTTTGGCAAAGTGGCGATTGAGGCTGTTAAGAGGTCGGTTCGCACCTCCCCAAGAGCCGCCGGCGATGCTGCTGGCGATCGTCGGAAGCGCGACGATCAGAGCGTCACCAGCTAGGAAAAGCATGTCGAGCTCGTAAAGCCCGATGATCTTGGCTGCTGTCGTGCCCGAGAATTTGATCATCAAAAGCATGGCTGCCAGCGAGACTGCTTCGGCAGCGATTACTATCGTTGCAACGATGTTGAGGAGGAGAAGCAGCAGCCCGTACGAGAGCAGTTGGCCGATCCATCTGGTGGCTATGTCTCGAGTGTGATCAAAAAGGTAGCCTACAAGGACCAGGGGGCCGATCGTCAAGAGCACCTTCGTCAGAATTCCAACGGCATCGTAGATCTCGAACGCTGTCCACAGCGCGCCGTAGAAAATCCATTGCGCTCCCTCGAAAGCAAGTATGTCCTGGCCGTTCATAGGCCCAATTTCGGAAGCAATCAGCTGAAAGACATACTGGCTTGAAGCAAACATGATGTCGAGCTTCTGGGCGATTCCGATGAAGGGCAAGTCGCTGCCACTGATGTCGTGAGCCAACCTCGGAATCGTTTCGTCGAAAAGCGCTTCAATGTACTGCTGATAGTTGGCCTGCCCTAAGATAAGGGCGACGACAATCGACACCATGATTACGCGCGAGATACCCCCGCGCGCATCGACTTGACCACGCATGACCAGACAGCCTTGGATTATTATCCAGAGCGTGACACACGCAACCAGAGGCGCACTGACCGCCGCTTGGACGTTTTCAAGCACTTTGTGCAGCCCGGACGTGAAGGCCCCATGAAAGATCGTGTGTATAGTCGTGAATGGCGCGGGAATTTTGAAATTCATGGCGTGAGCCTGATGTGTCCCTGATCAGCGCAGCTGAGCCTGATGAACTCAGCGTTCACGGGAGGGGGCCAAAAATGCGAGCGGTGTCCCGATGTTCGCGACGCTGCGTGGCGGCCTCCTCAGCGGCGTGAAGGCTCCCTTGTGCAGTGGCCATAGTCAGCAGACTCGTGGCCTGGGCATTTTGGATCATCGCATCGTGAATCTGCTTGAGGACCAGACCGTTGGTCACGGTGGCCTGCATAATATTTCCCGAGCGGGAAAGCTGACCAAGCGTGCCGGCGTTATCCTTAAGGCGCTTGTCCATCATGCCCAAAGTGTCGGCTGCAATAGCTGCGGCATTGGCGGCCCCAGCGATTTGTCCCTTTAACAGTTTCGCTTCTGAATCGTCGCCCGTGACTATCCGATTTGGGTCCTCCGCAATGTTACGGGCGATAATCGAAGCTGGCGCCCGAGCATCAAACATCTGCTCCTCCAGCTTATTGCTCGACGGGTAATGATTTCCTTGGTTCAGTGAGCTTAGCACTCCCGTGACAGCGAATGACGAGGTTAGCATTGTCACCATTTCGATCGTCGTAGCGAGCGTCTCGATTGACCTCTCAAGGATCGCCGCATTGGAAATCGCTGTTAAGGTCGATTGTGTTTCTGTTACAGGGTCGGTGACGATCCATTGCGACCGGGCCTGTCCGTGAAGCAGAAGGGAAGCAGCAAGGGTCGTTACTGCAAGTTTGGCAAGTTTCATGAATATTCCTCCGTCAGTCTTGAACTTCATGGTACCGGGCCATGAACTTGTCGAGCCACCCACTTGGGGCGTCTCCGTGCTGGTTGCGAAGCTGGTCGGCAAAGCGCACTGTGTTGGCCCGCCCCGAGAGTACGGCTACGTACTCGCGCATCTGCCCAAGATCGAATTCGCAAACAATACTCCCGCTATCGCGCTTGAGCAAAAACTTGCGGCTGCCGATTGCCATTCCCTGGCGGATTGCCTCGAACTCCTGCGCAGTGCACTTCAAGCCATCGACATACGCAGAGCGGTCCGCCGTCGGTGATGGGTAGAAAATTTTCGTCATACATTGCGCAACGAGACTAGCTCCGAGAGGCGATTCCAGAACGTGTTCAGGCTGCTGCGTTGCGAGTATCAACATGCCGTTGTTTTTGCGGACCGTGAGCAAGAACTTGTCGATAACGGCCGAGAATTGGGGGTTGAGTAGATAGAATCGAAATTCGTCGCAGCTCATCACGAACCGACGACCATCGACGATAGCGCCCACTCGATGCAGAAGGTATGCGGCGGCCGGTGCACAGACCTCCTCATATTCCAGGAGCTGCGTCATGTCGAAGCCCGTAATGGAGGCATCCAGCCTTACTTCGTCCACGTCGCCGTCAAAGGCCCATCCAAGCGCCCCCCCTCTACACCACCGCTGCAGCCGTGCTCCTGCGCCCTCGGAGGGGCTGTGCAATAGGAACTCGCGCAGGCCCGCAAGTGAGCGCATAGGGGGTTCGAACGAAAGCTGACGAACAATGCCGCGTTCCAGCCGACGGCTTTCCTCCGGCGAGATCGGACCACGGCCGTCACTCTCGATCAGGGCCATCAACCACTCGCGCAGAAAGTCCCGAGAGGCGGAGGTGTTGTCCAGTCCACGCAGAGGGGCCAAGCCGCTCGGAGCGCCTCTGCGCAACGCAAGATATGTCCCTCCCGTGGCTCGCACCAGCAGTTCACCACCCCGATCCTTGTCGAAGAAGACGATCGCACCATTGCGATCGACCAAGCTTTGCTCAAGCATCGCGAGGACAAAGGTCATCAGCGTCGTCTTGCCTTTGCCAACGGGCCCGAATATTGCCGTCATGCCGACGTCATTCTCATGGGGGATGTAGTCGAAAGAAGTTCCACCGTTTGTGCGAAAGCGCGCAACAGCATTGCCCCAGTGGCCGGAACTGGAACCGCTTGGGAAGTTCTCAAATGAGACGAGCCCGGCAAAATTGTGTGAGGTGATCGCCCCCGGGCGCGTGCGCCACCTGTTGTTCCCCGGAAGTTGGGACCAATATGCGGCCTCCATGCCGATGCCCTCTTGGACGATAACGGCGCCCGCGTCGGCCAGCCGTGCGCGGGCACTTGCTGCGCGATCTGCAAGGCTATTGAGGCTGTCGGCATAGACGCACAGGCTCAGATGATGCGAACCCATCACGAATTCGTTGCTTGCCAGTGCGTCCTCTGCCTCGGCAAGTTCATTGATCTGGGTGAGAGCCTTGTCGCCGGCACTCGTCATCTGGCTGGACTTAAGGCTTAGTTTGGCATGAGCTTGCGGGCGAGTGAGGAAGGAAAAGCTCTGGCTCAGGACAAGCGGGAAGTTGGCGGACAGCAAGGAATTTAGCATGCCCGGCCGCGTCGTCGCCGGATATTCACGGAACGAAAACAATGATCCGACGGAGCTATCCCCGGGCCTTCGAATCTCAAGCGCCCGCTTCCCGCAGATGACCTGGTCAGTGTAGATCGAGGCGCCAAGTGAGCCGGTAACCATCGGAACCGGAAGAAACCGGCAAGTCATCATGAGCCGAAGCGCCTCGCCGATTTCCGTGAAGAGCACGTTGCCTTTCTCACGAATGCCCAACCGGCGCAGACCGTAACCGCCGAGTGCGCCAGCAATGATGTGCCAGAGGTCTTCCAGGCTCCGCATTTGGGTGGCTAGATCGTGCTCATTCCGTCTGCGGGACTTGGCAATCCGCAAGCCGATCTTGCCGATTGCGGTGCGGGGGGACACGATCAAAGTGAGGAAGTGATCGTTGCGAAAGAGCTTTCCCGACAGCACACGACGCTCGTAGGCCTCGCTCAGACTGCCAGCGAATGCACTTTGAAACCGGCGCGGCGCCGGCGCCGGCACATCGTTGTGTCTCACAAGATGAGCGTATATCGAGACATTGTCATCGGCGATGTTGCGCAAGAGAGTGTTGAACGCGCGGCAGCGCGAGTTGCGCATCTCAGCGTCTTCCAAATCAAAGGGCACACCGTTCACATGTGCCATGGCCATGATCGATCCGTCTTCCAGAAGGACAACCTGATCGCTTACGTGACCAACATACGGAAGGTAGATCTCGCCAGACCTCTCGGTCCGGCCGCTGGCGCCGAACATTACACCATTCCTCTTCCGCGTTTCGGCACTCTGATCGGATTGGCGCTGACGCTTGCGCCTCCCCAGACCGGCCCGTCCACGCTTCTGCCGGCCGTCTGCAAATAGAGCAGCACGACGCTTGCCGCGTTATAGTCACGCTCAACAACCAGCCGTGCTCCGAACCAGAGTGGCGCGAGAACGATTTCGTAGAGCGGGTTCTGAAGGATAATGATAACAAGCCCAGCCAACATCATGAGCAATCCGGCCAGCGTCAGCGGCACCCCCAGAAACAGTGCCGGGCGCGTCGCCGCCACATAGAGGGTGCTCACTTCCAACCGGTCGCTCATCAGCCACCGCCTATGAGCGCCTTGCCCAGGAAGCTGGCCCCGAACATGATGACGATCCCTCCAACGACACCCGCAACCAGGCCAAGTGAAGCACGACCGAACATCCAAGAGATACCGATGGCTACGAGCCCGAGCACGGCCAGTGATTGTCCAAAGGGCCCAAGTATGAACGTGCAGATATTCTGGACCATCTTGGCAGGATCCGTCCCTCCGGTCACCTGAGCCGCGGCTGGCCCGCTGTAGAAGACCGTCCACGCCGCGCCTGCAGCAGCGGCCGGTACATATTCAGCCGCCATGCGCAGCATGAAAAAAGGCGAAGGAACACGCGTTTTAAGCGCACGAAGTATCTTGAGTGGCGTCATCATTGCATCTCCATGTTTCAATCGAATACGAGTTTGTTCGGGTTCGAGGGTTCCCGTGCTTTCGCAGCCTGGCTGCCTGTCGGATCGGAGGGATCGGCCCCGGAGCGGTCTGGCTGATACGAGCCCCAGATGTCCCAAGAATCTTGGTTGGGCTGCTTCTTTCTATTGGCCTGTTGGCTCTGCTGGAGCAGAGGCGGCACGGCTTTCCGACCGGGTGCCTCAAGGTGCGGCACATCTCGAGCAGTCGGCTCCAGCGTTCTCTCAAGGAGACTTGAGATGTCCTTTGCGGCCGACTCGACCTTGCGTACATAACCGTTGGCGAAGCCATGCGTGACGTCGCCCGTGTTATAGGCCGAGATGGCACGGCGAAGCGCCAGTTGCTGTGCCACAGCAGTGGTGCCGCCGGCATACCGGCTTTCAAGCAGGTGGGCGGCAGCCGAAAGCGAGGCGCAGGGCTCGAAAGCCCTTTCCGGCGTGAGATTGAGCACGGCAAAGTTCTTGCTGTTTATCTGCATCAATCCAACATCGACAGAATGTTGTGCTTCGAGGCGTTCCTTGATGCCCCGCGTGGCTTCCAGGTGGTCTATCCAGCGAAGCTGCTCACCTGTGGTGTTGTCATGAGCCACCAGCGTTTCAAAGCCACTTTCAATCTTGGCAATCGCGGCGAGGGTGGACGGCGCAACCCAGGGGGCGCATTTGCGCGACAGGCTGCGGAACTCACGCGGAGAAAGTGGCGCGGGCTCGGCTGGGAGTGACATGGATGTCATCAGGACGATGGCCAGCGGCCAAGCTGCAATAAACATTCCCTATCACCTACCTTTCCAAGCCGCCGGACGGGTTCTGGCCCTGTCCGGCACGCGCTTATCGGGGAGGTTTGTTACTGTGTAATGTTCAAGTTCAGCTTTTCGGTTTCAATTGAAGCAAAGACCGTGTTCGTATCAGCGTGGGTGAGCATCTTGCGCATGCGTGAGTGGCGCGGGCCCGATCAGCCAGCGACATCCGGAGCATCTTGGTACAATGACTCCTGTACAGGATTGCTCGTCCCGGCCGTCCGTTGCTCCTGGAGTGTGGGCCGCGACTTTGGCGTCATGGATGGTACTTCTGTCAGCGCCAAGCCAAGGACAAAATGGGGAGCTTGGCGGGCTTGTTCAGGCTCGGGATCACCGTGGGGAATCGACTAAGGCGATAAAGCGGCCCAACTTTGCCGGTATGCTGCCGGTCGTTAAAGAGCAGCCATGCGCGGCCCTGCACACTCAGATCATTGCTTGAGACGCGAGCTCGTCCGCGAAGCTGGCTCGAGGGCGCAAATCCGCGGCGGCGAGGGTCAACTGGGAAGACGTGGCGGCCCAGCCCATCCTGGTGCGAGCCTCGTTCAGCTGTTCGGCCGCCGCCGCCAAAGGGTGGATCATGCACAGTCCCATCGGCAGATAACCGCACGTCATTGACGGAGTCCGACGGCGCAATGGACAAGCATAGTGACACGCTCAAGATGGAGGAGTTGCAGTAACTGAGAAATGTTAGCCCGGACGTTCACCGCAACCGGCGACCTGCCGGTCGCCGAACAGCATTTGAGGCCGCCGGCCACCTTGGACGAAGCCGGCTTGGCAGGAGACACACTATTTTGCACAAGGCCGCTGCAGCGAATCACGGTCTTCTTCCGCCGACCGCCTCTCCGATCAAGCCAAACGCCGCGCTGCTCAACCATGTCCGAGCTGGATCCACGAGCCGGAGGATATCGAGATGATCCAGGTCCGCAAACTCCAGGATGACCAGGATGCAAGGGCATAGCAGGAAACTTGGCATCCATGAGGTCGAACTTGAGTGATATTGGCAGGCCTGCACCAACGGGGGAGCTCGAAGCGAAAAAGCGAAGGACCACACGGCAGGGTCATGTCGGCGCTTGGACCTGTCTGGTGGCCACGGGCTGCCTTGGTGCGGTCAATTCGCTGGGGATGAAAAGAACAGGACGAGCACGGCCTCACATTGGCCGCACGCAACGGCGAGTGGTATCAAGGAGCAGCTGTTCTGGGTCGGTGCCCCAGGGTTGCTCGGCAACAGGTTTAGACAAGGGGATTCAAGATTGAAGGTGTGCCGTTGAAACATGTTCTTGTCATTGACGATGATGCCGCAATGCGGCGCCTCATCGCCGAGTATCTCACGATGCATGCCCTGAAGGTAACCGCAGTCCACGATAGCAAGCAGTTTGACTATGTTCTTTCACGTGAGCCAGTCGATCTCGTGGTTGTTGACCTTAACCTAGGCCGGGAGGATGGACTTGCGATCGTCCGCAATCTGGCGACAAAATCGGATGTTCCTATCATAGTGATCAGCGGCGACCGGCTTGATGAGGCGGAAAAAGTGGTTGCACTGGAGCTCGGCGCAACCGATTTCATTCCCAAGCCTTTCGGGATGCGCGAATTCTTGGCCCGCATTCGAGTAGCGCTACGCCAGCGCATTTCTAGTCCGCGAACCAGAGAGCAGCGCTCATTTCGCTTTGGGGCCTGGAAGCTCAGCGTGAAGC
>NZ_JAMYOM010000036.1:0-59571 GCF_040319805.1 Mesorhizobium sp. M0848 | reverse complement strand
TTCCTGCGCGGCTGCTGTTCCTCGGCGGGTGCTGCCTGTTCGGCCGGCGCCTGCTCGGTCTGCTGCTGCTGGTCGCGCTTCTTCCGGCGTGGCTGCTGCTCCTCGGCGGGCTGCTCGCTCTGGGCAGGCGCGGCCTGCTGTTCAGGCTCGGCCTTCTTGCGTTCGCGCTTCTGTTCGGGTTCCGCCTGCTGCTTTTGTGCGCAGGCTTCGGCCGCTTCGCCTTCGGCGCATGCTGCTTGCGCCAGGATGAATGGGGCTGCCGTGCGCTGGGCAAGGCCGGACGCGACACTTCCCTGAAGCGGGAACGCGCCCAACGGCGCGGATGCCATCAACAGGCCAAGTGCCGTGCCTGCCAGAATCCGTGGTTGGCGTTTCATCGAAATTCTCCTTGTGGGGTCCCATCCTTGCCGAAACCGATCTTGTGCCGATTGGTTCCAGTCTGGCACTGATAGAGGCCGTACGGGGCGATTGACCGACCTTTTGAAGGCAACTTCATGTCATTCACCTGGCGATAGCCGCAATTGCGACCATTGCCGCGCTTGACCTTGCCCGCGGCTGGGGCCACATCCCGGAAATGGAAACGCCATTCTGGAAAACCAAGGCGCTGGAGGCGATGAGCCCGGCCGAGTGGGAATCACTGTGCGACGGCTGCGGCAAATGCTGCCTGTCAAAGCTTGAGGACGAGGACACTGGCGAGATCTACTGGACCAGCGTCGGCTGTCGGCTGTTCGACGCCGAGACCTGCCGCTGTTCGGACTATGCCAATCGGCTGGCGCGCGTTCCCGACTGCGTCGGGCTGACGCCGCAGAATGTGCGAACCATCAGCTGGCTGCCCAGCACCTGTGCCTATCGGCTGGTGGCCGAAGGCCGCGACCTCTACTGGTGGCACCGGCTGGTGTCGGGCAGCGCCGAGACCGTGCATGAAGCCGGCATCTCGATGCGCGGCCGGGTCAAGGCGAGCGAAACCGATCTTGCCGAGCCGGAAGACTATTTTGACTATGTGCTGGACGAGGAGCCGTAGGACCAGCGACGGTGAGCAGGAGCCTCCCGTTCGAATGCATTCGGCCAATCAGCGGGGTCGGAACCGGGGCGTCGAGTCAGACGTTCTGGCCTTCACCAAGGGCTGGGGACGACGGCAAATGGCCGGAACTTTCCTTCTTCCCGCCATATGAACCGGAGATGAACGGCAGGTTCGTAAAGAGTTCAGACAGGCAAGCGCATTCTCCCCCTCATCGGTTCACAAGGGGGCGAAGGCCCGCAAAAGGAGAGAAGACGATGTTCAACACGATCAAGACGGCAGCCCTTTCGGCCCTGGTCGGTCTCGGCACGCTGGCGGCTGTTCCCGCTCACGCCGACAGCCTTTACCTCGGCTTCGGCAACAACAACGACCCGCGTTTCGGCGTCTATACCGGTGACGACGGTTATCGCCATCGCCGTGACGAGCGCCGTGGCGACTGGCGCCGTGGCTGCTCGCCGGACCGCGCCCTCGACAAGGCCGAACGCATGGGTCTGCGCCGTGCCCGCATCGTCGACGTCAGCCGTCGTACGGTGAAGGTGATGGGCCGCCAGGACGGCGACCGCGTCGTCGTCGTGTTCGCCAATGAGCGCGGCTGCCCCGTCATCTATCGCTAAGGCCGGCTTTGGCGGATCATAGAGGCATGATCGTCTGCGAGGATCAGCCGGGAGACACGACCTTCAGTGAAGGTCGGTCTGGCAGCATGATCTCCTACGAAGATCAGCCGGGACTAGCCGAGCCCCTTTCCGTTTGAAGGGTGTGGCTCGAAAAAACCCCGCGGGAGCAATCCCGCGGGGTTTTTCATGCACGCTATTGGCTGATGATTGCCGTGGTCAGGCTCAGCCACGGATCGTCAGAGCCGCCTACTTCAGTTCGAAGGTGACGGTGACCTGCACATTGTAGGCGTTCTCACCGGCTTGCACCGGAGCCGCAGCACCGGCCGCGGCGTCGAAGGCCTTGGCGTTGATCGGCATTGGCGTCGGCGCCATGTTCTGATCGGTGATCTCGAGCACGCGACCGAGGCTGACGCCGGCGGCTTCGGCCAGCGTCTTGGCCTTGGCCATGGCGTCGGCGACCGCCTTCTTTCGCGCCTCGGTGACCGTGGCTGCCGGGTTGTCGTTGGTGAAGGCAATGCCGCCGCCCTGGTTGACGCCCAGCGACACCGCCTTGTCGAGGACCTCGCCTGTCTTGTCGACGTCGCGCACCCGCACCGAAAGCGTGTTGGTCACCTGATAGGCGACGAGTTCGGCTTCCTGGCTGCCGTCCGGCTTGTTGGTGTAGTTGTAGCGCGGGTTGATCTGGATGCCAGCGGTCTGCAGATCGCGGTCCTTGATGCCGGCGGACTTCATCGCCGCGATCACGGCGGCCATGGCGTCATTGTTGGCATCGAGCGCGGCGCGCGCGGTCTTGGCCTCGCGCATGACGCTCAGCGTCAGGACCGCCAGATCGGGGGCTACGGTTGCTTCGCCTTCGCCCGACACGATGATGCGGGGCGGCGTCGGCAGATCGGCGGCTCCAGCCATCGCCGGAAAAGCGATTGCAGCGGCGAGCGCGAGAGGCAAAAGATGTCTGGTCATGAAAATCTCCTTGGTCTGCGATCAAGTCGCAAGGGGTCGCGTAGAGCGCGATTATGGGTTGATTTGGGCGATCTGCGGAAGCCCGTAGGGAAAGCCTTGTGCCGCGATGCGAAAAACATTAATCCAGCCCGCGTGGGGCCTGTAGCTCAATGGTTAGAGCCGGCGGCTCATAACCGCTTGGTTGGGGGTTCGAGTCCCTCCGGGCCCACCATCCAGTCCCCTCGTTTTTCGGGGTTTCGACCGTCTCAGAATACCTCCGACATTTCCGTGGGTTAGCGCCGAGTAGTGGGCAACACTTGGCTGAGACGCCGCGGTAAACGCAAAACACCCGACTTTTAAGTCGTCCGTCTCTGTCGGGCGAATTCCGTAGCCAAGTGTTTGCCAAAGCGATGGTCGACTGGTCAGCGAGATGCTCGCCGGATGGTTAGAAGCCCAGGAGTGCAGCCTGGTCAGTCCAAGTAAGGGGGAGGTCCGACAATCGGGACAGCCGGTGCGCCGTTAGTTCAACAGGTTGATCACCTGCAACGATGTTGGCCGCAATTTTTGGAACGAGGAAAGCGAAGGGCAATAGGCGGCTGACCTCGGATGTATCGGTGCCGTTGAGCATGGCAACGTCGGTAAGGCTGCGACCGACTCCGTCTGTAAGTTGGCCGAGATATAGGTGGGCGCGGCGCAGAAGGTTGATCAAGGCGGCATCGGGTGCCCGGTTGATATTGGATCCGTTGGTAAGCACGATCCGCGTTTCGACGCCGCGACGCTTCATTCCGATTGGACATTCGATGGAAGTTACTTGGGCGCTATCGTTGGGTGGCAGCTTTCGGTCGAGAAGCAATTCCGATAGCGAGCGGCGATCCAGTTCGATGGTCAATAAACCAAGCTTGAGGGTGATCCTGTGAACGATCTTTTGGAGGAGAGATCGCTTCGCATCCGTAGTGCCTGAAGCCCAACACGACCGCATCTCGTCAACTCGCCGCATCGCTGCCTGGATTTCGCCAGAGTCTGCCCATTGCCGAATCCAATCAGACAGTTGGGCTTGATCACTGAGAATCCGATTGAGGCGATGCTCAACAACTGACTCAAGTGCGGGTGCCGGAAGACGCCAGCCCTCGGAACCTTTCCTGCGCTCATCGACGAACTGCTTTGAGACATAGTATCGGTAGCGAACACCTTGCTTATTGGCATGAACCGATCGCAATTTCTCGCCCGCTTCATCAAAGAGCAGACCGGTGAGCAAATGGGCTTGCGTGACATTGGACTCGCTTCGCCGCCGCGGCGCCTGAGAGGCAAGTAGTGCCTGGGCCTCGTCGAACGTGGCAGACGTGACAATTGGCTTGTGCTCTCCATCGTAGACCTGATCCTTGTGCCTGATCTTGCCGACGTAGACCGGGTTCGAAAGCAGGTGGTAGAGGTTGCCGCGACCAAACGGCATGGTAACTGCAACTGATCCGTCTATGAGGTGTCGCGATCGTGTGGAAACCCCGTCGCTCGCAGCCTCATCGACAAGGTCGCGCACTGACCTCAGGGTGAGATAGCGGGCGAACAGGTGTCTGACTGTTTGTGCCTCGGTTTCGTCAATCACCAGCTTGCGGTACTCGACACGATAGCCCAGGGGCACCACGCCACCCATCCACATGCCTTTCTTCTTCGAGGCCGCGATCTTGTCGCGGATACGCTCTGCTGTAACCTCTCGCTCGAACTGGGCGAAGGACAAGAGCACGTTGAGCGTGAGCCTGCCCATTGAGGTTGTGGTGTTGAACTGCTGCGTGACCGAGACAAACGAGACGGAGCTGGCATCGAAGATCTCGACGATCTTGCAAAAATCCATCAGCGAACGGGTGAGGCGGTCGATCTTGTAGACGACCACCACATCGACCTCTTTGTCCCGGATGTCCTGTAGGAGACGCTGCAGGGCAGGGCGCTCCATCGTGCCGCCCGAAATCCCGCCGTCATCGTAGTGGCTTGGCATCAACTTCCAGCCAAGACCGACCTGCGATGCGATGAAGGCCGCGCACGCTTCGCGCTGGGCATCGAGCGAATTGAATTCCTGCTCCAATCCCTCTTCGGTCGATTTGCGAGTGTAGATCGCGCAGTTGAGGCGAGGGATTGCTGTCATAGGCCAAAGAACCTCGGGCCAGACCAATGGGCGCCGGTAATGCGGCGGGCGACAGCCGACAGCGATCCGTACGTCTTGCCATCGAGCACGAAGCCGTCATAGACCACTTCGATAACGTGCATCCGGCCATTCCATTCCCGCACCAGACGGGAGCCGATTCTTGGCGGAAGGGATCGTGGCGGCGACGTTAGTGCCTTATCCGATGACGCTGCTCGGACCGACGGAACACCGTCCTCGCGATCCGGTCCAGTATTGCTCGGTTGGACAGCCTTTACGTTGGACTGGCGCGCGTTGCCTGCTCCGAGTGTTTTCTTGACGGTCGAAGGTAAACCACCCAATCGCTTGGCCTGGAGATGCCAGGCGGCCGACCGTTCAAGCAACCCACGTTTGACCCCTTTGGGCGGCGGGCAGCCATAGGCCTTTTTCCATGCTGCCGTGAGTTCATCACGCGTGAGACCGCCAATCCCGGCGATCTCACTATCCAGATCCTGTCTTTTGCGCATCTAGGTCAACCGGCGGTCTTCGCCTCGGCAATGCGGTACCGCCTTTGTCCGTCCTTGCCGGTGTCGCTGAGCAGTTCGTGGCCAAGCTTCTTCTTGACGGTACCGGAGAGGAAACCCCGCACCGAATGCGCCTGCCATCCCGTCGCATCCATCAGGGTTTGGATTGTAGCGCCTTTGGCCGACTTCAGCTTCTTGAGGACGATGTCGGTTTTGGTAGGCGCTGCGGGCGCTTCGTCCTTTGCCTTCTTGACCGTCACCGCGACGGTCACCACGGACTTCTCGCGCGGCTTCCGGGTTGGGGTGCTGTCGTCGACGCTGGGTGCCGTATCGGCGGCTTCCGCATTGTCGGCCTTCATAGTGGTGTTGTTAAAGATAGACATTTCAAATCTCCATCAGTTAGAAGCCCGGACCATTCCGGCGCTTGTACTGACCGAAGCCCGCTGTCTTGGCGGGCTGGAGATTCTGCTCGTTGTTAATCCATTGTTCTTCTGCTGCGCTGGCAACACCAATGCTTCGTTGCCGTATGAAGTCCAGTCGAATATCGCTGCCTTCGAGGGCTTAGACCACACCAGTGGACCTTCCCACGACGTGTCGATGCTCCCAAGTCCATCTGGCATTTGAAAAGTTAGGAAATCGCGATGAAATGACAGCGATCCGCAATGAACCGCAGATCTTCAATTCTTCGGAAATAAGTCAAATATAGAAAGGGCATTGCCTAGGCTGTCTTAATATCGGAGGAAGGGCAAATGGAAATCGCGGAAGCCTCTCTTACAGCCGAAGATGACAAGGGGAATGGCGATCCAGGGTCTACGCTAAGGGCCAGCCCTCTCCGCATCGGAATCTCTACGCGCGCTCTTTTTGATCTGGAGGAGGAACATCGCGTATTCGAGAACTACGGCGTCAAGTCGTATGCGGCCATGCAACTCGAACGCGAGGACGTGATCCTCCGCAGGGGTGCTGGCTTTGAGGTAGTCGAGCGGTTACTCGCGCTGAACGATCCTGAGGCTGCTCCGTATGTTGAAGTGATCCTTCTGTCCCAGAACTCGCCCGACCTCTCTCTCCGAGCGTTCAAGTCGATCGATCATTATGGGCTTGTCGTCAAGACAGGCAGTTTTACTAGCGGGCGGTCACTCGCTCCTTTTGTTCCTGCTTGGGGCATTGACCTATTTCTCTCAAACGCGGACACGGATGTAAAAGGAGCGGTGGACGGCGGAGCAGCCGCTGCTCGGCTTGGCTTGGCGCCCAAGGATCGTGCCGAAACACCCCAGGGCGAGGTCCGGGTCGCGTTCGACGGCGATGCTGTAGTGTTTGGCCCCGAGTCCGACGCAATCTACAAAGAAAAGGGCCTGGAGGCTTTCCTTGCGCATGAGACCGCGAACGCGAGCAATCCGATGGCGCGCGGCCCGTTTGGCAATTTTCTTCACAAGTTATCGGCATTGCGCCGAGTTTTCCTTAATGAGGGCAACGTGAGTAAGGTCCGCATCGCACTTGTCACTGCCCGGAACGCCCCTGCGCATGAGCGCGTAATTCGGACGCTGAGAGCGTGGGGAACACCAGCTGACGAGGCGCACTTCGTAGGCAGCCGTGAGAAAGCACCCATCCTGAAGGCGCTCGGGGCCCACATTTTCTTTGATGATCAAGAGAAGCACGTTTTAGGCGCGGCGGCAGTGGTTCCTGCCGGCCATGTTCCCGGACCTCACGATCCGGCTGCGCCGGTAATCCCGGCCGGCTGATTCTTCAGGATTAGATCTCGTTCGCTTTGACTGAGCGTCCGAACGTGACGGCATGCGATCTGGGCATAGTGGAAGCCGAACGGCGGCTTTGCGCCCAATGGCAGTCATTCGTACGGTCCCGTCCATTCACCAAAAGCGGACCATGGGGCGGAAGTATAGGTGAGCATTCCGTGCCGGCGAGCGCCGCCAACTGCGTGCGACTGCCCTGTAAGCCGGAGGTCAGAGCGTCTTGCTCATAAGCAGGATAGGAACCGGAGCCCCGCCACGCTCGTCGAAGAATTTCTTGACGGATTGGTACCCGCAGGCGCGATACAGTGGCTCTCCGGCCGCGGTAGCTGCCAGCTCAGCACGGGCGAAGCCCTCGGCCTTGGCGGCACGCTCACAAAGCGCAAGGATCAAGTGGCCGACCCCCCGCCGGACAAAGTCCGGATGGGTGTACATGGCTCTGATGCGTGCTGCGTCCTTGGCAGGATCAAGCAGCGCTGCATCACGTCCAGGCGACTGATCTCCACCATACATCGTTGCGCGCCGGCTCCAACCGCCGCAACCTGCCAAAACGCCGTTGTGCTCCACGAGGAAGTAAGTGCCGTCGTCGACAAGTTGTGTATCCAGCCCCATGATGGCCCGGCTGGATTGGATCTGAGCGTCATCTAGAAAGGGCTTCTGGAGTTCAGAGATCGCCGCGTCCATGAGCGTAATCAGGGCCGGGAGATCCTCCCGTTGTGCTTTCCGGTGCCGAAAGTCTTCACTTGCCATGTTCAAGTCTCGATTTGACGAATTTCGTTCCGGCAGAAGAGACCAAATATTCGCTGCTGCGGCAGCCTCGAGACGCTATCCACTGCGGCCCCGACGGCATAGCCGTGACAGTCATTCTGGCAGCCCCGCCATGCGATAGCCTTCCACGATATGCCGTCGGACGTCCTCGGCCGGGAAAGGCTGCGAAGCTGACCAATGCCTGATTGTGAAGTGCGGATTGCTTATCATGAACATTTCCGCCTCCCAGCGCGCCTCCTCCAAACGGCCAAGTTGCGCAAGGCTTGCTGCAAGCAGGCGTCGTGAAGTCGTGCGATAAGTTTCGGGTCTCCGCAACGTTTGAACCGCGGATTCGTAGTCGCCGATGGCATACTGAGCCTGGCCCAACATCCAGTAGTACCAACCGGGCGGGTGAGGGTTGAGCCGCAGCGCCTTGCGCACCTGCTCTATGGCTTCGGCAGGCCGGCCGTTTTCCGTCGTCAGTTCAGCTTGCATTGCCCATGCGTCGGCGTGGTTGGGATCCAGCTTGTGGGCGGCGGCGAATTCGGCATCCGATTCCGCCCAGCGACCCTCATGTCCTAGTATAACGCCCAATACCCATCGGTTCCCAGCGTCATTCGGGTCGAGTTCGACCGCCTGCTGTGCTTCGGCAAGCGCACTTGTGCGATTGGGGTCCATCGGTTCGTCCCAGAACTCCCAGCCCAGCCAGAGGTTGAGTGCCAGCCAACGATGCGCCTCCGCATATTCCGGATCGAGCGCAATTGCCCGGTTCAGCAGGAAAATGGCTTCTTTCGCGGTGAGTGCCGTTTGCAGGCCCAAGGCCCGTGCACGCACACATAAATCATAGGCCTCCAGGTTCTTCGGTCTGTTGCGCCCCGGCGCGGCGGTCAGACGGCCCACCAGAGCCTCGACAATCTTGCCGGTCACCTCGTCCTGAACAGCGAAGATATCTTCAAGGCTTCGGTCGAATCTTTCGGCCCAAAGGTGGTCGCCCCCGATCGCATCGATCAATTGAGCGTTGATACGCACCCGTCCAGCTGCCCGCCGTGCACTACCCTCAAGAAGATGGCGCACTCCCAGTTCTCGCGCGATGCGACGCACATCCATATGCCTGCCCTTGTATGCAAAAGCCGAGTTGCTGGCGATGACAAACAACTCGCTGTTCCTCGACAGATCCGTGATCAGGTCTTCGGTGAGGCCGTCGACAAAAGCCTCCTGCTCCGGATCGTTGCTCATGTTCGTAAAGGGAAGGACGGCGATGGAGGGCTTGCCGGGGAGCGGCAGCGGCGCTTTCTCTGCCGGTCCGCCACTTTCAGATGAGGCCGATAACCGAATCCGGTAAACGGATACCGGTTCGGCAACGTTCTTGATCGCTTGCGGACCGAGTTCGTCGAAGTCGCATTCAAGCTTTCGCTTGACTTGATCGTAGACGCTGCCGGAGACGCAGATATCTCCGGCCCCGGCCATTGCCTGAAGCCGCACTGCGACAACAACGCCATCGCCGAACAGATCGCCGTCCTCGACAACGACATCGCCCAGATTGATGCCGATATGCAGGTTGATTTGTCGGTCGAACGCCAAACCCTCGTTCGCGGCCATCATCCGCTTCTGGAGTTCGACGGCGCATGACACCGCGTTCACTGCGCTTCCGAACTCGACTAGGACGCCATCACCCATCACTTTTACGACACGGCCGTGACGGTCGCGGACCAGTGGTTCCAGGATCTCCTTCCGCCTCCTCTTTAACGCGTTCAATGTTCCTTGCTCGTCCAGGTCCAGAAGTCGGCTGTAGCCCACCACGTCGGCGGCCAATATGGCGGCAAGACGGCGTTGGGCGCGTTCTTCGGCCATTTCGCTTTGCTTTCATTGAAAGCAGAAAAATGGGATTGTATGACGTCTATTTCAAAAGTCTATCAGGCTGACTTTGAAGCTCGATCGGCAAGCCGCTACATGGGGTGATCGCGTCACGTCGGTCGATCATTCACTTTCTTGTTTACGCGGTCGCGAGGACGATACCTCAAAGACGGAGGGGCCTCAGCCGAGCCCGCATTGTGTCGTTTCGGAACCGGGTGGACCAATCAATTTAGGGTCATGTTGAATAAAATGCAGAGTGGAACTCAACGCCGACCTGTGCCAGGGTCCCGCCTCATCACAACCAGTCCAAAGAGAAGATCGCCCCCTTTCACCACTCTTTCCTTCGCGGCGCCAGGCCGTGGCCCGCCCGTTCAGTCATGCGCTCCGGATTGCGGCGCGGCCAATTTAACGGTCGATGTAATCCCCCGTTTACCGCTCTGGAGTGCGTGGCGGCACCTGATCTAGGAGTGCGATCTCATCGGTCGCTGCTGGCAGTTCGCCCCTTGGCGTCAGCTTGTCGACCGCCTCGGGCAAGTCTTTAGTGATCCGGGCAATCAACTCATCGCGCGACAGACCAGTTTGCATCGAAAGCGCAGTGAGAGTGTCCTCGTCAATTGCCGTCTCCACGTCCTTCGGGTCGATCGGTTCGTTGGGTCCGGTACTAACCCACGAATCGACCTTCGATCCCGCTCCTGCATTTCTGAAGCGGTCGAGGATGCCCCCAAACGCGGTCCCGGAGACGCCCTTGGACAGCTGATCCAAGAGCCCGCCTTGTGTGTTGTTTGGATCTCGATTTCCCGCGCCGCGGATCAAGTCACCGATCTTATCGCGATTTTGGTAAGCAAGAATGCCAAGCATCGCGACAGCCAGTCTTCCCAGATTTGCCATTGGTTTCCTCCTTAGCTAACAGGAAGAAGGCTTCGAGGCTCGCAAGGTTCCGCCTGCTGGAGTTAATAGACCTGTGGAACACGCTCAGCCTTCTCCTCCCGGAATTCTGCAGCGAAGCGCGCCGCAAGTTTTCCTCGCCGCGCCAGTGCTTCACACGGCAATCAACCCTGGGGTTTTAAGCGGCGCAATGATAAGGAGGAGGGAGCGGAACCTGGCCAGCTCGCTGTCGCTGTCATTCCCAACGTTTGCCCAACCAGTCTTCAAGCCCGTTGTCCGGCTCCTATCTTCAACCGAGTGCCGCTCTCACGCCCCATCTTAGCCTCAAATTACACACCCGCTCTTCGGAGGTGCATTGAGCTTCTCTAGCTGCGGGACATATGAAGCGCAACACGATCTCGTCCTTCCGATTTGGCACGAAACAGAGCCAAATCGGCGGCATTGACGAAATCGTTTGGCGTCTCGTTCTCGGTGGGCACCGCTGTTGCGGCGCCAACGCTGATGGTCACGCGATCCGGGCCGTGGGGTATGTTCAATTCCCGCACGCTCTGGACGAGCCGCTCTGCGATCGCGCTGGATTGTTCCAGTAAAGTGTCGACCAGCACGATGACGAACTCTTCGCCTCCGTACCGCGCAGCGAGATCGGTGGAGCGGCCGGAACCACTCTGGATTACGCGGGCGATTTGCTTGAGCACCTCGTCGCCGGCCATATGGCCATAGGTATCGTTGTATCGTTTGAAGTTGTCTGCATCGATCATCAACAGCGACAATGGGGACTGTGCGCGAAAAGCGCGCTTCCATTCAGCCGCCAGATATTCGTCAAAATAGCGCCTGTTGCCTAGACCCGTCAGGCCATCGATCCGCGTCAGACGTTCAAGCTCGAGATTTGCACTGATCAGCTGTCGCTGGCTTTCCCTTAGCGCTCGGTACGCCGCGTCTCGCTGGACGTGATCCAGATAGGCCCGCGTGTGATATCGAATACGTGCAATCAGCTCGATACGGTCCGGCAGTTTGACGAGATAGTCGTTCGCTCCCGCAGCGAACGCCTCGCCCTTGGTGGCTGGATCTTCCTTGCTCGACAGCACAATGACTGGGACCGCGCGTGTCGACCCATGCTTCCTGTATTCTCGCACCAGATGCAGCCCATCGACCCCGGGCATGACGAGATCCTGCAGAATAACCGTTGGCTTTACCTCATCCGCGACCGCCATCGCTCTCAATGGGTCGGTGCAGAAGTGTAAGGAAATATCGGGCGCGGTGGCTAGAGCGCGCCTGACCGCCTCGCAAACCATGATCTGATCATCGATGAGCAGAACCATGGATGAATAATTATCTGCGAGTGGCGGGACCAGCTCTGGTTCTTGCGTCATCGGACGGGCCCTTTCACGTGGAGCGCTCGCAGGCTTCGATTATACGTGAGCCGATAGCACTCAAAGGAAGAATATCAACAGCCGCGCCGATGTCGGCGGCGGCCTTCGGCATGCCATAGACGGCACTGGTTGCTTTATCCTGCGCGATTGTGAGATGCCCCTTGTCGCGGAGCTGTCTCAGCCCGCGCGCACCATCCCTGCCCATGCCTGTGAGCAGAACACCAGTCACCGAGCCGGGCCACCATTGCGCCGCACTTTCGAAGAACACATCTACGGACGGCCGATAAACATTGTCCTTGGGGCTGGGCGTATAGCCAAGTTGCCGAGCTGACTTGAAAACCAGATGATCCGCAGAACTGGCAACGAGAACGGTGCCGGCTTGAGGACTATCCCTTTCCCGCGCCGGACTGATCGGGAGAGGCGTATGCTGCCCCAGCCAATCAACGAGGCCTGGAACGAACTGAGCATCGAGATGCTGGACGAGTACAATCGCGCCGCCAAAGTCAACGGGAAACGAACTCAGGACTGCGGCAACGGCAGCCGGCCCGCCCGCGGAGGCACCGATTGCAATCAGGCGTCGAGGTGTCGGCTCAGCCGCACGTGACATCCGCCTTTTTGCCTGGGTCGGCGCATCACCAATCAGCTTGCCGATCGTCCCTATCTTGTTCGTCAAAAGCCGGGCGGATTGCGAGGACACGTTACCTTCGATGCCCACTGAGGGAATATCGACTGCGTCAAGCGCGCCATGACCCATTGCTTCGTAGACGCCGGCGAGGTTGGCTTCGATACTAGCGGTCACCAGCAAGATTGAGCACGGGGTTTCCGCCATGATTCTGCGGGTCGCTTCCACGCCGTCCATCTCTGGCATCGCTAGATCCATGAGTATGAGATCCGGCAGATCACGTCTGCAGACCTCGACCGCCTCTCGCCCATTGGTCGCGATCCACGCGACCTGATGTTCGCCGGTCGACAGGACCAGTCGACGCAGAAGTTCAACCGCCATGGGCATGTCGTTGACCACGCCGATTCTCATTCGCTGGCTTCCCATCTCGTTCTCATTCAACCGCCTCGCCAATCATGTCCACGACGGCATGGATCAGCGCCTCGTCCTGAAAGCTACTCTTGGTCAGATAATAGTCCGCACCTGCGTCGAGCCCGCGCGCGCGATCTTCTTCCCGATCCTTGTATGAAACGATCATGATGGGTGTGTTCTTAAGATGAGCGTCCTTTCTGATCGAACTCACCAGCTCGATGCCATCCATACGAGGCATGTCGATGTCGGTGACGACGAGATCGAAAGGACCAGACCGGACGGCATTCCACCCGTCCATACCGTCGACCGCAACTTCGACCTCATAACCGTAATTGCCCAGCATCTTGCGCTGGAGTTCGCGAACCGTCAGTGAATCGTCAATCACGAGCACGCGCTTGCGCCTGCTCGCTTCGGGACCGCCTGCGGCGCGCCGAAGAGTTCGAAGTCCGCTGGATGATGCAAGCTTCTCCACCGATCGGATCAGATCGTCGACGTCGAAGATCAGAACAGGCGAACCGTCTTCCATCAGGGCTGCTGCGCTGATGTCCTTGATCTTGGCAAACCGTGGGTCCAGAGGTCTGATCACCAACTCGCGTTCCCCGAGAAAACGGTCGACGATCAGGCCGTACGCATCGCCCCGACCCGCATCCACGACGACGACCGAGAGTTCGTTCGGTTCCGATCCGGGCTCACCTCGATCCAGCACCTCGCGCGCGGTGACCAGCCCGATCTGTCGATCATTCAATCGAAAATGTGGCCGGCCCTGCAGGAGATTGATCTGCGTCCGCTGCAGTTTCAAAGTCTTGGAAATGGCAGCGAGTGGAAAAGCATAGGGCTCCCCATCAACATCGACGAGCAGCGTGCGCAGGACCGACAACGTCAGCGGCAATTGCAGTTGAAATCGGGTTCCGTGCCCAAATTCTGAGGAGACGCTTGCGACTCCCCGGACTTCCTTCGTCATGGCTTGCACTGCATCAAGCCCCACACCGCGACCGGAGACGTCGGTAAGGCCCGCTTTCATCGAAAAGCCTGGCAGAAACAGGAATGCGAGCAATTCGGTTTCGCTGAGTGTGTCAGCACTTTCCCTGGTTGCAAGTTGCCGGGCGACGACGGTCTCGCGCAGCTTCGAGAGCTCGACCCCCCTGCCGTCGTCCACCACGGCTATCTGCAGCAGCCCGGCATTATGCCTCGCTTCGAGCCTGATGAGCCCCTCTTCGGGTTTCCCCATCGCGATGCGCTCCTCAGGCGGTTCAAGCCCATGGTCTACAGCGTTGCGCAGGAGATGCCCCAAAGGGGCATCAAGCTGCTCGAGAATATCGCGGTCGATGCCGGTCGAGCCGCCTACAATCTCCAGTCGCACCCGCTTGCCAAGGGTACGACCGAGGTCGCGGATCGTTCTCGCATAGTGTCGCACGCCGTCCTCAAAAGGCCGCATCCGGCTCGCCAACGTTTCGTCGTACAACCTGTTGGCAAGATCGGTCGCTTTCCGATCAACTGAATCCAATTCATCGAGACGCTCCGCCAGGAACGCTTGGTTTAACCGAAGCTTTCGCTGCGCCTCAGCCAGCGCCTCCATCACCGCCGCATGGTTTAAAACCGGCGGCAGCACTGCATGAAGATTGTCGAACGCACTTGCGAGGTCCGATTGAAGTCGCTTCAGCCGTAGCAGCCCATCAGCGAATGGCCTGAGCCGCCGAGCTTCCATCAGCGACTCGCCAGCCAACCCGAGCAATCGGTTCAGGCTGTCTGCCGTCACCCGGACCATTCTATCAGAGCCGATGCTGCCGTGCGCTTGCGGTACCGCCGCAACTAGGACGTTCGCTGAAGAGGTCGTCGCCAGTTGCTCCTGGGCATGGTCTGGAGTTGCGAAATCAGCTGCAGAATCTTGGGTCCCGGGCTTTGCCTCGGGGAGGGACAATTCCTCGAACTTCGCGAGAAAGCTTTCTACTTCTGAGTTGGCACTCTCGCTCGATGATCCCGATGCGATCAATTTCAAAAGGTCAGAGCCCTGCAGAAGCGCATCTATATGCTCCCGTCGCACCCTCAGATGCCCACGTTGCGCTGCGACCAGACAGTCTTCCATCGCATTTGCAACTTTGACCGCAGGCATCAAGTCGATGATGCGGGCAGCTCCTTTCAGGGAATGCGCGGCACGCATGCATGCTTCCAGGGCGTCGGGGGCGATAGGATCGCGTTCGAGTGCCAGAAGCCCAGAGGTTAGAGCCTGTGACTGCGTCTCCAGTTCGGCCTGGAAGAGGGTGAGCATCGAAACCTGGCTGAAGTCTCCATCTGTCATGCGATGCTCCGGTCAAGCATCGTGAGCAGTTGTCGTGGATCGAGACAGCCAACGGCTCGTCCCTGCCACGGCAGCACGGCAACTGTAGCGGCCGACACTGCCTTGCCAATCGTGGCCGGAACATCGAGAGTGTCGCGTTCTTGGTACCGATGTAAGCCGTGGATCTCGTCAACCGTAAAAGCAACCCGCTTGTCGTGCTCGCCTACCACGACTAGGCGGCGAAATACCTTGGTGCGTGTGCCTTGTTCCCCCTCCTTGCGCTCGTCTATCCCGAGCAATTCGGCCAGGGACAGGCAAATGAGCAATTCACCACGGACATTCGCAATACCGAGCAGTGCACTGTTCCTGCGGTGTGGAAGTGAATGAACGCGACGAGATTCAGCCACTTCATGAAAAATACCGACCGGCAGTGCAAGCCATTCGTCCCCCAAACGGAAGAGAACGGCCGTCTGCAGCGCGTCGCTGTCTGTCGAATGGATCCCTGCACGATCAGCGTTATCATGCCATTCGCCGCGGTATGCCGAGGGCGCTGCACGGTCAAGAAGGCGTCGTGCAATCTTCTTGTAGGTCGGGCAATTCCGGCAGTGGAGATGCTGCTCCAGTAGCGGACATGACTTGTCGCCCCGTACGCCTATTTGCCGCCAGCAGTCGTCGATTGCAATCTCCTCCACCGGCTGAGCGATCTTTGTCGAAGCCGCCATCAGCCGCCGCTCCTTTTCTGGACCCGACCCAGCCGGCCGGCCAGCGCCTCGGCGCCGTTATGGTCGCCTTGCTTGCTAAGCAGCAAGGCCAGATGGACGAGAGCTTCTCGATGATTTGGTGCGAGATAGAGCGCCTTGCGATAACTTCGCGCGGCTTCGGGTGCAGAACCATCCGCATCTTGGACGAGGCCCAGCAGGTAGAAGATTTCCGCGGAAGGACCGAATTCCTTGAGATGCGCCAGGGCGACCTCCTGTGCCTCCTTTACCCGTCCTGCATTGGCGATCCGTTCAACCGCGATGAGGCTTTCCGAGGCCTGTGCAAGCGGCTTGGTCGGAGCCTGCCTACGGCCTTCATTGCCAATTGTCGGTCGGAACGGAAGAAGAGGCTCGCTCTTGTTGACCTTCGGGCTTGGCGCCCGCACCGGGACGGCGGCCGGAACTTTCGGCGCCGTGGTCTTGACGGCCTCCGATTTCAGAAAGGCAAAGGCCAATGGCCATTCAGCGGAAATAAAGCCATGCAACCTTGGAAGAGCTGCTTCCGCCGGACCGACCAGAAGAAGTCCGTCCTTGGCCAGCAGGTCCTTCAGGCAGCTCAATGCGCGATCCTGCAGCTCTCGATTGAAGTAGATCAGCAAATTGCGGCAAAGCAGGATGTCATACACCTCTTGCCCGAAAGCGCGAGAGCCGAACAGGTTTCCTACCCTGAACCGAACCTGTTTCAGCACCCCAGCAATAGGCCGCAACCCGCCCTCAGCCGCTTCGAAATAGCGATCTTTAAATTCGAGATGGCTCCCGCGAAACGAATTGCGCCCATAGATGGCGCGTTCAGCCGTGGCGATATTGCGACTGCTGACGTCCACGCCATCGATCTTGAACTCGTGCGCCTCAAAGCCGGCATCGAACATCGCCATGGCGACCGAATAAGCCTCTTCGCCGGTTGAACATGGCAGGCTCAGGACTCTTATCGGCTGAGCAGGCTTGTGCACGCGCGCATGCCGCGCCAGCATCGTGAACGCTTCTCGGTCGCGAAAGAACCAGGTCTCTGGGATCACCACCGCATTGATCAGCTCCTGCAGCTCCTGCGAGGAAACGGTCAAGTGTTCCCTATAGGCCTGAGGGTTGGTTATCCGGCATGCTTCCATCCGGTCTCTGACCGCCTGACGAACCACTGTCGGACCAACACTGGCACTGTCCAGTCCGATGGTTTCCATCAGGAGCTTTTCTATTGCGCCGGTCATTGATCACCTATTGCGGCCTGGCGGAGCAAAGCGGTACGAATCTCTTCCGAAAGCAGCGCTTCCACTTTGACCGACTGAATGATCTCCGAACCATCGGAAGCCACCGGCCCAAGATAGGGCGGGGTTCCTTGTTCAAGTCCGAACGGCGCGAAATCGGCAGGGTGTCGCTCGAGCGTATCCGTCACCCGTTCCGCGATCAGCCCCAGCAGGCGTTGCTCGCCATCATGCGCCGGATAGCGCGTCACAACGATCCGGGTGCTCAATAGGCGCTCCGATGGCCGGCCAAGCGCAAGATGGGTAACATCGATCAGAGGGATGGGTATTCCGTTATAGCTGACCAAACCCACCACACCAGTTGGCGCACCCGGAAGAACTTTCACATCGAAATAGGGCAGCACCTCTTCAATTTGGTGGACATCGATCAAGTAGCGATCCGGACCCATGCTGAAGGCGAGGAATAGCATTGTCACCTCCTACTGCCGACTCGCTATGCTCGCAGCTTGAACCTCGAAATGCTACTTCGCATGCCGCCTGAGACTTGATTGAGCTCGTCGATCGCGAGCGTCGATTGCTGAAGGGATTCGACTGTTTGCTGAGCTGCCTCGCTTAGCTGGGTTAGCGTGTCGCTGATCTGCCCCGCGCCGGTCGCCTGTGCTTGCATGCCTTCATTGGCGACTTCGAAACGTGGCACCAGCCCCTGAACCTGCTGAATGATATCGAAGAGTTGCCCGCCGACCTGCTGGATTTCCTGCATACCCCGGCGGACCTGCTCGGAAAACTTGTCCATGCCCATCACCCCGGCCGCGACTGCCGACTGGATGTCCTTGACCATCTGCTCAATATCGTAGGTGGAGACAGCCGTCTGGTCCGCGAGCCTTCGGATTTCCGTCGCTACAACTGCAAAACCCCGGCCATATTGGCCTGCCTTCTCAGCCTCGATGGAAGCGTTGAGCGACAACAGATTCGTCTGATCGGCGACTTTTGTGATGGTCGTCACCACCTGATTGATGCTGCCGGCTTTCTCACTCAAGATCGCGAGTTTGGAATTGATCGCGCCGGCCGCTTCCATGACTTGCTGCATGGTTTCTTCCATACGGGTCAGCCCGGCTTGACCTCCGCCGGCGACGGCAGCCGTTTGTTCGGCAACTGTGGAGACCTCGTTCATCGTGCGGACCAGCTCGTTTGATGTGGCGGAGATTTCCTTGGCTGTCGCGCGGATTTCTGTTGTGGTCGCTGCGATTTCAGTCGCAGTTGCCTGCTGTTGCTTGGAGGTGGCGGCGATCTCAGTTATCGACGTGCCGACCTGTATGCTGGACCTTTGAACCTGACCAATGAGGGTTGTGAGATCGTCCGCCATTGCGTTGAAGCCGTCGGCAAGCACACTGAATTCGTCTCGGCGCATCAGATCGAGGCGTTCGCTGAAGTCGCCTTGCCGCATCAATTGAACCGCGTTGACCAAACGGGTGAGCGGACCTGTAATGGCGCGAAACAGCTGGTAACCCAAAAGAAGGGCTAGCCCGAGGGCTACCAACAAGCCAACACTCAAACCGACTTCGGCCGTTCTAACGATCGAGCTGATCCGCTGGGTCGCACTGTTTGCCTCGCCTCTATGATCCTCAACCATGGCCTGCAGAGCGGACTGCAATTTTACAAAAATCGGCTCTACGGTGTTCTTGAGGGCCGGGCTTTCATTGGGAGTTTCACCTTTCGACAAGGCAGCCCGGCTTGTGTCCAGCACAGCAGTTTCAGCCAGACGGAATTGGTTGGCGAGTTCTTTGACGAGTGCATAATTCTGCTTGTCGATGTCGGAGACGATTGTTGCCTCATAGTCGTCCATCGATCGCTGCACTTGGTCGCGATTGGTCGTGATCGCGCTTTCAAGCGTGCTTCTGTCCGACGGGTTTTCCTGAAGGGCAAATTCCTGAAGCAGACTATGGGCCGCCATCTGGCCCGTCATGATCTCGGTGCTGTGATAAAGGTCCGGTAGGATGCCCTTCTCGACCTCAGTCGCCTCCTGGCCCGCCTGAAGAAACCAGGCGTACGCCATGACGGCTATCACGGACATGACCACCAGAACGGCAGCGAAACTGACGAGGATGCGGTGGCGTATTGTCAGACTCTTCATGGAACCGGTTCACCAATGGGGGCATCGTGGGCTGCGCGACAAGCGCTCGTTCCGACGTATTCGAAAAGGTGCGTCGAAAAGCGGCAGTCTGATGCTGAATGGTTTCTTTTCCGTTCCATCGCAAATGATGGAGAGGCGGCTCGCCAATCGGCGGCGCCAGAAGCGGTGGTCAAGGACGTCCTGCCGTCCACGCACATCAGCCCGACATCGGCTAGGGTGGCACGCCGCGTCAAGAGGAGCGTGTATGAGCTACTTGTGGCCATGAGTTGAATGACTGCTTAGGTCAGCTCGATGCCCGAAAGCCGACCTCCCGCTTGCGGCCCAGAGTCGCCAGTCTGCAATGCGCCTCATTTCGGCCAGAAGGTCGACATTTGCCGCGTCCAAAAGCGTACATCGTGATGATCGGCGTTCTGACGGTCTGTCTGCGCCAGCGACCGTCAGAACGCTGCTTGAGAAGAGGTACAGAATCACATCAAATATCCGTGCCTTCAGTCCGATCTCCCGGCTCTGCTGGATCAGCAAATGCCCTGCAGATCGCTCTGGGCGGCCTCGAATATTCCCGCGCTTTGCCTCCAGACAGGCCGCCGGAGGTAATGATCCTCGGCCCCGCGCTTTTGGCTAGTATTTGATAACGAAAAACCCGCTTCGGCGGCTTTTTTATTCAATATCTTTTTTTTAGTCCAGCGCGTTTCGTGTACTCAGCGAATTTCACTGTTTCGTTTCGGGTGGCGTCTTAGCTGGTCTAAATGAGCGGTAAATCGCGCCGAAAATAATCCCCACTGCTATCCCAACAAAAATGATTAGCAACGCTCCACCAGTGGTGTTTGGCGCAATGATCGTCATCGCAATGAGCCCAAGCACCAATCCCACCACTCCGGACACACCGAACCCGGCTATGAAATCTAGGAAGGGCGTCACTTTACACCGACGACTGAAAAGATCAGGGACCCGTAGTGATCCGCCCACTCGCGAGCTGTTGCGATCAAGCTTCTATCGAACGTTCCCGATCTCCAAAGCTCGGGCCTGTTTTCAATTTCCACTACCCACCGGTGCATGATGTCACTTGCCATCTTGTATTCGGTCACTGTTGAAAGGTCGGCTTTAAGAACCACAGCACCAGGCTTTCCGATTTGCGTCGGCGGTGCCCACGCAATCAGAAAAGGCCCGTCGCCGTCGACAGCAACGCCGCTTGCAACTGCATCGCGGACTGCCTTTTGCGAAACAGCCAGTCCATAATCCTGAAGGGCTTCGTCGCAGGTCCTGGTTATGTTCGCCTTGGTTGCGGCCTTTGCATGCTCGGCGCTGTCCATCGGCCATACCGTTACCATTTGGGCCGCTGTAGGGACGACGAGCGACGACGACGGCAGGACGGCATTCACAAACGCCTCGCACAGCATCTTTTGCCGTTCCTGGTCGTAGATGGTAACTTTCGATTTGAATGCCAGAATCCCATAAGCCGCGAAATTAGTGGGTGGATATTCGTTCGGTCCGGCAAAGATCCTAGAGGCGTGAATTTCGTGAGAGGTGTCTGGAGCGCCGGGCGAAAGTACTTTGTCGACCGCGTAGACCAAGCCGTTCGTCTGTTTCACGTCGCTGGCAACGAGACTGGCAATGTCGCCAAATTGGTCCGTTACAGAAATATTGCTTCCTGCCGCCCGAAAAGTGAGAGAGCATCCCCCGATTGTGTCGACCGAGTAGGCTCCGTTGTTCGCGGCTATCTCAGCGAGGATCGCGTCGGTACTCAGATCTCCGGAAATCACATGACACTTTAGGATTTTGGAGAGTTCGTTTTTAGCTTCGGGCGCAAGAAGAACCTGCACTGCACCTTGCTGCAATCTTGCAAATGCGGCGTCTGTCGGCGCGAGAACAGTAAACGGGCCTTTACCCTCCAACGTCTCAACCAGCCCGGCCGCTTTCACAGCTGCTATAAGGGTGGTGTAGTCCTTGGAAAGAGCGGCATTCTGGATGATATTGTTGTCGGAAGTCGTCTGGGCGCGTGCTACCGCCGTCTCAACCGTCTGGGCGTTTCCGACCGCCACCTGACTTATCAGGATGCACACTGCAAAAATCAGTCGACGCTTCATGCCAAACTCCGCCCAGAGAGAGCGAATTTATCATAACCATCAGTTTTGATAAGTGACCTTGGCTATTTGCCCAAGGCGCAGTTCTTTGGACGTTTGGCCTTACGATTGCGCCACCAATGAAACTGCGGGAGGCGGTGACATCACTACTGCAATGGCGCGCCAAGGATTTTCAACGCGAGTTTAGGGGCCGCGAACGGCCCCGTCTGAGGATCATCATACCGTAAGCTGCCTGTTCGCTCTCTGCCAGACAGGACGTTCGGCACGCCGACTCTTGATGTCGGCTTCGAGGCGCATTTCAGACATTCAGTCAGTCGAGGGCCGCATCGCACCTGCCTGAGAGTTTCGCTCGAGTTCGGCCGGACTCATCCTATCGCTGTCATCTTGAACTTTCCCCACGCTCGGCGGTTAAAAGGAGCCGAGAGGATCAACGATGTCGAAATCTGATGGCAGAGGGTCCGACGGCATGCGGTCTTCCTGTGCAGCGTAGTGAGGGATCAACTGCTGAGCCATTCACCTTGATACCGCGTGAAGAGTTTTGGAGAGAGCTCCTGATGACCCGCATCGCAACATTCAACGTCAACGGTGTGAACGGCCGCCTGCCTGTGCTCATCAAGTGGCTGGGTCAGACCGACTATGACGTCGTGTGCCTTCAGGAATTGAAGACCTCGGATGAGAAATTCCCCGCCGAAGCCATCAGGGACGCCGGCTACGGCGCAATCTGGCACGGGCAAAAGTCCTACAACGGCGTAGCCATACTCGCTCGTGGAAAAGAGCCGTTGGAGCGCCGTCGTGGGCTCCCGGGCGATCCTGACGACACGCACAGCCGATATATTGAGGCTGAGGTGGATGGGATCGTCGTCGGCTGCCTCTACCTGCCCAACGGCAATCCCGCTCCTGGCCCGAAATTCGAGTATAAGCTGCGCTGGTTCGACCGCCTGATCAGCTACGGCAAGCTGCTGCTCAGGGAAGGCGTCCCAAGCATTCTCTGCGGCGACTACAATGTCGTGCCCACCCCGATCGATGCCGTGGTGCCGCAACGTTGGTTAGGCGATGCAGTCTACTTTCCGGAGAGCCGGCAAGCCTATGCCGAAATGCTTGATGGCGGCTGGACCGATGGCGTCCGCCGCATCCACCCGGAGAAAGGCGTCTACACCTATTGGAACTTCTCCTACCAGGGTCGCTATGATCGAAGTTCCGGCCTGAGGATGGATCATCTTCTGGTCAGCCCATCCCTTTCGGACAGGTTGTGTGACGCCGGCGTTGACGCTGACGTGCGCGGTTGGGAAAAGCCGAGTGATCATGCGCCAGCCTGGATAGAACTCGGCCGGTCCGGCAAAGACACGACGTGATCTCATTCGGGATGTCTCCGGCGAGCACTCTTCATTTCCGGCGTTTGCGCTCACGCAGCTTTTCTGAGGGCCGCCCTGAACGGACGGTCGATCGTGAAGGCATCTGGACGGATGGCTGCCTCAACCTGGCTCCAGGTCACCGGATGGGCGATTGGAAAACCGCGGCGCGCCCGTGGCGAGAAGGCGCCCACCGCAGTGCTGCCCCGACCATTGCGGAGGTAATCAATGAAGATGCGGCCTGTTCGAGCCGACGGCGAGGCCGAAAGTAGATAGCGGTCCGGATGCGCTTCAGCGAGCCGATTGGCGAAGGACCTGGCCAAGAGGCGGCCGCTGTCGTGCGTGATCTTGCTCTCCAGCGGGACCATCAGGTGAATGCCTTTGCCGCCAGTAACCTTCGGCCAGCTCTCCAGCCCTTCCGCTTCCAGGATGTCGCGGAGCGCCAGTGCGGCCTCGATGACTTGCTCCCACTCCACGCCCTCGCCGGGGTCAAGGTCCAGAACAATACGGTCGGCATGTTCGATATCGTCGACGGTGGCGTTCCAGGGATGCAGCTCTACCGCATCCATCTCGACCAGTCCCAGCAAACCGGCAAGGTCGTCCACCCACACGCGCACACCTTCGCCACCCTCGCGCTTCTGCAGCCGCAATTGATGCACTGCCGCCGGGATCTGCGGCAGTGCGCCTTTGTGATAGAAGGTCGCGCCATGAGCATGGCGGACCAGCTTCAGCGGTCTGTGGCCGAGATGAACCAGGGCATGATCCGCAACCCTCTCCCAGTAACGCGCAAGCTCGTCCTTGGAGGGCGAGACAGCGTCTGGCAGCAGTTGCAGGATGTTTTCACTGGGAACGCCATGTTTCCGGGTTGGCCCGCGTCGCTTTGATGGCGCTTGAGGCTTGGCCGGGATTGGCACGAGGTCTTCGCGCAAACCCTTGAACACTGCCTCGCGCAGCACCCCGCGATCGGTGACGCCGCTGAACTGGACCTCGGCCAGCACGTGTGGTTTCACCCAAGTCGCTTTCGGCTTCACAATCGGCTCTGACAAAGGCGACTTGCTGATGATCAGCGGGTCAAGCCGCTCTCGCACAAGTTTCGCAGCGCTCAAGGTGTACCCGCTGCGAGCCTTCCCGGCATAGAGCAGTCGGTTGCCCTCGCGGCGCCCGATATAAAGCGATGCAATGCGGCGCGGGTGAGCACCGAGTTTCTCTACGAAAGCCACGATAGGGAAGGTGTCGCTCTTGATGCACTTTACCTTCAACCAACTGGTCTGAACCCCCGAGCCGTAGGTCGCATCGACGCGCTTGGATACGATCCCCTCCAACCCCATCCGGCAGGCATGTTGAAACACATCCTTGCCGCTTACCTCCAGATGTTCGGCATAGGTCAGTGTCGGCGCGGTGTTCTCCAGTAGCCTCTCCAGGGCTGCCTTGCGCTTCACCAATGGCAGTTGCCGAAGATCGCGCCCGTTAAGGTGCAGCAGGTCGAACGCATAAAAGATGAGTCTCGCGGAATCTGGATTGCCCAACTCTCTTTCCAGGGCTTGGTAATCCGGAAGGCCGGTGTCGCCGAGAACGACAGCCTCCCCATCGATGATCGCGGTCCTCACCGGCAAGCCCGCCGCTGCTTCAACTATCCGGCGGTATCGATGCGACCAGTCGTAGCCACGGCGCGTGAAGGCCCGTGCTTTGCCACGCTGCATGATCAGCTCAGTGCGGTAGCCATCGTACTTGATCTCGTGAATCCATTCGCTGCCCTCGGGCGCCGTTGCGACCAGAGTCGGCGACTGAAACTCGACGAAAGAGAGCCCGTTTGCTGCCTTACTCATGCACCCTCCGAACCGCGACTCAAGGCTCAGTGCACCAATAGGTTCCAGGTTTTAGCGAAATAGTATGTTCGACTGCTTGCACCGGCAATCCTGGGCCAGCCGGCTGCAAGGGAGATCAACGACAGGAGAAATCGCACTTTCTTCGTCGGTCAGCGGGCCTAGCGGGTCTTCGTTGCAGGAAAATTGGGCTATCACTCGCCTACTAAGGGCCAACTGAGGCTAGCTCGGCTTTTGGGCCGGGAGCGGATCGGCAGCTTGCGGAGCCACGCAGCCGAAGAGCGGTCATTCCATGAAGTTGTTTACAGCCCCAGGAGGAGTGTCACTCCTCCCGGAATAACAACCTGCCATTCGTCAACGCCATCCTTCCAACCTGGGGAGAACCGCCGGAAATCAGGCTATCAGATTGCACACCGTCGCGTTGGAGTCATTCATCGCGCCAGTATGGGTGGGAACAGCTGAATTGGCGCGAGCCAACCAGACGGCGTTTGGTCCTCGATATCGTTCTTTGGACCTGCGGATCATTCGCGGTCATGTCGGGTACGACAGTGTAACCCTGATCGACAAGCTGCAGTTTCAGCTCCGCCAGGTGGCGCCTGAATCCGTTTTCAATGTAGCTGCGCGGATACCGCCATCCGTTCCTGCATGCTCGCACGAGAATGTCGGAATACAGTTCAGCGCTGGCAGCTTTCACCGTTTCTTCCGAAGTCAGTTTGCTGTCGGTTTGGGTACCTTCGGACAAGCATGGCCCCGCCGACACCAAAAGCACCAGTAGTACGGTCAAGACAGGCAACTTTGTCATGGAGCCCTCCGTGTTCTAAATCGACCAGGCCTGCCAAGCAACCTAACCTGCCCACCTGCAGAGACTAGGATGCTGACCCGTCGCATGGAATCGTGCAAATGCAGTGTTTTCGATATCGCATCTGTAGTATTTTCATCCTGATGTAAGGCCATCGGGTTCTGGCCACAGGTCGGCAGCAAGGAAAATGGAACGATGCTTCGCCCCGTAGGCAATCCTCTCGCCGGCTTATCGGATCGGGAGTTGATGGTCGCGGCAAAGTTTGCGGAGGGAATGACTTATCGCGAAATTGGCGAAACACTCTTCATAGCGCCTACCACCGTTCGGACCCATCTTTCGGCCATTTATCGGAAGCTCGATGTTCGCAGTAAAGTGGCGCTTGCTGGGTTACTTGCCGATCACCGCCAGCAGGACCGCAGCCATGCACCACCCGGAAGTCTTTCGACCGACGAGCCGGGTCCGCCGGTCCTCGCAGTTCTCCCGTTCGACAATCTAAGCGGAGAAGAACGCTGGACTCGTATCGCTGATGGTTTGTCGGCGGACCTCATAGTTGATCTCTCTCGCTACCGGGACCTTGCGGTGATCGCCCGCCAAACAATGCTTTCCTACAAGGGACGGCGTGTTGACGTGCGAGCTCTCGGACGAGAGTTGAATGCCGACTATGTGATCGAGGGAAGTTTTCAAGTGGACGGGCAGCGGGTGCGCATCCGCGTCCAACTCGTCGACGCCCACACAGGGGTCGATGTCTGGACGATGCGTTACGATCGTTCCGCGAACAACCTGTTTGCGATGCTGGACAGCGTGACCGAAAACGTCATCAATGTCCTTGCAACTTGCCACGGTCAGCTCGCCAATCTGCGACGCGATGCTGCTCGTCGGAAGGCTCCAGCAAGTTTGCAGGCCTATGACTGCTATCTGCTTGGGCTTGAGCAGAAGCACCTTTTCACCCGTGAGTCGAACAAGGAGGCGATACGGCTACTGGCGCGTGCGATCGAACTCGACCCGGGTCTAGCAAGAGCTTGGACCGCGCTGGCACTTGCGCATGCTGTGGAAGCCATCAACGGGTTTACCGACAACCTTTCCGGCTCGATCGAGAGCTGGAGCAAATGTGTCAAGCAAGCGCTGGCGCTCGATCCGGCCGACATTTACGCCCGCATAATGCTTGCCGATCTTCGGGCATTGCAGGGCGATGTCGAAGCTGCTGTCGAAGAACATGACCGAGTGTCGGTGGCTGCTCCAAATGACGCGGACTCACTTGCCTTTCTTGCGGGTAGCCTTGCTCTTGTTGGTAGCGACCCGAAGCGTGGCTACGAACTGGCCAAGCGAGCGGTCCGGCTAAATCCTTATGTTCCTTGGTATTATGGAATGCTTGCCCGATGCAGCTACGTTCTAGGCTTTTACCGTGAATCCCTGGTCGCGCTACGTCAATCTGCGCCAGATTCGCCCGCCACACTTCTGTTTGTGGCAATGGCTCATGCGATGCTCAATGAAACGCCTCAGGTCGCCAGGATCAATTCGCGACTGAAGGACGAGTTCCCGAATTTCACGGCTGAGGTGTTCATCAGAACCTATCCGGTTACCAATCCTGTCGCCACTGCTGCAATCAGAGAAGGCGCCCGTCGTGCGGGTTTGGCATAGCTTCTTCACTCCTGGTCACCTCAGAGGCGCATTGCTCCTCGGCAGCATTGGGGCCGGAAGCTGAATGGCAGCTTCAGCTCTGCAACTCCAAACAGCCGACGCTCAACGATGATCTACATCAGCTTGTAAGAGCCAAGCAACTCACCACTTGACGCGCAAGCCGAGCGAGCCGGTCAGTACATGACTGTCACCGAAGTCTTTGAGGCCCGTCCGGGCGATGGCTTCGCCGAAAGCCGAGAACCTGTCGTCGGCCCAGTTGATCGTGCCGCCAAAACCGAGGCCGCCCCAGAGTTGCTTCCTTCCCGGTGCACATCAAGCCGGCTCGTTGGCCGCTATCGCAAATTGTTGGATTCGTACGAAGCAGAGTTCTGTACGATTCCAACCCTTTAAATTTGTACACCCTGTTTTGTAATTCCGCGGCTGAGGGGACGCCGTGCATCAGTTTGCATTTCACTGTCAATCGCGCGCCAGAGGGCGTAAGTTCGCCAAATCGTCTGCACGTGTTTACGGGCGCGGACGGCAAGGAGATTGGAAAGCTCTTGCCCCAAGTGGGATTGAGCTATGACCAATCCACAGAACGATTCCTATAAAAACGAATTGCTGCGTCGGCTTAACCCTGGTGACCTGGCGCTTTTGCAGCCACATCTTGAGCCGTGTGCCCTCAAGCTGAAGATGACCTTAGAGAAAGCCGATTCAGAGATCGAGACGGTTTACTTCCTGGAGGACGGCATCGCTTCTGTGGTCGCGACGGCTTCAGGCAAGGAGGCCGAGGTTGGACTTGTCGGTTTTGAGGGAATGACCGGTGCCGCGCTCGTGATGGGCGCTGACTATGCCCCGCATGAATGTTACGTTCAGTCGCCCGGTAGCGCTTTCCGGATCGGAACCGAGCCCTTCAAGGATGCTCTTGCGAACAGCCCAACATTGCGCCTGTTCCTGTTACGCTATGTCCACTACTTCCACATTCAGACCAGCTATACGGCCCTGATCAACGCCAAATCAAACCTTGAAGAGCGTTTGGCGCGTTGGCTTCTGATGTGTGACGATCGGATCCACGGCGAACGCCTTGCGATCACCCATGAGTTTCTCGCCGTCATGCTTGGAGCAAGACGGCCAGGAGTTACCGTTGGGCTTCAAATGCTGGAAGGACGCGGGCTCATCTATTCTCGGCGGGGCGAAGTGCGTATTAGGGACCGCAGCGGCCTTGCGGCCTGCTCAAATGGCACCTACGGCAAGCCAGAGGCCGAATACGTACTGCTCGTTAAGACCATCGCATGCCGGACGTAAACCACTAAATAGCCATGACGAAGCTATCCGACCAGCACAGCGGCTAGCCTGCCGACGAGTCGCCGTAACACGCCTTATCCTCGAAGCCTCACGTAAGCTCTTGGAGAAAATTGCCAAGCACAATGACTCTACCCAACCGTAGGGAATGGCCGACGGACGCACACACAGGCCTTGGCTTCCGGGACCACACCTTAACTGCGCCTGGAAGAATGGCCATGTGTGTGTTAGGCGGCGGACCTGATGTCTGCTTGGCCAGCGCCGCACAGCCCAACAACTCCACATGCTGCCGGTACGCTCCCATGCCCTGCCGCGCGGCTACCTGTTACTCACCATCGAAAGTCGGCTCCCATTCGCGATTGCGCTTCCGTTGCTGACCCTCGTAATCGGGAATACATGTGAAGAACACCGGTCGATGGTCGCGACCCGCAGCCTTGCAATCCGAGCAGCCAAAAAGCCCGACCAGGTCCCAGTGCATCGATCCGTGATCTGGCCCGAGGCGATCTATCAGCGCATGGATGTCGAGCTTGATGGACTTGCAGCACATAGCATGCCCGCAATTTACATAGAGGCATTCGCGCGCGGCCAACGTATCGGCGAGGGTCTTCGTCATCCTTTGAAGCGCTCGGTATGCCAGGTGATCTTGCCGTCGATCTTCATCGGTTTGTGGATCAGCAGACGCTTCGGCAAGTGCTCTGGATGCACCTCCAGCAGCGTGATCTTGATCTGAGGTTGGCACCGGCTGCAATTGAACTTCAGCGTCTGCGGATCGACGCCGCCGCCGTAGACCATCATCAGGTCGGCCGATCGGCAGTAGCGGACATTGCCGCAGCTGCATTCCGCTTTCACAAGCATGTTGTGCCGGGTCGCTTTGCCCAGCGTGTCGATCGGTTCGTGTGCCATGAGAACAGAAAAGGAACATTTTCCTTGCCCGTCAAGTCTGACTGTGGAATCTTTCTGCCATGAGCGACGAACCAGCGAGACTAGCCGAAGGCATGACGCCGGCACAGCGCGACCACGTGAAGGTGCTTGGCCACACATGTGAGCGTAACGGTTGTGGCAAGGTCGCCGGCTGGGGCTTTGCCCGGCCGCGCAGGGAATCACATTGGTTCTGCTATGAGCACCGCGGCGACGGCGATCAGTATCTCTAGACGTCGAACAAATCGGTCGGCCCCAAACCGATCTCGTCGATGATGTCGGGCGTGTTGTTGCTTGGTTTCCCGACCTTGCTGTCGATCGGCCACATCTTCATGAGGTCGGATGGATAGGGCTTCATGAGGTCGCGAGGATCTGTTTCCGGCCCGAGCCAGCGCATGTAATCGGCCGGCGCCAGAATAACCGGCATGCGATCATGGATCGTCGCCATCAACGTATTTGGCTCGCAGGTGGCGACAGCGAAGGTCCGGATCAACTCGCCGGTCGCCTTGTCGGCATATTCTTCCCAGATTCCAGCCATGGCAAAAGGATCGTCATCCTTCATGGCGATAGCGTAAGCCTGTTTTTTCTTGCCCGAAGGGTCGAGCTTTTGCCATTCGAAATAGCCGTCGACAGGCACCAGGCAGCGGCGCGCGGCATATGCCTTTCGGAACATGCCATTGCTGGCAATGGTCTCGTAGCGCGCATTGACAGGCGGCGGACGGCCGCCGCCATCGCGCGCCCAGCCGGGAACAAGTCCCCACTTCGCAGAAACGAAACCGGCCATGCTCGTGGAAAGCTCTTCGCGGCTAATGATTGGATAGGTCAGGCTGGGCGCACCGTTCCAGATCGGGAACCCGTTGCCCAAGCGCTCGATGTCGCCGGGGTGCGCGAACTCGAAGCGCCGCACCATGTCCGGGATTGTCGATTTTACGAAAACGCGTCCACACATTTTAGGGTCGTCTCATTGACAAGGATCGAGGCCTGCCCAAAATGGGAACAGAGTGAGAACGAGTCAAGGCTGTCGTAGTGATGCCTAAGAAGCAAAAGGACGTGATGCTGCCAGGGGTATCGGGCGTCACAATCGATATCGACGACCGCGACAATCCCAAGGTCTGCCTGGTCGGGCTGTTGACTGATGAGGGGAAGCGATCCTTCACATTAAACGAAAACGGTGCGCGGATGATGGTGAAGGCGATGCACTCGTTTCTCGATCTTCTCGACGGAACTACGTCCGAGACGATGCCCAAAGGCCCCGCCAACTGAGAATGCAGCGCATGATCAATCCACCCAGGAGACAGGACGAATATCAGGACCGGGCAATTGACTGCCAGGAGGCAATGGAGCCCGGATTTCAGGCGATTGTCGATTGCATGATAGAGGCGGGATGGACGCGGGGCGAGATATTGCGGGCATTGAAACGGCTCATCGCCGCCGACAACATGACGCAGAAAGAGAACGCCAGGACGGAAACGCAGCTCGCGATTGCGCGGGCCATGATGCGCGCCGGCAAGCCGCTCTAATGCTCGCTGACGCCGGCCTCATCGACTTCCGCTTCCATCTGCTCACTGACAGGCTTGACCTTGCCGGCGTCGGCCAAAGGATGGTCATCAAAACCCTGCAGCCAAGCGTCGGCCTGTTCTTCCCAATACTCCGGCACTGAGCGCTCCTTACCGTCCTTGCGCGCTTGGGAGCCATACATCCAGGCATAGGTGATGCGCTCCTGATCTTTCTTGGCGACCGCCATTATTCCTCCTCCCGGTAATCGAGCAGCTTCGCGTGGCGTAGTTGCTCCTCACCTTTCAGGAACTTCACGCGGCCGACAAGACCCGGCTTCAGCCATTCCGCCTTGTCTCTCTTCAGGCCTTTCGGCACAGGGCCGCCCACCTTGCCCTGCACGCGGTCCCAGAGGCGCTTGCGTTTGTCGAATTTGAAATTGACGTTGGCGGTGCCGAGATAGCGGCCGTTGTCAGCCATAAGAACCCTTGCCGCCTGGCCCGGATCACGCTGAACGCCGATGATGTCCATCTCCTTTTCATCGTAGCACTTGATTTTGCGCCAGTTCATCGTCGGGCCGCTGCGATAGAGACTGTCCCGGCGCTTCGAGACGATGCCTTCTTGTCCAGTCTGGTCGGCAAGGTAGTAAACCGCGTCGCCCGTGCCGGGCATCGCCTCGCTGAATTGGATGCGGCCGCCGGCCTCGATCATTCCCTGCAGGATCTCGCGCCGATCCTCGAGCGGCATGCTGCGGAGGTCGTGCCGTTTAGGTGCAGCAAATCGAAGGCGACGAGATAATAGTCCTGATAGGTCTCGCGGCTGCTGACCGCCGACTGCAGCGCATGGAAATCGGAGCGTCCAGCCTCATCAACCACGATGGCTTCACCCTCAATGATGAAGTCGTCGGCTTCAATCGCGGCGGCTTGGTCGGCAAGGATCTGGTAGCGTGCAGTCCAGTCGTACCCTCTCCTCGTCAGCACTCGGATGCCGTCTTCGTCCTTGATGATCTGCGTGCGATAGCCGTCGAACTTTATCTCGTGAATCCAGTCGTCACCCTCTGGCGGGTTATCGACAAGCTCCGGCTCCATCGGCTTGATGAACTTCAAACGCATCAACTGACCCACACCCGCGATTCAATCAGCTTTAGCTAAAATAGTTCCAAGAAGGATGAACAATGCGACCCGGTGCGCGTTGCGGATCAACAACCTCTAGGAGCAACACCAATGGCCGACGACAAAAGCAAGCGTGATTTCCGCGACCGCGACCGGGTATCAGGCGACGAAGAATATGAGGTCGGTTATCTCGCCAGCAAGTTTCAGCTTACGATCCCCGAGGTGCGTGAACTTATCAAAAAGCACGGCAACGACCGTGAGACGCTAGAACGAGAAGCAAAAGCGCTGGGCAGTAGATGACCAAGCTATCCGACCTTGGACCACCCATCCCCGGCAGGCAGCACGGCGGCGAGCCAGCCGACGAGCGGGAGAATTTCTACACCTGCCCCACGTGCGGCCAGCAGGTCGACATGCGCGACCTACGCCAAGTCGCTTGGCATGAATTGCCAGGGCACCAGCCCTTGGAACCGGCTCTTTCCACCGGCAGTAGCAGACGTCGGCAGTAGTCGGCACGATCAAGCAGCCGAAGGATCGAGTGAGTGACCGTGCCGACCATGCTGGGCACGAGGGTGGGCCTAATGACCAGGCCCCATATGATACTAGACAATGGCGTCGCTACAATTACGCCTGATGGCCTATGCCGGATAAAGCGGAAGTCGCATGCTCTTGCCGCTGTGCAATTACATGGAACTGGCCTCCAAGTGGCACATTAACCCTACGAGCGGTCGATTCCCAAGGATGTAGCCGCTTAACAGGTCCGCCGCCGGCGCCCCAATAGGCGGCGGACTTCTAATGACGCTCCTTCAAGAATCGGGCTTCACGAAGCAGCGAATTCCAGTCCGTGCCGATAAGCTTGATCAGAGCGCGCGCCTCAGGTTCTGAAATGCCGACTTCTTCAGACAAACGACGGGCAAGCAGTTGCTGATTGCCTTTGTCTACACGCCCATCGCCTTCCTTTTTCATCGGCTCCTCCTTTGGGAAGCCAACTCACGGCATGACCGTTCGTTTCATCGAATAAGAAAAAAGCCCGCGCCCCATTCACGGCAGCGGCAGGCCGTCCCAGGGATAACGGGACTCGCTGGGGTGTTGGTTTTCCCCTGCTGTCGCGGGCGATGCAAAACAGGTGCCACTAGGGTGAACCAACATGGCACAGATTGCAGGCGGCGATAACATATATGTCGACTAACTAATGTAATGGAACGGCCGTTGGACAAGCAGAGAACCAACTGGCACAGCTTGGACCTTCGCTGCGAAATGCAAGACTATAGTCCTGCTATCAACCCGCCGTGCCGGCCTAGCACGACGGGTTTTTCCAATGCGGCGACATCCTGAGAATCGACCGCTATGCATCAACCTGGGACAGGTCAGGTCAGCAGCCTTCCGTGGTCTTCTTCACCTGGCCAGGAGCAGCCGAGTTAGCATCGGTATCCTGTTGACCTGGCGCGGCCTGCTTGGCGCTACCAGTTTGTTGACCCGGAGCGCAGTCCTTGGCGGAGTTCGAGTTCGTTCCACTCGTGGTGGTCGAATCCGTCCCCTGATCGGTCGTAGTGCTCGGCATTGTCTTGGTTGTCGAGCTCGACGATCCGCCTGTGGTCGTGGTGGTCGATTGCGCAAAGGCGAGGCCAGTTGACAGTGCCATAATGGCTGAAGCGAAAAGAACCTGTTTCATGATCAACTCCATCTCGGAACGTCCCTTCGGTACCGAACTTCGCTGCGAAACGACGGTTCCCAGAAAAATGACTAATCAAGGCGCCCGCCCCGCTTGCGGAGCGATGAGGGGAGGCCAAGCGCGTCGCTGTCATAGAACGAGCGTCCTGAACATCGTCGAGTGAATGGGCTAAACAGCGCGGATCCACACAATTGCGCCGCTGCTATCGGTCTTTCGGGGGAGAGTTCACAGTGCACTGCCTGCGGATTATGGTGGATCTCTCACGCGAAGAAGCGAAGCTTGCCTAAAATTCTAAGCTCGGAGGCACCTCGCGTGTCCTGAATAGCCCGTACCTCGGTGCCGTAGTGGCGCTATGCCCGATGCGTTTTGGTGGGCAGCTCAAATTTCTGCAGAGTCGAGTAAACGACTATCATAGTTAATTGTGGCTGCCGGTGACCCTATGTAATCAGAAGCTCAATGTAGCTTTCCCAGGGAGGACGGTATGTTATATCCAGGTCGGTTTTTGGAGCCGAGCGATATTATGGTGCTTGCCCATGTTTGTCGGACGGTCTGCAAAGAGCGCGGTGTACGTGTTGCTTCGCAGGACGGTGAGCGCATAGCTGCACACGTACTCAGATTGTTTATGAACGGCTTGACTGGTGAGAATGAACTCCTCGATGTTGAGCGGAATTGGGCTCGACGGAGTGGCCTGTCTTTCCAGGAGTTTCCCGTCAACGACGCAGAAATGAGAGATGCCGCCTGATTCAGTTGATTGTTGCAGCCGAAGGCGCCCCACCTGCGATAGGTCGGGTGATCGGGAGCAAACCTTGCCTTTGAGAGTTGGTAGAGCCGTTTCAACGGGCGACTAATCGAATGCTTCTTTCCGCGAATAATGCGATCTCGACGGCCGTTTTGGCTGGCAGAGGCGTCAATGCGGAAGTGTTTGGTGTGGTCGACCTCTCCACTAAAACTGAGGCCAAAATCGGTCCCATCACCTTGGGTATGGCCATTCAGTTGGTGGCCAACGCTTCGGTGCTTGGATACGATGTTCGCGGAGCCATGATCTTCTATGGCGAACCGGGCACCCCGAGTCTAGGGCAAGAGAGTGCGAACGCTTGTGGGCGCAGTTTGGCGGCGCGCTTTGCGACCGTAACCCGACGATCTTTCGGATTACACATCTCGAAGGGGAGCATTCTCCGTCCGGGTAAATGTTTGGCAGATCACCGGCACGACCCTCAATCCGACCAGTGGCCCAGGCTCTCACAGGGCCGAACAAACCGCTAGGAGATACGAAATGCCGACCCTCCGCACGTGTGCCGGCACGATCAAGAGCGCCCAGCAATGCCCTCAAGCGCAAGGCGCAGATCTAAGGGATTGGCGCCCTTCAGAACCTGCTTTGTACGTTTCCGGCCCTTGCCTTTTTCGGAAAGTGCACCACAGAATGGGTCATTGAGGTTCTGTCTCTCTGGGAGGATGGGATGGACATTCAAGCACCTGTTTGGCCTGCGCAGCTAGCGGCCAAGGAGCTGGTTCGCGAGGCCCTGTTGGGCTATCTACCGGGCGACATAATTTCCGTGAAGGCGACCATTGCATTGGTGCGCGAGCGCGGCCGTGACCTTCGTGAAACCGACTGCCAACTAGTCGAAATGATCGTCAATACAGCCTCCATTTGGCAGCTATTCGTCGCGTTCGACGTGCGCGAACCCTGATGCCCCATCGTTGGTTCAACCCGCCTGTCTACGTCAAAACCGACCGACCGGGATTCCGCCTTGGGATCAGCCGTATCGGCACTGCCGCCGAGGAACTATTGAAGTGGTCCAACCGTGGCCCAAAGTGGCGGTCGGCGGCGGAGGCATGTCTGTCTGCGATGGATGGCAAAATGCCGATTGGTGACTTCCGGCTACTGTTCGAGGCTGCGGCCGACCAAGAGGAGATGCTGCTGCCGGATTAACAACGTTATGCGGGTCTGGTAGCTATGGCGGCGGCGAATTGACCAGCGCCTTTAAGGCTTCGGGTTCGCCCTTAGCACGGCCCGCTCAGCCTCTCCACCATGTCAGGTGGCGCCCGCAGAACGGTGACTTTGCGGAATTTCGACGCTATCAGGCGCTCCTAGGCAGTCGTACTTAGAGGTTACCTGGGGCGGCCCTTCGCTTCAGGTCGACAAGATTCAGAACGCTGACGAGATCGCGGGAATACTCCTCGTCAAGATACTCCGCCGGAGCGCCCCACGCGTCTGCTGGCTGCCCAGTGAACACGTCAAACACCGTCCAGGTTTCGTCGGGCTCCTTCCTGAGGTCGTATCTTTGAGAAGTCATGCCGTCGCTATTTTATGTCTGCGGTCGGGTTCGTCAAGCTGTGACCGGCGGATCGCGAAGGGCTTGGCTGAACGGATTATGAGCGAGCCAGCAGGCTCAGAAATCGGCACCTGTTTGCGCAGCCCTTTGGTGCAGATAGGTAGAGTCAAAATCTGCGGCGCGGACGAGCCCTGCCCAGTCGGTCGCATGAAAACGCGAGCCAACGGTGGATATCAGACCGTCGCGTCTAAGTTCCTGAAGCACCCGGTTCACGTGCACGGTGGAAAGCCCAAGTGCGTCGCCAAGTGCAGCCTGCGTGATCGGAAGGTGGGCCACACGATCCTCAATGCGGCCCACGGAGTGCAGGCGGACTATCAGTTCGCAAAGAAGGTGAGCCATACGAGCATAGGCGTCGCGTCTCCCGACGTTGGTGACCCACTCTCGATAAATCGCCGCATCGATCACCGTCGAGCGCCAAAACACTCTCGTTATCGAAGGGTGCTGGTCGCAAATATCGTGAAGAGCGTCATGCCGCATGAAGCCCACCCGCGTCGGCATGAAAGGTGTGAAAGTGGAATCCATGACCGACAAATGCAAACCATGCAGGTCGGGAATGTCGCCCGGAACAAAAAAGGAGGAAATCTGACGCTTGCCGTCGCCGGTTAGTTTGGTCGAGCCTATCAAGCCGTCCAGAACGACGAAGGAAAGGGTCGGTTTGTCGCCCTCGCGCAGAATGTCTTCGTTGGCATGATATTCCTTCTCCTGAATCGAGATGTTCCCCAAGAGCGCAATATCTGACGGTGCGAGTTCCGAGATGGTCTGGAGCTTGCGGATTAAAATGTTCGAAGAGGGAGCCTGTGCCATCAAGAACCTGTTTGGGGTTGGCCCTAACTTGCTGGGGGCGCTAATGTTCTCGAGGGCGGCATGGTTGGTGACCTTAGATTGTGCTTGATGCCTTTGGCCTCCCGCATCAGGGAGGACCAATTCGCTCCTAGAAGCGATATCAACTCCAGGGCTTGCGCCTCTGTGATGTCTGTCTCTCCGATAAGCCTTGGGACAAGGCGACGCTCGAGTCAGACCTCAAATCGTGCTCCCCTATGACCTACCACTCAGAACCCTCCAAACTATAACATATGTTTATAAGTTCCTATCTAAATGACTGTTTTGCGTGAGGCTCCTCCCTTTCGGCTGCGCCCTCCGAGTCCCAGCCCGCTTTCGCCGCATTAACATATGTTATTGTCTAAGGAGCATTTTCGGGCCTGCGGCCGTTGAATTGCCGAGGAATACTCAGGGAGGCATACCTTTCAATGCCGTCGGTTTCCGTACTGGTTGTGGAGATGAAAGCATCATTCTCTTGGACATCGAAAGCTCCCTCCGGGAGGCCGGGTTTGAGGTGATTCCCGTCTCAAAGGGCCTTGAAGCCATTGCAATTTTTGATCGTGAGCCGGAGCGAGTTGCGGCTCTGCTCACAGATATCAGGCTTGGAGACGGCCGAACCGGGTGGGATGTGGCCAGACACCTCCGAACCGTCAATCCCACTATGCCAGTGATATACATGAGCGGCGATGGCGCGGACGACTGGCCGTCGCTTGGAGTGCCCAACAGCCTGATGATCACCAAGCCGTTTGTTATGCCGCAGATCATTATCGGGCTGGCAACTCTCCTCAATCAAGAGAGCGTGAAGCAGCTACCTGCCTCAGAATAGCTGCGAGGTGGTAGCTGGTTAGTCATAGGGTCTTCGCGCAGCCGCGTCGGTCAGGCGTATCGGTACGGCCGTAGCTTTCATGGCCAACTCGAAGTCTATGCCAGGCTGTTCAGCAAATCCGAGCCAGGTCGGGCGCCCTGATAGTAGGCCAGCCGACCGACACTGCGATGCATTGCCAAGGCCTCCCGAAATGTGCGGCACATTCGAACGGCAAGCCAAAGATCGCCTTCGTCCATGTGGCCTTCTTGAAAGTGACGGATCACCGCCGGAGCGATGTGCTCTGCTTCTTCGCTCGTATGGTCGAAATTTCGCTCGGAACAAAGCCGCTCGAAGACCCGTTTGCAGGTCTGCAAATCATCGGGGGAAAGGTTTGGGTGATCGAGTCGGTTCAACATCAAGCGCCTCAAAACGCAACGTGCAAGAACGTTCCCTCAGAACCGATTTAGAGATTGCAAGGGGCGCGAGTCAATGAATGGTTAAGGACGTACATTTCGGGTTTTGTCTCGGTTTGAAATACAGAAAATCGACGGCGGCGTTGCGGGCGTCTCAAAACCCCGAACGCTTCGAAGGTCGTAACTGATGGTGTGGGCGCCCGAAAACAATGGCAACGAACCCTCCGGGTGCAGATCGCGGCGGCTGTCCTGACCGTAGCCTTTCGCGCTCTGCTACAAGCTGCGATCATTGAGCCGACAACCTCAGTATCTCGGATCGTCTAGCGGCATCGGCGTGCTACATCGTCCGTTCGCTTTAATGTCCGCTCCTCGGATGCGGCCGGGTTCTGCTCAACGTCGTTATGTGGGCGCAAAGCTGACATTTCGCGAAAGCGCCCAGATTTTGGAGCAGGACTTCAAAATTTGCCGATATAGAACCTTCCCGTAGGCTTGTCGTCTTTCATCCAGATCAGCGCCTGCGTCATGGAATCGACTTGGTCGTCGTGCCTGCCATGCGGAAATGCGAGCACCTCAAGCAGGAAGTCATCTCTCCAATGTGCGTCTTTCGGAAGATTGACGTTGCCGTTTTCGATCATCGCGGCAACGCGTGACAGCCGACTTTCCTTGTCGGTTCTGGCTTTTACCGGCGTCGTGCTGATGTCTTGGCTTTCCAAGTCGGCGATGAGGCTTGAGCCAGAGCCGGCATCTTCAATGAGGATGATGTCAGGGTCGTGCTCCAAAAGGGAGTTTTTGACGGACTTGATGAGGTCTGGATAAGCTGCCCTGACGCGCACGAGATCAAGGAGATAATAGTTGTTGTCATCCTTGGCCCATGTCGTTCCGACGGAGTAATCGCTGGAGGGGTCGCCCTTAAGGGCGGTGTCCCAGCTTTGAACGATGGTCATCGACCGACGGTCGAACTGATGCGGATCGTAGTCGCGAAACCACACCCTCTTGACCATGTTGCCGTCCGGTGGGGCAGGGGATTGTTGGTACTGCGCGGAAAAGTTGAGCGATCCTAATAGGCGCTTTAGACCGTCCAGTTCCGCGTGTCCCAGACGCGCGGGGTGGAGCAAGTCGCCAAACTTGCGATCGTGCCAGCGATTTACACTTGTCTGGACGCGTTCGTCCTGCTCGGCAATCGCCGACAGGTTCAAATGCTCCCAGCCGCCAGTCTCCAGAAGCACGCCTGCCAGGTCGTCGACATGCAATCTTTGCATGACAAGGACGACGGCACCGGCAGCGGGATTGTCGAAGCGCGACATCAATGTCGTGCGAACCCAGTCGGCGCACCTATTGCGAGCCGATTCCGAATGCGCTTCATCTGCCTTCAAGGGGTCATCGATAATGATGATGTCGCCACCGCGGCCGGTTAGCTGACCACCGGTCGAGGTCGCCAGGCGCCCACCGCCGAGCGTGGTCTGCAGCTCATTTTCAGTGTTCTTGCGCGGGCTAACCTTGAAGGTCGGAAACATCGACCGGTACCAGGCGGTGTTGACGACTGTTCGAAAGTCGTTGGCGTGCTTGACCGCAAGAGGTTGAGCATAAGAGACGCAGATCATTTTCTTCGACGGATCGCGGCCAAGAATCCATGCCGGGAACGCGACCGAGCTGGTGACCGACTTCAACGATCGCGGTGGCATCGTAATGATCAAGCGCTTGCACTTGCCCGCTGAGACGCGCTCGAGCTGATGCGCAATCGCTCGGATGTGCCAGTTGGGCAAATACTTGGCACCTGGATCGACAGCGGAGAAAGCCAGCGCCACGAAGGTCGCCAAGTCATCGCGGGCCGCGCCCAACAGCAGCTGAAGGGCAGTCGGTGCAACGGGCGAGGAGGATGGTCGGCCCGGTAGGGGGAGTGGAGCGTTCATTCCTCGTCTCCCTCGTCGCCGGTCTTGGAACGGGTCTCGGTATCATTCTCTGGCGAGTCCTTGTGGTCGAGATAATCCCGCATCATGTCGACCATTGTTTGCGGATCGAACACGTCGACCTCTGCATCGGGTTGCCGGCTTTCCTCAAGTTCGGCACAACGGGATGCGAGCTGAAGAGCATGGGCCGCCGACCGGAAATCGCCTGAAAGCGCATTGTTGCGCATTTTGAGGAGGATGGCCTCGAGTGCCGTCACCGTCGTCGTCCTGCCATTCTGCTGGATTTGGATCGGCCCAAAGAGCGTCTCACGTACAATAGTGTTCATGTTTTTTTTGCCTTTCGGTCGCCCTTTCGGATTGCCTGACATTCCTTTCTGGAACCGGGTTTCAGTTGGAGGCTTGCCGTAGCCTATCGAGTAGTCGGCAGGTTTCTTTCTCCGTGTCACAGCAGGCCTCCCACAGTTTCAGGCGCCGGGGTCGCGGACGCTGTTTTGGCGCGTGCGTCGGAAGATTCGAGGCTTCCACGCTGCTCGCACAGTTCCTCGAACGTCTCGCCCGTGGTGGCGAGCGTTGCCTGCTTGCCCGTATGCCTTTCGAAGCGGCGGATGATCAGATCGCAATAGTGAGGATCGATCTCGATAAGGCGTGCATGGCGCCCTGTCTTGTGCGACGCGAGTAGCGTGGTCCCCGAGCCGCCAAATGGGTCCAGCACGACGTCGCCGCGGCGGCTGACGTCCAGCAGTGCGTCGGCAACCAGAGCGACAGGTTTGACGGTCGGATGGGCTTCGAGCTCTTCCATCCGCGTCGTGCCAAAGCTGTTGGCGCCGCGGTAGGTCCAGACATTGCTGCGGTGACGTCCGTGTTTGCCGAGTTCGACGTTGTTGCGATGCGGCTCTTTCCCGTTTTTGAACACCAGCACCAGCTCGTGCTGAGAGCGGTAGAGGCTGCCCATGCCGGCATTAGTCTTATTCCAGACGCACAGATTGAGCAGATCGCCGAACGTCTGTTTACCCGCCAATGTGGTCTCTGCGATATGACGCCAATCCATGCACACGAAGGCGATAGCGCCCGGCTTGCTCGACCCAGCAATCAGTGAGAACGACTGTTCCAGGAACCTTGCGAACTCATCGTCGGACATCTCGCCGGATGCCATTGCAAATTCCCGGTGGCTTGTCTTGCCAAGACCACTGACGTGTCCGCCGATCGGAACATTGTAGGGCGGGTCTGTAAAACAGACGGATGCCTTCTCGCCCTGCATCAGCATATCGAAATGCTCTGCCGAAAGCGCGTTGCCGCAAAGCAGTCGATGATCGCCAAGTAGGAATAGATCGCCAGGCCGTGTTACTGCTGGCCCCGCCGATTGCTCCAGATGTTCCGCTTCGTCCCCTTCGGCTTCATCATCCTGATTGTCCGGCGAGAACTCGCTGATGATCAGATCGACCTCTGGGATGTCGAAGCCGGTGAGGCTCACATCGAAGTCGAGATCGACCAGCGCCTGCAACTCGATGGCCAGGATCTGCTTGTCCCAGCCGGCCTTCTCGGCGATCCGATTATCGGCGAGGATGTAAGCGCGCTTCTGCGCCTCACTGAGATGGTTGATCGAGAGGGTTGGAACGTTCTTCCATCCCAGCAGGCGCGCTGCTGAGAGTCGGCCATGGCCGGCAAGGACGTTGTTCTTCTCGTCGACCAGGACCGGATTGGTGAAGCCGAATTTTTCGAAGCTGTCGGCAATTTGTCGGATTTGTTTCTTGGAATGGGTGCGAGCGTTGTTGCGGTAAGGGGTGAGTGCGTGGATCGAAACTGTGGTGATGTTGGTGGCCATGAGATCCTCTGAATGCCAGCCCAGGAACGACCGACATCGGTATGTTCCTGAGAATTACCCAGAGAATAGCGACCATTGACTTGGCGCAAAATACCAAATCTTCGGATCCATCGAACGAAACTTGAACTAAATGCATTTTTCTTTGTGTTATCACGACTTGAGATTGCAACAAAATATTTTGTCGCTCGGCAAAAGTGATGCCGAAGGCCGACAAAATATTTTGTTGGCCTATATCTAAGCCGAGCCAATACATGCTTTGTCAGCGACCTCAGCGTCGCAAGCTGATTCGCAAAATGCTGAGCTAAAGGGCCTCCTGTTTGAGCCGCAGAGCCAATGCCTTGGCCTCTTCCGGCGTCAGTTGATTGAGAGCCACACGAAGCGCTTCACACAGTTCGTCGAGAATTGGGTCATTGTCTTCTGATCCGGTATGGCGATGGGCGCGTTGCTGGAAGAACAGGCTGAGCCAAAGGTCGAGCGCGCTGCCTTGCCATTTGCCCGTCTTGCGAGCTTGCCCCGACATTGCGATGGCAAGGCCGGCTAGAGCGTCCATTCCTCCGGCGACCTCGTACCCGTTGAGGAAATGGGCGAAGCGGCCGGATTGATCCCACTTAAGGGGCGCGGGCATGGTTGAGAAGTCGCCCTCCAGGGCCAGCCGTTCCCATTTGAGCAGCCTTGTCATTCGGCAGCCTCCGCCATCAGGCTGAGCCTTGGGCGGATCAACGAAACAAAGCGATTAGCCGCATGGCAGAGCCAGTCGAGCTGCTGGCCTTCGTCTGCGAAGTCTGACCTTGGCCTAAACACGCCCAACTCCGCATGAAATGGCCTGTCCGATTTCAGCCGCGCGACCAAATCAAGGCCGGTTTCTCCGCGCAATTCTGCAATGTCGTTGTGGAATTCATCAAAGAGAGCCTGACCATCCTCTTCGCGGAAGGTCAGGAACAGGCCGACTTCGGCTCTGCTGCCAGTCGACCGAAAGGCAGTCAGCCATCCTAGCGGGTCGGGCAGGGGAACTCTCACCCAATTGTCGCCGCCGTGGCGTGGTGCCAGTTGGTCTGCGTGGTCGAACTGTACCTCATCAATGAACCGCTGCCAGAATGCACGGTTGATGCCCCGCCGGTTTACTCGGTCGGGATCGACAACATTCTCCATGGTGTCAGCGGGCGGGGCGCTGATAGGTTCTGGCGTTTCCAAATAGAGCGGCATACCGGCGAGGTCGACCAAAACTCTCTGCTGCAGGACTTCGGTCCGCAGCGGCACCGTAGGCATAACGATAATATTTCCAGAAGTCGTTTGCCAAATCTGGATTTCAAGTAGCGCGAGTTGGGCTAGTCCGCCGCCCTGCGCGTTGAGGTGCTCGGCAATCGCGTGAGTGTCCGATCGGATGCCGTCACCGGCAATGATGAGCTGAAAATCTCCGAGTCTTAGCGATCGTGTTACCGCATCGACGAACGGAGCTTCTTCCAGGTCTGGCCACCGAAGCTTCGCCGCGGCGAAGATCGGGTTGGGATCAACCAAGGTCAGCTTGCGCCTCAAGGTCGAGGATAGATCGCCAAAACTCCAGTGTCGTAGCAAAGCGGCATATTCGAGGATCTGCGCCAACACTTCTCGTCGTGCTTGGGGATTTCGCCAAAGCTTGCACTCGATGACGACCAGCCGGCCACTTCTGCTAACGCCCAGGAGGTCCGCAAATACTGTCCCGCCCGCGCGAGGCAGAGGGAGTTCGCAGCATAGGGGAACGATATCTCCAAGGCCGTGATCGCGGTCGGCGACGATGAGTTCGGGATGTCGAAATAGAAGATCGCGAAGCCAGCGCTCGTCATAAGCCGGCGCTGAGACGCTGGTGGGAGACTCTCCGACGCTCGGTGCATTGCGCACCAGAGGGTGTCGACGCAGCGGCGTGGCAATGTCTTGCAGGGATGATAGGAGCAATGCACTCATTCGGGTATGACGCTCTTTCTGAAAGGATGTGCCGGCTTCACACTGGACGCGGTCACCGCTGGTTCGGTGATGTTTCTGACGTGACTTGAAGTAAACTTCATGATGATGACCAATGCTGAAGCTGACTTCGTTGTCAACGAGAAATGCCGAAGTCACGCTTCAAGTATGAGCGACTCTTTAAAGCAGGCTATAGGTGCGCGAGTTCAGGCTGCGCGGCGCGGGGCGAAGCTGAGCCAGGAAGTGTTGGCTGACCGTGTTGGGCGCACCCCTGAGAGCATTTCCAATATCGAACGCGGCAAACAGCTACCCAGCATTGAGACGCTTGCCGAGTTAGCGCGCATCCTCAAGATGCCATTGATGGACTTTTTTGATGGTCTGGAAAAGACACGCCCGCTTTCGCGCGAGCGGGCGGAACTTGAGGCCGAGCTCCTCGAGACGGCGCGCCAACTGACACCTCGGCTTATCAAAGTTGCGGTGGAGCAGGTCAAGGCGCTGAGGCAGTTGGGCTGACGTTGACAACGGGCCTGGTGCCAGCGCCCGATGTTCTACACGGGATTTTGGGTAGCAAGGGTTGGGGGAATCTTTGGCGCGTGGCTGCGGTTGGCGTTGACACCCAATTTATCGGCGCTGTCGATGTCATTAGCGTCACGCGCAAGATCGTAAGGGCGACGCTGATCGCAATCATACTTTAGACTGCGGGCGGGCTCGTTGTCGTCCAAAGCCCGGCGCCCGCTAAGGGGAAGCCCTCCAGACGGGGGAGAACCCACCTCAACAAATATGTGTCATCTGCAGCTGCCGATAGAGAATGCAAGTCGGCATGCAAGCTCAGTCTATTTGCCCACGCTCCAGGCGGCATGGGGTCGACCGGCAGGCACTCAAAATTATCGATACATACATCGGCTACTTGGGCTTCTCCTCGGGCTTTTCATGGCCAACAGAATTGCCTCCAAGGTACGGCTCGATATCCGAAGCTTGACGATTCTATCCCACATCCACCTCATGTCCGCACCCTCAGCGCCTGCTCCAGCCTGTCGGCAATCTGTGTGACGATATAGGCAATCACCATATAGATCACGACGGCAATCACGAAGGCTTCGAGGTAGTAGTAGTTCAGCGCGGCGGTCAACTGGGACTGGGCGAAGATATCGACAACCTCGATGGCGAATCCGAGAGAAAGGGCCTTCATGATGACCATCATCGAAGTCGTCAGGTCAGGAATTGCCGTGAGGGCCACCTGGGGAAATAGGATACGTCGGAACAGTTGGCCGCCCGTATAGCCCAGCGAATGGGCTGCGTCCGACTGACCGGTGTCGAATGCATTCAGGGCTCCCTTGATAATCTCCGATTGGAACGCGGCGACACAGCCGGTAATCGCAACTACAAGGATGACCCAATTGGGGGTTTCGTGGGCGTTGAAGTTGATACCAAGCAATGAGAACAGGAACTGGAATGCGGGCGGCAGACCGAAATAGGCGAGGAAAATAACGATGACCATCGGAACGCCCTTGAAGACGATCTTGTAAGTCATGATGAGCTCTCGCAGCACCGGTACCCGTCTGTATTCGATAAGTGCGAATATGCTGCCGACTATCGTCGACAGGACGAAAATCATGAGCGCCATTCCAATCGTCACGGGTACGGCACTCAGAATTTCCTGCGTGTCCTGGAGCAAAATATCGGTATCAAACATGGTTGAATACCCTTACGTCAGACGCTCGCGAGGAGCTGGTTCTTGATCGGGGTTGTTGGCGTCGCCTCAGGCGCTTGCATCGGTGATCGAAGCTCGAAGAAGCGCACGATGAGCCATGCGACCAGGCACATCAGCGAATAGATGACCGCCAGGACGAGATAGGTTTCGAACTGGAATTGGTTGTAGTCTCGCTCCATGATCAGATGCGCAGTCGCCATGATGTCGGCCGCCCCGATGTACATGACCAGCGCAACGTTATGGATCAGGTAGATGACGGAGTTCCCATAGCCCGGCAAAGCGAAGTGCACCGCTTGCGGGCCGACGACGCGAGTAATTTTCTGTCGGAACGTATATCCAAGGCTGTCGGCCGCATCGTGCTGGCCGCGATCGACGGCCAGGTATGCAGGCCGCATGACTTCCGACAGATAGCCGCCGTGGTAGAGGCTCAACCCCACCATGGCAGCCATCGTCGCCGAAATAAAATCTTTGGCGCCGAACAGGATCACCAACAGCGGAAGCCCATAAAACGCGACGAACAACTGCAGTACGACAGGAACGCTCCGGGCATAGGACACGTAGAGGTCCACCAGGTGACTGATGACTGGCACCCTGCGGACCCGGAGGGTTGTCGCGATGAGAGCCAGGCAGAACCCGGAAATGAGGGCTGTAAACGTGATGGCGAGCGTCAGCGGCAGTGCCGAGAGCAACTCGGGAATCATAGCAGATACATCCACTTTGAACGCTCCTTCTTGCAATTCAGCCTTGCCGCTGACTAGCGAATATGGTCGCCGACGGCCGTGCTATTTCATGTACTGGACGATGCCCTCGCCGAACCACTTCTGCGAGAGCTTTTCGATCGTGCCGTCGTCTTTCAATTCCTTGAGAACCTTGTTCACATCGTCGGCCAGAACCTTGTTCTCGTCAGATCGGTGGATCAGCATGTAGGTGTTGTTGCTGAACACTGGCTCGGACGCCACGATATCGAGTTTCTTTTGCTCGATGACGGTCTGCTCACCGAGATTCGACGGCAGGACGAGAGCGTCGAACTTGCCGTTCTGAACTTCGTCCAGCCGGTTCGGGTAGGGGATACCGGCACTCGATGCCGTGACATCGAGCTTGTATTCCGGGTTTTCTTTCTGCCAATTCATGATGAACTTGTAGGTTCCACCGCCGGCCGTGGTCGGAACGATCCTCTTGCCGACCAGGTCTTTCATTTCCTTAATGCCGCTGTCTTTCTTGCTGTAAATCTTCATCAGGCTGGCGCCCATGGGATTTTCCGGAATGAGGAACTGCTTGGAGCGTTCGGGCGACTTGTAGTAGCCACCGACCGCGATGTCGTACTTGCCCGTGGCGAGGCCGGTTTCCTGGGCAATGTCGGAGACGCCTTCCATTTCGAACTTATACTGCGGCAGCTTTGCGTTGATCGCCTTCAGAAGATCGGGCTCATAGCCTTGCGGCTCGACGCCGATCGCGCCCCATGCCAGCGGCTTGGATTCGGCAGAGGTGGCGATCTTGATCGTCCGAACGGTCTGGCCATGGCTGATCCCCGCTGTTGCAAGGGCAATTGCGATGCCGCCAGCGATGGCCAGGGCATAGCGGCGAGAAAAACTGGATGTGATTGCAGACATTTCTTAGGTTCCCTTCTTGTTGAGCTATTGAAAAGCGAGTTCCGACTGCAGGAATTGGGCAAGTCGCGGGCTGGAAGGTGCATCGAAGATTTCAGCCGGGCTGCCATCGGCGGCAACCACGCCACGATCCATGAAGACAATCCGGTTGGAGATGTTCTTTGCGAATTGCATCTCGTGGGTCACAAGCAGCGAAGTGATCCCTGACGAGGTGACATCCTTGATCACCTTTAGAACTTCACCGACGAGCTCGGGATCCAGCGATGACGTAGGCTCATCGAAGAGTATCACGTCGGGGCGAACCGCCAGGGCGCGCGCGATGCCGGTGCGCTGGAGCTGGCCGCCCGACAGTTGGGAGGGATAGCTATCTCGCTTCGGGGTGAGGCCGACCCGCTCGAGCTCCCGCAAGGCGATCTCCCGCGCCTCATCTGCGGACTTGCGCTGCACGATCACCAGGGGATCCATCACGTTCTGCAGGACCGTCATGTTCTTGAAGACGTTGAATTGCTGAAAGACCATCGCCGTTCGCAACCGGATCGCCTGGACAGCGGTCTTGTCGGCACGCTGGTAATCCATCCGAATCTGATCGAACGCGATGGTTCCTGAGGACGGCTTGGCAAGGTAGTTGATGCATTTCAGCAACGTGGTCTTGCCGGTGCCGCTGGGGCCGATGATCGACACCACGTCACCCCGCTTTACCGAGAGATTGACGCCGTTCAGAACCTGCGTGCTTCCGTAGGACAGCTTTATATCTTTGAGTTCAAGCATTCTGGTTGGTGCCCTTCACAGTGTGGGACGGAGTGCCTTGACCGCATGCGACATCATCACCCGCTCTCCGCATGGCCGAGAACGTGCATCAGCCGGTTTGCCCAGCCGAAGATCGATATGGCGTGGATCAGATCGATGATCTCGCGGTCATCCATGCCAACTGATCGAAGCGCGGCGATGTCGTCTGCCGTCGCTTCCGACGGCGCCGCCGACAGGCGGCGGGCAAAGCTGTAGATTGCCGCATCGCGTTGGCCGAGCGCTTCAGGTTTGTCGAGATAAAGTGCGGTGACCACTTGGTCGCTCTTGGTCAACTCCGCATGCCGGCGGGCGTGGACAACGGCACAGAATTTGCAGCCATTGACGATCGAGGCCCCCAATGCGCCAAGTTCGCGGTCGGGACGGGCGAGCCCGCCTTCGACATACATGATTGCGTTGAACAGAACCGTGCGGGCAAGATAGCTCTCTGGGTCATGCGCAAGGGTGCGCACATATTCCGAAACTTTCTTGGCCGAAGGCGTAACCTTCATCGCTTCAAGCTGTTCCGGCGTGGCTTCGGATAGCTTGACCGGCGCGATGTATGGCTGCCAGTTCAGCGGCTTCAGGCGCACCGAGGAAATCATGCCGACCTCATCAATCGCAAGCCGGTCGCTACCCGCGTCTGGAAGTTGACGAAGGCAATCAGTTCGGAGAGCGCGACGATCTGAGGATTGCTCAATCCGGCCTGGGCGAGCAGGGCGATGTCGCTCGCCTCGGCCTTTTTTGGCGTCACCGTGACCAGGTCGGCGTGCCGGGCGATAGTCGCCAATGGTTCTTCCAGAGCCGTCTCGCCCTGGGCTACAGCCAGAAGCTGCTCTGTAGGATCAAGCTGATCCAGCTGAACATCATATTCGGCCACCAGGACCGGATCGGCATTCAGGGCGGCCATGCGACGGGCAAGAGCAACACGCAAATTCGGCGCCAGCCCCTGATCGTTTGCCGGGTGCAGCACCGAGAGGCGACATTCCTCGGCCCCTCGCACGAATTCGGGCCGAAACCGCCGTGCAGCGAAAAGGGCATCGTCCGGTGAAAGACCCGCTGCCTTGTCCATTGCGTCAATCACAGCGCGGCCTCCTTGTGCAACAAGGGTGTTGAATCGACCCACTCGTCGCCCAGAAGTTCGGGCGTGTCGTAGGCGATCAGATTGGCGAAGTGGGTTTCGACATCCTCGGCAAACAGCGATGCGGCAATGCCGCGCACAAGACGGTCGGCACCGGCGCTGACGGCCGGGATGTCGCCGGAGACCTTGCCGTGCGTTAGCATGGCGGCGTCGTTGAAGCAGTGGATATGTGCAAGCATCGGGCAGGAGCCGGGGACGCGTTCGCGAAACTCGAAGGCAGGACCGAGATCCGGCGCGTCCGACATGCCTGCACGACCCGGCCCCATATCCGGCCTATATCGGCCATCCGACCAGGTGCGGATATGTGGGGCGATCGCCGCGAATTCCGGGCGGCCGTTGAAGTCATTTGAAAAACCGGTTGCCGCGATCAGGAAGTCGTAGCGCATCAGCCCTTGTGTGGTTTCGATCAGCAGGCCCTCCGGATCTTCCCTTACCGCAACGATGCCGCAGTCGAGAAAGAACCGGGCATTCGCGTGGCGAGACACGCGAAGCGTGGATGAACGCGGCGGCGGCGTCTGGGTGGAGGCGGTGTAGTCGAAGAACTTCCACTTCCAGGCATCGGGCAATTCATGCATGCCGAGTACGACACCCGGGCTGCCGATGCCGGTCAGCTTGTTGATGCGCGGCATCTCCTTGCGCCGGATCAACATGTCGACAGAACCGGCGCCCGCCTCGAGTGCGGTCGCAGCATTGTCCATGGAAGAGGCACCGGCGCCGATAACTGCCACACGCTTGCCTTTCAGCGCATCGAAATCGATGTCGTCGGCAGAATGGGCCCAATAGGCGCGATCGATCCCGTTGAGGAAATCGGGTACGGCAATACCGCCCAGACCGGAGCGACCGGTGGCCAGAACCAGACGACGGGTGAGAACCCGGCCGGATTCCGCGCCTTCGATATCGATCGCAATCAGATCACCAACGGGTTCGACGGCGGTCATGCGCACGCTGTTGCGCAATGGCAGAGCCAGGACCTTGCGGTACCAGACCAGGTAATCCATCCACTGGCCCTTGGGGATTTTGTCCAGCGACCGCCAGGCCTCAACGCCCCATTGCGCCGTGAACCAGGCGCGGAACGTCAATTGCGGCAGGCCGAGCGACGGACCGTGCAGGGTTTTCGGCGACCGGAGCGTTTGCATGCGGGCAAACGTTACCCACGGCCCTTCGAGCCCTGCCGGAGCCGCGTCATAGGCGACGACATTGGTTATCCCCGTCAGCACCAGCTTTGCCGTGGCAGCAAGTCCACACATGCCGGCGCCGATCACCACGACGTCACGGACAGGGACACCATCGTGCGAACGTGCCGGGACCCATGGCCTGGCAGGCAGTTCGAGGAAGTCGAGATCCTGCGCCAGCTGTGCCTCGAGCGCGGCAAGACTTGTCAAAATTGGCGCGGTGGGGGAATGCTTCATATCCCCGTTCCGTGATTTGTGGCGGATGCAGGATCGGTCACCAGTTGGCCGGCCAAGGCCGGATCGAGTTTCTTGAAGCCGACTATCGATCGTTCAGCCACCGCTTCGACCGCCTCCATCAACGCCTGTGCGACTGGACGAAGGGGACGTTTTTCGGCAGCCACAACCCCCCAATAAAAGAGAACGGTCGCGTCAATCGGGCGGATGGCGACCCCTGGCAAGGCCACGCCATAGGCGGTGAGGGGATCAATGACAGCGGCAACGCCGGTCCGGCGCACAAGCTGCAACGCGCCATAGGCAGTATTCGTCCGGATCACTGGCCCGGTGTCGATACCCCTGGCGGCCAATGCCTTGGAGACGTGCAGTTGGAAACGCAGCGGGTTGAGCAAGGTAGCGACGCGACGGCCGGCAAAGGCCGAAAGCGGTATGACGTCGAGTTCTGCCAGCGGATCGTCCTCCCGCACAGCAGCAACATCGGGCGCCGAATAGAGCCGCAGGACATCCAGGCCGGGTGTATCGAGCGGCAGGCTTGAAAAGCCGATCTCGGCACGACCGCTGCGCACTTCCTGGGCCACGATGGAGGGAAGAAACTGTCCGAGATGTGTCTCGTGCGGAAGCTCGATACCCTTGAGCTCGGCCATGGCCGTCGGGATCAGGCCAGTGCCGATCGCGGAGGTTGTGACAATCTGCAGGATCCGACCCCGGCCGGCGGCGATCATCTTGGCCCGCGCCGCGAGTTCGGTGAAGGACATCAGCAGTCGCCGCGCTTCTTCTTCAAATGCGACACCCTCTTCAGATAGCTGCACCCGTCGACCGACCCGGTGCAGCAATTCGAAGCCAAGTTCGCCCTCAAGATCCTGAATGGTGCGTGTCACCGCAGGTTGGGAACGCCCGAGCATGTCAGCCGCCTTGGTAATGCTGCCGCTGGCAGCCACCGCAAGGAAGGTCTGAAGGTCCCGAGTTTCCATATTCTCCCTACATGTGAAATACGTATGATTGACATCGTCTCATTCATTTTTGATATATGTCAAGCGGAAACTAATGTTCTCAGCGGCGCTTGCCGGCTCAGAGCCGGAGCCCTTGATCGAAACGGCTGGGGGCAACCGAGGTGACTCCAATTCGAAACCTCGTGATGAAAAAACTTGTAGGCCGGGACTACAAGGATTCTCGAACCATAAAGCCTGCAACAGGAGGAATGTTATGCGCGTGAGTATTCTGGGCGCCGGAGCAATTGCCTATGGCCTTGCGGCCTATTTGGCACAATCGGGACACTCGCCAACACTTTGGTCACCGTCGGGACACCGCACCAGAACGTTGGCTACTGGCGAATTGTTGAAGGCGACGGGGGATATCGAGGCGACGGTGCCGGTGCGCATTGCCAAGGATTGCAGAGATGCTATCGAGCACGCGGACGTGGTGGTGATCGCGCTTCCGGCTTACGGCCACAAGATGGTGATGGACGCCGCCGTCCCTCATCTGGCAGATGGAATTCCGGTCATCATCAGTTCGCATAGTTCGTTCGGGGCTCTGTATCTCTGGAAGCGGTTGGCCGAGCGCAAGGTCAGGTTGCCGATCGTCGTTTGGGGCACAACGCTACTGACTGGCCGCCAGCTCGGATCAACCGAAGTCAATGTCACTTCCATTCGCCAGAAGCTTGATGTTGCGACGCTGCCTTTCGATGCGCTCGACCAAGGGTACGAGCTTTGCACGGCCTTGTTCGGCAATCGTTTCGTCAAGCGGGATGGTCTGCTGGCGATTGCGCTCAGCAACCTCAATCCGCAGAACCATCTGGGAATTGCCCTTCTCAATCTCACACGCATGGAAAAGGCCGAGCAGTGGAGCCAAGGGGGAAATGTCACTCCTGCCGTTGGTCGCTTGATCGAGGCTCTGGATGCCGAACGGTTGGCCATCGCTGCCCATTTCGGTATCGCGGTTCGTACGGTCCAGGAACATTTTTCATTGTCGTTTCATGTGCCCATGAGCACTGTTTCGGACATGAACCAGGAGATGGATCGTCTAGGCCGCGGCGGGTTTGGCCCGACAACCATCCAGAGCCGCTATATTCTCGAGGATGTTCCGTTCGGCCTGCTACCGACTGCCGTTCTGGGGAAGATCAGCGGAAATCCGGCGACACTCCATGAATCCGGAATTTCCATCTTGTCGGCGGCTTATGGCCGGGATCTCAAGGGAGATAATGATATTCTTCCTGCGCTCGGCATCGAGGAAATGACAAAGGCGGATCTTGAAACCCTTTGCCGCAAAGGGTTATAACAGCTTCCAGTGCGCTGTAGCCCAGCTGCAGTGAATATTCTCCCAGCCCGGCATCGGCAGGGTCCTTGGCCGCAGGCAGCGTCTCTGCACGATCAGGAAGGATGATTGAAGCGACGAGCGCGTTGCGCGATCAGGGCGCTATCCATCGGTGTTGGGTGGCATAGGCCTCATTGCCAACCATTGCTCATGCGACATCGTTGGCAGGTCAAACTGGTGGCGGGTGGTCGAATAACCGTGTCCACCCATTCTGCCGACGGCGTCTAGCGCGAGTTGATCGATATAGAAACGCTCCTGGTCAACAAGATCCTCACGAATGTGCATCCGCATAACTTGACCAAGGACAATCTCGCGCGACTTACCCAGGCCAAGCGTCAAATGTCGGCGGCATTCGAAGGCTATAGGCGCTTCGAAAATGTAGGGGCATTGGACCGTCTCACCGGGCACAGGCGTCAGTCCGGCCTCGGCCAGTTCGTCAATGTGGGAAGGAAATGGGACGGCACAGACGTTCATGGCGTCAACCAGCGCATGGTCCACGATGTTGACTGTGAATTCCTCAGTCAGTCGGATGTTGAGCGTCGTATCTTTGAAGGACATGTCATTATGGTTCTCCACACCCAGGGCTAGGATTGGAGGATCGGCCGAGAGGCAATTGAAGAAGCTGTAGGGCGCAGCATTGACAGTCCCGTCGGGGTGTCGTGTGGTCACCAGAGCGATTGGCCGAGGCACCACTGCCCCGATCAGCAGCTTGTAGCGTTCGCGTGCCGAGATGCGGGCGAAGTCGATGCTCACGCGGCTCCGCTGCCCCACCGGCTCGGGCTGGGGGTTGAGCATTATATCCTCCTGAATTTTGCCAAGCTGCTTGAGAGTTGGTCACCCTGCCTGAGCGTATGTACTCAGGATGGAGCGAACGTCGGGCTCAGTTTGATCGCTGATTTGCGCCCGAGCCTCGAGTGCCTCGAGATGGTGTTCCATCGCATGCATGGCGCGCTCGGGATTGTGTTGGCGCAGCGCCTGAATGATTTCGACGTGTTCGTCGACGCCGCACTGATCGGAGTGCGGACGGCTGTACAAGGCTAGGATCAGCGAACAGCGCGATACAATCTCGCTGACATAACGGGTCAGCGGCTTCGATCCCGTGAGTTCGGCCAGCAGAATGTGGAATTCGCCCGCCAGCCGTATCGATAATGGTCCGCTCGTGTTTACTGCGTCCCTTTCAAGTTTGACGTGGCCCTCAAGTGCCGCAAATTGAGCGGGTGTGATCTTTCGCGAAAGCCGGTCCACTACCTCGCGCTCCAGGCAGCGTCGTAGGGAAAATATATCTAACGCTTCCTCGAGCGTCGGTTCGGCGACGCAGGCTCCGCGATTATTCCTCACCTCCACCAGGCCTTCGGCACTCAGTCGGACAAGCGCGTTTCGTACGCTGGTCCGGCTAACGCCGAACTGCTCGCCGATGGCGTCTTCGGGCAATTTCATACCGGGGCGAAGCGCCTGCTCAATGATGGCGCGACGCAGCGACAAGTAGACGTTTTCGGCTCGACTCGATTTGGTCATCGCATCCCCCTAAGCTCCCGCAACTTATCGATCAAGATATATTTTTGTCAATATGGGATACGATTTATCTTGAAATAGGTATACAATTATGCGGTAGTTACGTACACGACCTGCAGGCGGCCGTCGCCGTGCCGCAGACGATAGGCTGCCTCTGGGAGGAGCGCACCGCATGACAACCAATTTGTTGATTAGAAATGTGCGCCCGATGGCTGGCTCCAATGTGGATATTCTTATTGAGAATGGCCGCATTACCCGCGTCGAGCCGGAGCTTTCACCTTTGGGCGGGCTGGTGGAGGACGGCGGAGGTCGCATCGTCGTTCCGGGCTTGGTCGAAGCGCACACCCACCTCGACAAATCGATGATCGGAATGGCGTGGTATCGCAATGAAGTCGGCCCTCGCTTGATAGACAAGATCGAGACCGAGCGTGAAGCCAAGATCCGCTTGGGTATCGATCCGGTCCGCCAGTCGCGTCGACAGGCGCTTGCCTCAGTGGCGCAAGGCACCACCCATATCCGTAGCCACGTCGATATCGACACCGTGCACGGCCTTGCCGGTGTAGAGGGCGTCATGCGCACTCGTGACGAGCTACGAGACCTCGTCGATATTGAGATCGTCGCCTTTCCTCAAGGCGGTATGATGATCCGGCCTGGCACTGTCGAACTTATGCGACGGGCGTTGGAAATGGGCGCCGAGGTGGTCGGCGGGCTGGACCCTGCTGGGGTTGATCGCGATCCCAAAGGGCACCTCGATGCAATTTTCGACCTCGCTCAACGCTTTGGCCGGCCCATAGATATACATTTGCACGAAGCGGGAGAGCTTGGCGCCTTTTCGCTCGAACTCATCATCGAACGCACCCGTGCACTCGGCATGCAGGGAAGGGTGGCAGTCAGCCATGCCTTCTGTCTCGGCATGCACGATGCCGATTATGTCGGCCGACTAATCGACGAGTTGGCGGAGCTTTCGATCCATATTCTTACCACCGGGCCGGCATCGCAGCCGTCGCCTCCGGTCGCCAAATTGCGATCTGCTGGAGTGGTCGTCGGCGCCGGAAATGACGGCATCCGTGACATCTGGGGACCTTACGGCAGTGGTGACATGCTGGAACGCGCGATGTTTGTCGGCTTGCGCAACAATTTTCGCCGCGACGATGAACTCGAATGGGCCCTCGACGTCTGCACGCGCGGCGGTGCCGGAGTTCTTGCGCTGGAAAGGTACGGCCTGATGCCCGGCTGCTGGGGGGACATGGTTTTGGTGGAAGGCGAGACACTCGCCGATGCCGTCGTGTCCCACCGGCCGCGCGCGTTGGTCGTCAAGCGCGGCAAGGTCGTCGCGCGAGGCGGGGTTGCGGTGCAGACCTCACCTGCGCAAATGAGCACAAAAACTTATTAGAAGGGATACGATGTCTAAATTAAATTGTATACAATAATGTGATATGTCTATACAAAAAAGGCCCCAGTGCCTTTCGAGGCAACCTAGGCCCCAGGGAACAATAAGCAACGAGAGGAGCAATCATGTCATTCAACAGGCGTACATTTCTGCAGATCGGATCAGGGGCGTTAGGACTCGCAATAACCGATGCTACCTTCACCAAATTTGCCTTTGCCGAGGGGGCGGCGGGCACATTGCGAGTGGCGATCGCCAAACCCGCGGGCAATCTTGATCCGCAGAGCCACTACGCGATCTGGGCCATTCAGGACCTGATGTTCGAGCCGCTGGTGCGGTACGGCAAGGGCGGCCAGATCGAGCCTTGCCTTGCGACCGACTGGAAGATCGAAGAGGGGGGCAAGACGTTGCATCTTACGTTGCGCCAGGGGGTAACGTTCCAGGACGGCGCAGTGTTCGATGCAGCTAGCTGCAAGTGGAATCTGGAGCGTTGGCTAGGACTCGATCAGTTCAGCTGGATGAACTGCTCCAAGTATTTTCAATCGTTGGAAGTGATCGATGAGCACCAGATAGCCGTTCATTTCAAAGAACCGCCGCTGGCGCTCATGCAGGAGCTTTCCTACACACGGCCGCCGAGGTTCCTTAGCCCCAAATCGGTCGATGCGAATGGCAAATTTGTCGAACCCGTCGGCACCGGTCCTTGGCGTCAACTTAGCGCTGACGATACACAAAGTGTTTTCGAGCGCTACGACGGCTACTGGGGCGACAAGCCGACTTATCAGCGTCTCGAAGCCAAGGTCATCCCTGATCCGCGCGCGCGGGTTGCCGCCCTGCGCGCTGGCGAGATCGATCTCGTCGGCGGGTTTTGGATCGCGCCGCTTACCCCCGTTGAGGCAAAGCAGCTCGAGGCCGCAGGGCTCAACGTGGTCATCGATCCCGGCAACGTCACACTGGTGATGGCTTTCAATCCCGATCGCACCGAAGCGCTCAAGGATCCGCAAGTGCGCAAGGCCGTCAGCATAGGGATCGATCGCGCGGCGATTTCCCAGGCGCTCTACCAAGGCTTTGCCCGACCGGCGGGCAACCTGTTCTCCGATGCATTGCCATTTGCTGGCACCCAGCATGATGCCCCAGTTCGCGACGTTGCGGCCGCATCAGCGCTCCTGGAGAAGGCGGGTTGGACGGGTGGTCCCGTGCGTTCCAAGGACGGCACGCCACTGACGCTTGAGATTGTCGTCAGTCCCGACGCCGTTCCCGGCTCTCGCGTCGTGGCCGAAGTCATACAATCCGAGATGAAGGAAATCGGCATCAATTTGATCGTCCGCTCTGTCGACCACGCTTCTAAGCACACCGACATGCTCGAACGGAAATACGATCTCGGCTTCTTCCTGACCTACGGGGCTCCTTACGATCCGTTCGGCACGGTGGTGGCCTTGTGCCTCTCGACCTTCAAAAACGATGTCGAGGGCAAGCTGTTCACCGATCCGGCCAACCTGGACCCGCTGATCAACGCTGCGACAGCGGCAACCGGGGATCAGATCGCGCCATCGATCCAAAAGGTTTACGACTGGCTGCGTGACAACGACGCGATAGCGCCGTTGGTTTACGTTCCCAGCATCTGGGCGCACTCCAAGCGGGTCCAGGGCTTCACCAGCCCGGTCACCGAATACGATATGCCATACGAAAATATCGTGCTGGCCGAGTAGAGGGAGGGCGCGTTGATCCACTTCATCAGCAAGAGGCTGAGGCACTCCCTCGTACTGCTGTTCATGGCGTCTCTGGTTTGCTTTACCCTGGTTGTTTCGGCTCCGGGAAATGTCGCTGTTCTCATCGCTGAACTCAGAGGAGCAGTTGCAACCCCGGGTTACGTCGAAAAGGTTGCCGAAGAGATCGGACTGCATAAGCCCCTGCTGATGCGCTACGCGGGTTGGCTCGGCGATGCAGTCCGAGGAGATTTTGGCATCTCCTACAGAACGGGCCAGGAAGTCAGTGCGGACTTGCCAAAGCGCATGTTGGTCACCGGTACCCTGATCGTTGGCAGCGCCGTGGTTGCGACCCTGCTCGGCCTGGCTCTCGGATTCCTGGGTGCCTTCTGGCCCTACAGACTGCCGGACCGCGTTTCGCGCGGTTTGGCTCTTCTCGGCGCATCGACACCGACATTCTTCGTCGGGGCGCTGATGATCTATGGTTTCTCTGTCACCTTTCAGCTCTTTCCATCCTTCGGCTTCGGCGGTCCGGAAAGTTGGGTGCTGCCATGGGTCACTGTCGCGGTGCTGCCCGCCGCCGTGCTCAGCCGTGTCGTTCGTGTGGGACTGGAAGAGGCCATGGCCAGCCCCTTCGTGTTGACGGCCAAAAGCAAAGGTCTGGGACGGACCGCCATCCTGTTCCGGGACGCGCTGCCAAACATCATACCTGTGTTCATCAACGCACTGGGAACCCAGGTCGGCCTGATGACCGCAACTGCTATCATCGTTGAACCGCTGTTCGCCTGGCAGGGCGTGGGCGACTACTTTCTCCAAGGCGTGAAGTTCCGGGACTTCATGGTCGTGCAGGCCTGCCTGTTGATCTTCCTCGCCTTCTTCATCGTGGTGAATCTGATCGTCGATCTCGCAGTTCTGATGACCGATCCACGTGTCCGGCGCCAATGGAGCTGACCATGAATAGATTAAAGCCTGCATTCGCCCGGTTGAACAAGTTGCCCCGCGTGGCCTTGATCGTGATCGGCCTCTTCCTCGCCCTGGGCAGCTTCGCGCCATGGCTCGCTCCACAAGATCCCAGCGCACAGAACTTACTGGAGACCGGCCTGGGACCAACTGCCGCACATTGGCTCGGCACCGACCATCTCGGGCGCGATACGCTCAGCCGCCTGATCATTGCGGCGAATACGTCGTTGGTCAGCGTTGGCTCGGTCCTCATCATTGCAATGACGGTCGGTGTCGCCATGGGGACCATCGCTGGCTACCACCGCGGTTGGGTAGACGACCTGCTGATGCGCATCGTCGACGTCGGACTGTCCATCCCAAGCCTGATCACTGCCCTTGCCGTGATCGGGATCGTCGGGCCGGGCTACTGGACCATGGTACTGGCTCTGTCATTGGCATGGTGGCCGATGAGCGGTCGTATCAGCCGGGCCGTGGCGGTCAGCATCATGAGCAAGCCGCATATCGAAGCCCTGCGTGTGCTGGGCGCCAGCCCATGGCGCATTTACTTCGGCCATTTGCTCCCCGGCACCATCGGCGCGGTCATGGTCTATGCGACGGCGGATGCCGGGACAGCCGCTTTGGCTGTCGCAACACTCAGCTTCCTTGGTCTGGGCATTCAGCCGCCCACGCCGGAATGGGGACAGATGCTTGTTGATGCTTTGCCGTATCTCGAGTCGGATCCGCGACAGGTTATCCTGCCCGGCCTGGCCCTGACCGCTGCGGTGATCGGCTTCAACATCCTCGGCGAATCCATAGCACTTAATCGCATTCCCAAGCCGCTTTCGAGGCGGACGCTTGCCTTGCGCAGAATTGAGGTCGCCGGCTGGGCCAAGGAGAATTCGGATGCATGACGAACCCCTTTTGAACGTCAGCAATCTGACGGTCGATCTCCTGACCGCGAAGGCCGCGGTACGCCCCGTCGATGGCGTCAGCTACACCGTCCGGCAAGGAGAATGCCTTGCCATCGTCGGGGAAAGCGGCAGCGGCAAGACTGTAATGAACTTCGCGCCGCTCGGTCTGATGCCGACCGGCGTGACGACGAACTTGTCGGGATCGGTGCGCTTCGATGGGCGTGAATTGATCGGCCTGCCGGAATCCGAGATCCGTAAGGTACGAGGCAAGTCGATCGGATTCATTTTCCAGGATCCGATGAGCGCGCTGAACCCCGTCCGCCGTGTTGGAAGGCAGATCGCCGAGATGGCGGAGCTCCATCTCAAGATGACCCCACGCGCTGCGGAGGAGCGGGCGTTGGAACTCATCAAGCTGGTCGGCATCTCGGATCCAGCAGCGCGACTTCGTCAATTCCCCCACGAACTGTCGGGTGGTCTCAGGCAACGCATCGTAATTGCCATTGCGCTGGCCGGCGAGCCAAAACTTCTGATCGCGGACGAGCCTACGACCGCTCTCGATGTGACGGTCCAGGCTCAAATCCTGCGCCTGCTCAAGGACCTGCAGCGGCGGCTCAACATGGCCATGGTGCTGATTACCCACGATATGGGGGTAGTCGCCGGAGCGGCCGACAACATCGTTGTCATGTATGCGGCTCGGGCCGCCGAACGAGGTCCCGTGGACAAGGTCCTCGTTACCCCACGCCATCCGTACACGAGAGGGCTGATCA
>NZ_JAMYOM010000035.1:0-62605 GCF_040319805.1 Mesorhizobium sp. M0848 | reverse complement strand
CTTGCGTCACTCGAAGGTGAAAACTTCTTGCTCATAGTGGCAATCCTTGTTCATAGAGGCGATCTATTGCGAATTGGCAACCTGCGGCCGAGTGGGCAACTGTCACGAGTGGCATCCAAAAACGCGGATCATGATCTCCTAAAATGCGCGTTCGTTGAGTTAAAGATCTGAGATTTTCTGTAACGGTCTTGTTTCCGGCGATCTGAAGCGTTTGAATTCCCTGAGAGCGCGGCCACTGCACGCCGATGTTGCTGAAGTCACCACACCTAAGGAAGTTGCATGCGTTGACCGGGCGGTTGTGTGCGCCTAGTTCTGCAAAATGGGGGCGCTCATGAAGCTAGACTAAGACTAGCAGGCTTCTCCGATTGGGGTCGTTGAGGTCAAGCTCCTGCTGATATTTTTCCGGACCATGTCGCCCAGCGGGTCACTCGCTTCTCTTCGCGGTCGACGTTAGGCCGCCGCATCATAGGGTCAGTAGAGCGAGGCGTCTCAATCTGTTGAACGACCTTGGGAGAGTTCGGCCCAGGATCGTGCCTGCTAACGAGATCACCTTGCCCGTCGGCCCCACGGAACGATCCGGATCACGCCCTTTCGGGCGGAATCAACTCCTCCTTCGTTGGTCCGTTATCCCTATTTCATGCCGATACGCGGCCCGGTGCCTTGCCGAAGCCGAATTCTGTTGCATCACTCCACATGCGATGCAGAATGACAGCGAGCAACAGCAACTCGGGCTCGAGCCATACCGCGCCGTTTGGCGACGTTCATGCCCCACACTCTGAGGCTCGACCATTTCTTGCTAAGCACGAGCAGCGAATGAGCCGCCTCATAGAGCCGTGCGGGGCGAGTTCGTCACCGCATCGGGCACCTTGCCCTGAATGTCCGTTTCGCCAGAGGGTAACGTGCCGGGGTCAGATCCAGATGCGCGCCGACATCCCTCAAGCGACGAAGCGGTCCGGCTGATCGACCGTGGCACGAAAGGCGAGCGCGGTGATGGGTGGTCCCACACTTGGAACGCTCACGAGTCGCCGGCAGACTTGCTCCTGGCGGGCGACAATGAGGACCTGCTTTGTCAGTCGCCCGAACTCGCAGCAATGGTGGCCAGGATCACCAGAAGCGGCTCCACAAGCGGATACTGACCGTATCTGCGCCAATCAGTTCGCGCACGCGATCAGCGAAGGCCGCACGGCTTGGAGTGCCAAGCTTGATGCCGACCTCCCGGATCGCCCTCACGACATTTTCGATCGTCCGCATTTCATTGAGGACCGTGCGTCGCGCGACGAGGAGGGACCGCCAGAACCGACACTGCCGGCTCTCACATGCACCTGCCGATACCAGCGCGTGCGCATGATCTGCGCAGCGCGCGGGCGTCATTACGATCGGTTTTGTTCGGCATCGTTTTCATCGCCGCGTTGGCCTGCCGGGTCTCGATGCAGATCGCCGGCAATCCTTTGGTGCGAATACCGTCATAAAGCCAGGCTGTTAGCGAGCAGGCTTCGAGCCCGATGCGCTCCAGCGGCAGATTAATTTTCCGCAGGGCCTCATAAAGCGCCCTCGGCTCACTCGCCGCCCGCTCCCTGTCAATGACCGCGGAATCCGGACCCCGCATTTTCGCGTAAAAGGGACCCCGGTTTGGGGTGATGAAGGGCTGCCGGTGAGCGCCCGATCAGGCGAAGCTGGTCGGGGTTGCACAGCCTGATCGGGCGCGGCTGATTGGCTTTCGACTTCAGCTTTGAGATCGGCTTTTGAAGCGCCAGGAGTCGTTTCCCGTCTCGACGATCCCGGAATGATGCGTAAGGCGATCGAGCAGCGCGGTGGTCATCTTGGCGTCGCCGAAGAAGGTGGGCCATTCGCCAAACATTGGTGGTGATGATGACGCGGGTGCGGCGCAATCATCCGTTGCGGGCGATCCGATTAATCGTGAGCGAGGCGCTGTCGGCCAGGAGCGGGACTTCGCGGCGGCTGTATTCGCCGATCGGACCGCCATCGATCTCGCCGGAGATGCTGCTGCGGGCGATGCTGTTGCAGGCGTTCTATTCGATCCGCTCGGAGCGGCTGTTAATGGAGCCGGCTGGAATACGACCTTCTGTTTCGCTGGTTCGTCGGGATTGGCGTCGACGATGCAGCCTGGGATCAGTCTGTGTTCTCCAAGAACCGCGACCGGGTGCTGGAGGGCGACATCACTGCAAGTTCCTGAGCGCGGTGCTGGCGCAGCCCGAGGTCAAGACGCTCCCTGGGCGTCTATGAAGAGCGTCAAGCCGAAAGACGGCTCGGGCGAGCCGCCGGCTCAAGGCGGCGGGCGCAACGCCGAAGCGGATTTCCATGGCCAGAAGCGGTCGAACGAGACGCATGCTTCGACCACCGATCCTGACGCCAAGCTCTACCGCAAGGGCAAAGGCAAGGAGACGGAGCTCTGCTTCCTCGGGCATGGGCTGATGGAGAACCGCCACGGCCTGCTGGTCGATGCCTGCCTGACGCTGGCCGACGGTCATGCCGAGCGAGTGGCGGCATTGCACATCATGATCGAGCCCTTGGCCCACCGGCCGCGGGCGATCACGCTTGGCGCCGACAAGGCCTATGACGTGGAGGACTTCATCAATGAGTTGCGTTCGATGAGGTTGACCCCGCATGTGGCGCAGAACACGAACGGGCGAAGTTCGGCGATTGACAGGCGCACCACCCGGCACGGCGGTTATGCCGTCAGCCAGCGTATCCGCAAGCGCATTGAAGAGGCGTTCGGCTGGATCAAGACGGTCGCCGGTCAGCGCCAAACCAAGTTCGCGGCCGCGACCGGATCGGATGGGCTTCACCTTCGCTGCCGCCGCCTACAAGCTGGTGCGGCTGCCGAAGCTCATCGCTGGGACCAACTGACATGGCCAAGGCTCCAGCCATCGCCAAGGCCTTTGCCGGTCGCTGGCGTATCGTCGGATTTCTGGGACAACGATTTCCTCGATATCGTCGAAGAGGCGCATCTGACGTTCAAAGGCGCGGCGGGCGGCGAGATCGGCTTCGGCGCCCTCAAATGTTTCCTTGATGTCCGCTACGGCGCGCGAGACGGCTCGGCCTGCGCGGAATTCTCGTGGGAGGGTCACGACGAAACGATCCCGCTTGCGGTCGCGGATGGGCGATGATCGGCACCGCAGGTCGCCTCGTCGGCCACTTCTAAATCCACAATGCCGACGATTCAGGCTTCGTCTGCGAGCGCGCCTGACTTCTTCAACCGCCTGCTAGTCTAGGCATGCGGCTTGGCGCAGAGCGAGCTTCTTGTGCTCGCGCAGGTCGTCCATGTGGATGTAGCGGTTTGCTCCATCCAGTTTTCGTTGGTTTCAACGGCGAGCGCCCTGACCAGGCGCAGGCAGCTTTCGGCGTTGGGGAAGATGCGCACGACATAAGGTCGTGGGTAGCGGCCCGACCATTTGGTAAGCCAGACCACGAGATCGCGCCGGGAGCGTGTCGTCAGCGCAAGGAAGGACTTGTGAGCACGTCAACTACCAGATGGGATAGTATCAGTGTTTGGTCGGAAACTCTACAAGCCAGGTAGGTTCAGCGCATTGGTTAAAAGGTGCATCGGCATGCAGAGCAACGTGACGACGCTGGAGGTTTCAAAGTACATCTCTGCGGCAGACGAGCTGGGGCGTAAGTCCGGCCTTCAGATTATGATGGGTGACGATTTTGAGGAGTATGTTGGGATTACCAGCAGACTTTCCGGCAAGTCACCGACCTATCCAAGCTTCCGTCCTGACTGTTCTGATCTCCCGCCTGGAAAGGCTTTTTGGATCGTCGGGCGGGATCGGGAAGGAAAAGTAGCGCATGTCCAGGCAATGCGTTTAGACGATCTATCCAACACCAATCTTGCTGAGCACCTTGGGTCGCTCAGAGCCTGGTTCGCAAATCCCAAGCTCAAAGCCGGGCCCTGTTCCTCATGTCGTTGCGACGCGCCTACTGCGCGAAGCATAACCGGGCTGGCGGCATATCGTGGCGACCTCTGGTTGCGGGAGGACTTCAGAGGCCGTGGACTCTCTACGTCTATAGGTCGCATTGCATTCGGACTGGCATGGGCTAAATGGTCGCCGGACTTCATTTACGCGCTGGTTGCCGGCTGGAGCATTGAAAAGGGCATATTTAATCGCTACGGCTATCTGCATCGAGAGCCGCACGGATCAGTCCTGCACTTGCCTGCGCACGGGATAGACGACGACGAGTGGCTCGTTTGGTTGACGCGAGACGAACTGTTGAAGACGTTTTCGCGTGCTTCGGCATCGGGTGGCTCATGGTGAGACCACTTTTGGCGACTGCCGACTCTTTCATGATGGACAGCTCGCAGGACGTTGATCTGACGTCGCACCAGATGCATTTGTGAAATCGCCTCGTCCTGGTGAATGGCAGGTGAATGGCAAGATGTCCAAATACTTGGCAACCGAGAGCCTGCCGATGCGTGTCCCTCAGCGGCTTCTCGGCTTTAGATCAAGGGGACGGCCCGGGGGCGTCGAATTCCTCCAAAAGGTTGGGCTCGATCGCGCCTGTCTGATGGCGCTGATCAAGGGCCGCAACAGCCCCCAGAAGCAGGCCTGGCGCCGAGATCGTGCCTTTGAGCACTGACGGAATTGGCACAGTCTTTCGACTGCTTTGTCGTTGGATAGAAGCGGCACTGACGGATACAGTGCGACCACCAAACCCCTCGCCCACCCGAGCCCAGCGCCACCGATCTCGCCTAGGAGAGCCGCAGCCTTAACGACTGATGTCGACCTGACAGATTGATAGTCGCGGTCCCATCGTGGTCAAGATCGAATATCTGGCACCGAGAAGAATGTTGACCCTTGCCTCGACGTCACGCGGGAACGCCGGCGCCGTGAAGCCGCGTCGGCGCTCGGCACTGCAGCCAAACCTTCAGGAGCCGTCCCAATGCCGAGGATCTCCTTGCAGCCGTCGGGCAGGATGCCGAGCGCGATGTAGATTGTTGCGCACGAAGCCCTCGTCCCTGATCTTGACCCGGATCGCGTCGAAGAAGCGAGCGTATAGACCGCATCGAGTGGCCGGTTCTGCCATTCGGCCACTTCCTCCAGGACGGCATCTGTCACGGCCGAGATCAGATCAGGCGAGACGTCGATGCCGTAAAGCTCCTCCAGATGGCCGCGAATCTCGCGCACGCTCACGCCGCGCGCGTATGGCGACACGATCTTGCTGTCGAAGTCGGGAAAGCGGCGCTGGTACCTGGCAATCAGCTTCGGTCGAACGTTCCCCCCCGGTCGCGCGGGATCGATAGCGTCATCTTCGACAAGCACCGTCTTCTTCGAATGGCCGTTGCGGCGATTGGTGCCGCCCTCGACACGTTCATCCTCCAGGTGCTCGTCGAGCTCGGCATTCAGAATCCGCTCCGAAAGCGCCTTCTTCAGGTCGTCAAGCAACCCGTCCTTGGCAAACACCTCATTCGCGGCCGGCAAGCAGCTGGTCCAGAAGTTCCTTCTCGATTGCCATGTGATGATTCTCTCCTTTCCATCATCATGGCCTCACGCACAGAATTCCTGACAGTACCGTCCCACCCCCTTCATGTTGCCGACATAGAAGGTGTGCTGGCCGCCGCAATAGCCCGGGCATTCACTCTCGAACTCACCATGCGCCTCCTTGTCCAGCTTGGCCTTTTCCAGCGCCGCCAATTGGCTCTCGGTGAGCACGATGCCGTCCTGGGCGACCCTCACCTGCAACGCCTTCAGTCGCTTCTTCATCGTCTACAGATCGTGGCGCTGCCACACCCCGGGCACGCCCACGACGGCGAGACTGAGTGGCTGAGCTTGCGCATTTCATGCCTCGATCTCCGGTGGCGTGCGGTTGGCCAACAGCGGCTCCCTGCGCGTCAGTTCCTGCAGAGCCAGTTCGCCGCCGGTCTCATAAAGCTCCTTGAAGCGGTAGAAGCTGTCGCGCGAATAGCCCATCATCTTGCAGGCCTGGCTGACATTGCCGAGTTGTTTGGCCAGCTCCAGCAGCCCCACCTTGGCGCGGATGATCTTTTGGTTCTTGGTCATGTCAGTGTCCTTTCTAACGCCGAGGCCGGGCGCTGCGAACCCTGACCACTCCGGGCCCGGCCTTGGCTCAAGCTTCAGCCTAAGACACCGTCTGTCAGATAAAGTTTAAACTTTTACAGGCAACATACTGTCGAAGCCTTTCACGCGCACCTCGCGAAAGAACCCTGCTTCAGCAAGACGCGCCAAACCATCGGCGTCATTCGCATCCGTCTTGTTCGCCGCCATATCGAGAGCGGCTTTGGCATGGCGCGCATCGATGCAGATGGCTGGCAATCCCTCGGCGCGCGGCGCAGTCATAGAACCAGACGGAAAGGGGTCCAGTCTCGAACACGACGCGCCTTGCGGCCGGCGCCCGCTTGCGGACAAGCTCGGCAATGGTCCGGGGATCAGATGCGCACTTCCCGCGGCGCCAGATCCGTTCGCCCTCACGGCGGATCGACACTGCCGTCACTTTCATCGACAGTTGAGTAGGCGGTAAGCGCCGCGCCGCCTTGCAGCGACCGGTTTCTCACCGCCTCTCCCCGAACCGGGCATGCGTCTTTCGTTACGCACCCGGCTCTCCAGAAGACATGGTCAAGTTAGGCATATCCATCCATGCGAGACGGAAGCGGTAGACGGGAGTCCAGGCGAGCATGTGTTGCTCGACCAATCCCTCGCGCCAGAGCCGTCTCGTCGGCCGGCGACTGCTGGGCTGATAGGCGGCCCAGATGTGACACGACCGCGCTTTGGGGCGTTTCTTCCGCAACCATCGCACTATACGCATGCCAGTGTACCAGTCGAGACTGGTGAACATCCGACCGGCATAAGCACAGTGACGGTAGTAGTTCGCCCACCCGCGCAGGATGGGATTGAGCTCCTGAAGCTTGGAAGCCAGACTGCACCGGGCGGAACTCGTACCCGGGTACGTGCCTAGACCTTCCAACGCAGATCGGCGGCCTTTGTCTTGGGAATCTCGACGCGTGGGCCGTAGCCCTAGCGTCTATCCCAGTGCATGACAAAGCGGAATCCGAGGAACTCGAACCCGCTTGTCATGGCCGTCACCTTCGTCTTTTCCGGCGACAACTCAGGGCCTGTGGACCGGTGTAAGGAGTCTGCCAGCGCGGTCTTCTCCGCGAAGTCATCCTCCTGCGTACCGGACACCAGCACCACAAAATCATCGGCGTAGCGCATAGGCAGGAACACACACGACCAGCCATGCGATCCCAGTAGCGCGCTCTGCCTGCCGCGGTGTCCTCCGTCACTTTGACGGTCGGCATGAGAAGCTTCATGGCGAGGGAGTGCCGGAAAATGTGCGGCGATATGGGCTTGTCGGCCAACGCCGGCCTGATGGTTACGGCCTGGGCGGCCGCACGCCGCACCATATGGGTCGCTCCGAAACGAGTCAGGCGGTCGTTGCGGGCGCCGACGAATATCGGTCGCGGCTCGTAATGGGTGATCCCGCGCTCGCTCAACAAGGTCGTCAGCGCTCGGCCGAGCTTGACAATCTCGCCGTCGAGTAACGATACGATCTCGGCAACCGCGCGGTGTATGTCCATGCCAATAATACGCACGGTTCCCTCCATCGTTGGTCACAGACAGTGAGCCGGCGGGCAACACGACAATACGGATCCGCGCTCGCGGCGCATCCGGGCGAGTGGTAGGGCGGCCAGATACCTCCTCGAACTCGCAGTTCATCTGCATACGACGGCCTGCCCGCACTTGCGTGCTCCCGGTGCCCCGAGGCCGGATGTGCCAAGCTTAACGAAACCTGACGACCGAACAAACGATGGCACCGAGAACAACATGCCGGATAACGCCTACATCGAGCGCTTCAACCGCGGGATGCGCGACGGCTCCTGAACGAGAGGTTCTTCGGCCTCGACCATGCCCGCAGCGCCACCTCGGAATGGAGGGAGGACTTCAACACCGCCAAGCCGCGTTCCTCGCGCAGCTACCAGACACGGCGGCTTATGCCGCGGTCATCACCGGCTCCAACGCTGCGCTGATCGAAGGCTCCGCGCCTCCACCTATTGCTACACCGGGCCGATGGCCTAACAGAAACTGCCGAGACTCTAATCGACTCTGTATGACAGAGTTCAGTGGCATTTATGACGTGCTCTGCGTGGCAAGGGGATTTTCGGCGCTTCTGGCGGGCTGGTCGGGACTGGCATGTAGAGATCGGGAGCTGATGCCGGAGAGGTGAAGGGGGTCGCTGATTGTTCCTATTCGGTCGGAAATGGTGTAATCGACCAACTGATTAAGTCGACCGCACGCTGAAGTATCGCTTCGGTTTGAGCAAGGCTGGGTGAAACGGCGATGACATATCCCATGGAGTCTCGGTAATTGCCTTTCCTGACGACCGGCGTCTTGGATTCAATGTAGAATTTGACCTCGGCGACACCTGGTACAGCAGCCGCCCGACTGTCACCATCAATCCAATCGAGGATGCCGTCGCGATCAGGCAGCAGGGACCGCCAGGCCGAAACGTGCGAATGGCTTCTGCGCAAATTGCATTCTTCGCCGATGACAAGCTTGATGTGCTCAGTGATGAGATCGACACCATAAGCCAGCAGAACCGCTTGAGGACCGCCACTCATGCGCGGATTGACTTCAATAACGACTGGGCCACGCTTCGTCCACCGGAGTTCGATGGCCGTTGGCCCCCAACCAAGGAAGAGAGCTCGCAAGCAGCTCTGCGAAACTTCGGCGACACGCTTTTGCTCGTCATCACTCAGCGGGGCCGGGAAGGTGCCCTCCCGAAAGACAAAATGCGGTGGGTGGTGGAATGCAGCGGCCTCAATCCCAATGAACTCATTTCCCATCATATGAACGGTATAAAAGGCGCCTTGTGCGAATTCTTCGACCAGTATCCTTGGCGAAGACGTGTGCTTCCCGCCAAACAGATAGTTCGTATGTTCGGCTAACTCATCGACATTGCGGCACAATCGGACACCGATGCTGCCGCTGCCGACGGCTGGCTTAAGAATCACCGGCAGGCCGATCTCGACGGCAGCGTTCTCCACCTCCATCCAATTCGCTGCAGCGCGATAAGCAGGTACGGACACGCCGGCCTTCGCGAGGAGTTGACGTTGAGAGAACTTGTCGCAGCATCGTTCAATCGATGCGGGGTCCGGTCCCGGTAGATCGAAGTGCCGGCAGAGCTTGCCAACTGTCGCGGAGACCGACTCGTCTTCCCCCGCGAAGCCGGTAATGCCAGCGATGCCATACGTAGCACGCAGCCGGGAACATTCGCGGATCAGCGCATCGAGATTGTCTGTATCAACACGAATTGCCTCAACGCCTCCCCCGGCAAGATATTCGTACTGGGCCGGATCAGCCGACAGGGTAATTGGGTTAAGACCTAGACGCTGGGCCGCTTGGACGTATCGCAGACCACTACTCCTATGACCTTCGACTAGAATCAGCGCTCTTCTTGCCATTGGCCATCGACCTCTATGTGTTGTCTGGCGGTCTAAACGTCAAAGGGCATCAGCTTGTTTAGTCGTGCCTACCCTCAGACTTGCAGGGAAGATACTATTGGCAGCGATCTGCGGTCGTAATGATTCTGTAAAGTTATTTAAAGGGTATGTTACGACGTTTGGCTACCTGCGGTTCGGCAAGGTGCGTCTTGACGCTTGCGAGGGTTGCGATGTTCAAGAAAGGCCAGTTTAGCCGGTAGTCAGCCTTAGCATTGGCGTCATGGGCGATGCAGCTATCCCTGACCTCCGTATGGCGAACCAGAGTTCGCACCGAATAGCTTCAGTTTCTGGTGCGCGCTGCATCTCTGCGACCGTTTCGACGTGGTTGCCGATTAGGGATGTCGGAGGCGAGCCGGGCTGCACCTTGATCAACTTTCGGCTTGACCACGGGCGCGAACGCGGCTTTCTGGCCTTCCAGGATTTCGTCTTAACGGCAAGCTTCTGAATTGAAGAAATCGCAGTTTTTCTGCGGGAAAGGCCCGGCGGTTTTAAGTAAGCTTTAGATCAAGCCACTGACTCTAAAGCCAAATCCGCCATCGCCGGAGCCGACTATGCGCCAAGAACGCACCGTCCAATCCAACATATTCGATCTTTTCGCCGGTCACGAGATCGCTCGCTGTCGGCCGGGTTGCCGGCTTCGATCGAGGATCATGCCGCTCTTGCTGGTGGCCAGGTTGAGCTTATGGCCATATTGAATGTCGCGGCTGGCCCTGACGATGATGTCGGCATGCGGCTCGAAAAGGCTCACCGGCTTCTCACTGGTCACCATGCAGCCCCGCCGCTCGGTCTGGGCGATGATCTGCGCGACCAGCGGCCGGTAGTGGCGCGGCCGGACAGCAGCCGACACGACACGCTCCATCATGAACTCGGTCGAGGCGATTTCGGATTGAGCGGAGCCAAAGAAGGACGTCGGTTCATCCGTGGCTCCAAGGTCCGCGAGGATTGACGTAGTCCGCATCAGCGACGATCGGATATCCGCGTCGTCAGTTTAACTTGGCGGGCCTCCCTGCGGGTGTTTGGCTACCCTGTCGAGCGGGGGGTACTCCAGAATGTGTTGCTGACCTGTGCCGTCGGGCTGCTCCAGAGCTTTGACCATGGGGCCACCTTAGCCTCGCCGACGCAGACTCGAACAACAGCTGTCGCGTCAGCGCAAGAAGGGCAGCACGCGGACGATCGAGCTTGGCGGTGCCAGTCAGCTGCTCATCGAGAGTGACATCGATAGCGAGGCGCTCGGCCGGATCCTGGATGTGCTGGAGCGGCGATGATATCGATCCCGAGCGGCGAAGGTGTGGCTTGCCACTGGCTATAGGGATTGCGCAATATGTGGAGCGCAGGATTATGCTGAGTCCGCAGCGGCAATTACTTGCCGACTGCGGTGTTTGAGAAGCGATCACTCGACATAATTGCCGATCGGCTGATGGACGCCAGCATGGCCAGCAGCTTGTCGGGAGCCCAGAAGCGACCCGGCTTGAGCGACGGCGGCGCCATTGCGGCAAGTGCGTCGGATATTGCTACGGGTCTGAGACGGCGCAGCCAGAAAAGCCGGCGCACGGGCTGGACGGAGTTCGAGACCCTGACGGCGCGCTTCCCCCTGCCAACTCCGCGCATCACTCGAACTTGGGCGCAAGCACGCATATGACGCAGGTACCCTCGGGAAGAGTCGGGTGCGGGGAATCCGCCCGCCCGGATCGGTGAGGGCGAAAGCCCAATGGCTGAGCTACTCGACCACGATCCATGACATCAGCCGAGTCGACGCCGATCTCGCCCGGGTGAGATCAACCCACCAGGAGTGGTAGGATGCGGTGCAACTGTAAACACGATAACACTACCCCCAGCGAACAGGAGGCAACAGTATGCAAGCTCGAGCCCGCGAGAGCCTCTGGCCGTAATGCCCGATCGAATGATATACATGTACTTGGCAAAGCGCCGGGTTGGCGCGCTTCTACAATTAGCCCCAATCATCGATCCCGCGGCGCATTTGAAGTACAATATCGGAAGAGTGCCACTGATTGAGAATGTTGGACCGTTCTCCGGTCCCCAGAGTGACATTCATAAGGCGCTCAAGATCTTCCAACAAGCGATAGCAGAATCGGGTGTGGGATCGATCGGTTACAATCAACCAATGCTTTGTTTCACGGTCGGATAGCTTTACATCGAAAAGGGAGAATCTCGCTATGAGAGAGATGGATTTGGTCGATAGTTTCATTTCACGTACTGCGTTGTTAAGTGCACAGCGCGCATCGGGGCTGAAATCAGGAACATCAAGCTGTCGGCCGATTTGCCGGACCAAGCCATCGCTGCGATAAACAGCCTGGTGCTTGAGCACAAGGTTATCTTCTTCCGCGACCAGGGTCATCTCGACGACGCTGAGCAGGAGCGCTTTGCTCTTCGTTTCGGGAAGCCTTCGCCATATCCGGAGGGAACGACGCCGATTTTCGAAATTGATTCACGCAGAGATATCGGGGCCGACATTTGGCACATCGATTGGTCCTGCATGGATGCCTACCCCAAGATTGCGGTGCTGCGTGGTGTTGTGATCCCACAAGCCGGCGGTGACACAGTGTGGTCAAACACGGCGACCGCATATCTCGATTTACCGCTGCCGCTGCAACGGCTTGCAGACGAACTGTGGGCTGTTCACATCTGGCCCGGAGCTCATTATGGGCGTTAGGCAGGGACCCTTACCGGAACGAGGATCGAGACCGAGCATCCCGTGGTACGCGTCCACCCCGAGACGGGTGAGCGCACACTGGTGCTAGAGTAGTGGATGCAGTCTAACACTTGGTGCCCCGCGTTTGACGGCCGCGATGATCTTGTCGGGGTCGGCGGTCCAAGAGAAGGGTTTGGGTTGCTGGTTGTGCTCTTGGAGGAAGCGGTTGATTGCCGTCTGGAGGTCGACGACTGAGTGGAAGACGCCTCGTTTGAGCCGACGCTTCGAGAGTTTTGCGAAGAAGCCCTCGACCGCGTTGAGCCACGAGCAAGAGGTCGGTGTGAAGTGGAAGGTGAAGCGCTGATGGCGATCGAGCCAGGCACGCACCTTGGGGTGCTTGTGAGCGGCGTAGTTGTCGAGGACGACGTGGACGGCCTTGCTGGTTGGCACCTCGACGTCGATGGCGTTGGGAAAGCGGATGAATTCCTGATGGCGATGTCGCTGCATGTTCTTGCCGATAACGGTGCCGTCGAGCACGTTGAGAGCAGCAAACAGTGTGGTCGTGCCATTCCGCTTGTAGTCGTGGGTCATGATGCCGAGCCTGCCCTTCTTCATGGGCAGGCCGGGTTGGGTGCGGTCGAGCGCCTGAATCTGGCTCTTCTCGTCGACCGACAGAACGATGGCGTGAGCAGGCGGATCGACATAGAGGCCGACGACGTCGCGCAGTTTATCGACGAACTGCGGATCGTTGGAGAGCTTGAACTGGCGCCAGCGGTTGGGCTGCAGCCCGTGCGTTTCCAGATGCGACGCACCGCACTCCGGGCTGATGCTGGCCGGGGCCGCCATCATGTCGGCGGTCCAGTGCGTCGTCTCGCCAGGCGGATCCTGCAACGTCAGCGCCACCACACGCTCGGCTACTTCAGGCCCGAGAGGCGAATGCGCGAGGGTCGCGTCTTGTCGCGCAACAGTCCTTCGAAGCCTTCCGTGGCGAAGCGCTCCTGCCAACGCCATACGCAGGTCTTGGATTTGCCGGTTTGCCGCATGATCTCGACGGTGCCCACACCGTCGCCGCTCAACAGAATGATCTCGGCGCGCCAAACATGCTTCTGCGGCGCATTGCGATCCCTGATCAGCGCGCTCAGGCGCTGGCGATCAATCGGCGAAACGGTGAGGGATATTCCTGTGCGCATGCGCCAAACTCGCACGCGCACTCGCCAAAGGGAATCCCAAGCCGGACTCTTGTGTTAAGCGGAAACCACTAGATGGCACCAATGTTCGGCGACGATCACCTCTTAACTGGCGCGACCTTCGCTGGCGCAGGAAGGTGAGGGGCTGCAGATTGTTCCTCTCCGCCAGAGGTCGGAAATGGTGTGATCGACCAACTGACTAAGTCGACGGCACGCTGAAGTATCGCCTCGGTCCGAGCACGGCTGGGTGAAACGGCGATGACACGTCGGCGAAGACACCCATGTATGCTTCCCGTCCAACAGATAGCTCGTATGTTCGGTTAACTCGTCGACATTGCGGCACAATCGGACACCGCTGCTACCGCTGCCTGCGGCCGGCTTCAGAATCACTGGCAGACCAATTTGCGCGGCAGATCTTTCTACGTCCGCCGCATTCGTTGCCAAGCGATAAGCAGGTATTGGAACGTCCGCTTTCGCGAGGAGTTGACGCTGGGTGAATTTGTTGCAGCATCGTTCAATCGATGTGGGGTTCGGTCCCGGTAAATCGAAATGCCGGCAGAGCTTGCCAACTCTCGCATAAAGGGACTCGTCAAGATCTGTGAAACTGGTAATCCCAGCAATGTCATACTTCGCACGTAGCCGAGAACATTCGTGTATTAGCGCATCGAGATTGTCAGTATCGACATGGATTGCCTCAATCCCTTCCGTCGCAAGATATTCGTACTGATGTGGATCAGACGCCAGAGTAATTGGATAAAGACCAAGACGCTGGGCTGCTTGGATGTATAGCAGACCAATACCCCTATGACCTTCAACCAAGATGAGCGCTCTTCTTGCCACTGGCATCGACCTTCTTTGCGTGATGTGTGGCCGTCTGTACGTCGACAAGGCAACAGCTCTTGCTGTGCCTGACGTCAGACTTGCGTTGAACGTACCATCTTCGGCGATCTGCAGTCGCAAAGATTCTGTAAAGTTCTTTAAAGGATCTGTTATGATGTTTTGGTTACCTGCGGTTTCGCAGGGTGGTTGCATGTTCAAGGAATGCCATGTTCGCAAGCCAGTCAGTCAGCCTCAGCCTTGGCGTCATTGACGTCGCTGGAAAGGGCGACATAATCCATCAAGTGGTCGCTGAGCACTGCGTCGGCACACCAGGGTTACCGATTTCGCGACTCAACGACAATCGACCACGGCTGAGATGACGCGGTTCGTTGAACACCGATTGCAGACCGGCGCTTCCTGCGGTTGATCGGCAAATGGGCTAGTCTAGTTTCCGTCGACAAACGCACGTATTCTGTAGTGTTACAATCGCTTGCCCTCGACGGGAACGCTTTTAAGCGTCAAGGACAGGATCGAGGGCTGGCTGTCGAACGGAAAGGCGTTGTGGGCGCGATCACGAGCACGCCGCGAGGCCGGCTTTGGCCGGTGGGACTTCAATTCCAATAGTGGCGGCATCAGGTCGGCTTGAGGCGCGTGAAGAGGACGAGATTGTAAGCCACGACCGAGGACCAGACGTAGCTCTTGAAGGGATCAAGACCGCGCCAGTTGCAGCGCGCCAATCCGTAAGCGCGCTTGAGGCATAATATGTCGGCGTCGATGCCGGCACGGAAGTTGCGCAGCTTGCGATAGACCCAATTGCTTCTGACCATGTCCTGGATCCTGAGGCCGGCTTTGTTGTGGAATGCCATGTCGCGAACGCCCAAGGTCTTCGCAGTAGCCAGATTGTCACGACTGGCAAAGCCGCAGTCGGCCGCCGTCGGCCGCCGCCTGCCGCGGCGCGTGACCATAGAAGGCGATGTGGCGTTCCAGCATCGGCAGCAATCGATCGCTGTCGCGCGGATTGCCCGCCTCGATCATCAGATCGAGGATCATGCCGCTCCTGCCAGTGGTCAGGTTGAGCTTATATGAGGAAAGTAAAGACGGAACGGGTGTGTCAGGGCAACATTTCTTCACCTTCTCGATGTGTTGCGGAATCCATGGTCTGAGCCCGATGGCATGACGCGGCCCGTTTATCCGAGCCCAATCCAACTTATAACGGTCGCTGCTCGAAACAGCGGCACCAACATCCGGCTTGCGGCGGGTACGGGCTCAGGAGGACGGGACCATTCTTGTGGCGGGGCATTTCAGGCCATCCCAACCTTCGGTTCGTCCACCTGGATCCGCCAGGACTGATCAGGCCCTGGAAGAAGTGCTTAGTTCACATTCCATGGGTGAGCGGCAATCGGCATCAGGCGCTCTTCATCACCGGCGCCCGCCGTTCTGCTTCACCCGCTCCTTGAACCACAAGGAGCGCGCCGATTGCGATTGATGGCGCAGCCATAGCCACGCGAGCTGGATCAGCGTAGTTCGCAGCCTTGGATTGCCGGATTTCGAAACGCCCTGGTCGTGTGAGACGGAGCCGCTTTGCCAGGGGGGTCGCCGCCAGGCCGGCGTAGGCGGCCAGCTGTCGTCGGTTGTCGTAGTGCCGCGACAGGCCCTCCGTCCACAGCACGGCGGCAAACTCCTGCCCGATGCCCTTCAACGCTGGGTCTCGTCGTAATCCACCAAGAAAAATCCGGCATCTCATGCGTGAGCAGGCGGCGGTTCATCGCCACCGCTGACTTCGATCTTCGCAAACCTAGCAAGGGATGTTATCCCGACAGGGCCACACCAACTCTGGGTTGGTGATATAACCTACATGGCGCTGCCAGGCCGTTTCGCCACGTTGCCAACACTCTCGATGCTTGGTCGCGTTTGACCGCCGGTCAGCTCGGGCGGTCGCTCGACGCACGGCTGATAGTTGCAACCTTGAAGGTGACTATCGAGCGAAGAAAGCCATCACCACGCTGCATTCATAATTCGGATCGCGGATCGCGGTACGCTGCGGGCTCCATCGCAACTCCTTGTCGACCAGGGTTGATCGACCGGATGGGACGAGCAGGAAATCCGTACGACAGCGGCCAGGCAGAGAGCTTCTTGAAGACGCTCAAGGTGAAAGCCGTATCCTCGATGGCTTTCGCAATTCTACGAGGATGTCGTTGAGCATCTTCGCTTCATCGCAGAGAATTACAACAAACGCAGAGTGCATTCGGCGGTGGTATATCTCAGTCCGCGACATTTTGAGGATCGATACGTTCGGCAGACGGGCAAAACTGCAGCCTGATATGTCCACCAAGGGAGCCAACCACTATGCGGCCCAGCGTCCTTTTGTCATCTCACCCCATCTCGCTTCTAGATGATGACAATATACAAACTGCATTTGACGAAACGCGCCGCGGCAAATGATGCTCGATTGGGAGTGAGCGACAATGAAAGCTGACCGATCACCATTAACAGGGTCAGATCATAAGCTGCACGGTTTGTGCTTGCGCCATGTGGCTAGCATCAAGCATAAGACAGAGATGATGGCGCGAAGCCGCCACAAGAACCTATAATTGGGAACAAAATATGCAAAGTGTTGAGGCTTTCCAGGATCTCCAGGGCGAAGCAACCGAATGGCGCCGCTACCTGCACCAGCATCCTGAGCTCGGATATCAGCTACAAAACACAGCGATGTTCGTGACCGAGAAACTAGCTTCGTTCGGTATCAATCACATCGAAACGGGGATAGCTGAGACCGGTATCGTTGCATTGATTCAGGGTGAAGGCGGAGACGGGCCGACGATCGGGTTGAGGGCCGACATGGACGCCCTGCCGATCCTGGAAGATTCAAAAAAACCCTGGTTATCGACCATACCGGGCAAAATGCATGCCTGCGGCCATGACGGTCACACGGCCATGCTGTTGGGCGCCGCCAAGTACCTTTCGAGTACTCGCAATTTCAAGGGCTCAGTTGCCCTAATCTTCCAGCCTGCAGAAGAAGATGGACGCGGTGCCCAGAGGATGGTCCTAGAAGGGATCATGGAGCGGTTCGACATTTCGCAGGTTTTTGGCGTGCACAATTCGCCTGGGATGGAGATCGGGACGTTTGCCCTTTGCGAAGGCCCTATGTCGGCGGCGTTGGATGAGTTCGACATTATCGTAAAAGGCAGGGGTGGGCACGCTGCTTATCCGCATCGAACTATCGATCCTATTGTTATTGCGGCCCAAATTATTGTCGGCCTGCAAGCGGTGGTGTCGCGTAACACGGACCCAACCGAGTCCCTCGTAATCACCGTTACCAAGTTGAACGCCGGCACAGCATACAACATCATTCCAGAGCACGCTGAATTGGCCGGTACCGTTAGGACCCTTTTACCCTCCCTGCGGGACTTGGCAGAATGCCAGATTGAGGCGTGTGCGCAAGGTATCGCCCGGGGTTTTGGCGCGGAAATTGAGTTCAAGTATCGGCGGCTTGAACCCATCATGTTCAACCACACTGTGGAGACGAATCTGGCAGTCAAGGCTGCTCGCAGCCTTGTTGGCCTTGCAGCCGTTGACGATAAGATCAAGCCGGGCATGGGGTCGGAGGACTTCGCTTATATGCTTGAGGCGCGTCCGGGGGCGTACATTTACCTGGGAAACGGCCCGACCGCTCCGGTGCATCACCCGGCGTTCGATTTCAACGACGAAGCGCTGCCTTATGGCATTGGCTATTGGGTGAACCTGGTCGAGACGGCGCTGGCTGTCTGAGATTACGGCGCACGACTGAGCGCGAGAAAAGGGATCCCGTCCGGTGGTCTCCGGGTCGGTCATAGGCGACCGCAGCTGGTCGGTCTTGGAACAAGAAACGGAGAAGAACGGCCTTCTCGGCCATGCTGACGATCCGCATGGCCCTCGTCGAGCTGATCGGTGCCACGACCATCCAAGCAGGGCTCAGAGTGGAGAAGGCCCTTGATGAGCCTACCTGCCTGAAAGCCGCACGCTCTATACGCCGAGCTGGAGCATCGGCGATCCTTATCGCGTAGCTCATGGACGAGGACTGCGGGAGAACCCTGGTGTCTCCTTAAAGGCCTGCTTCACGGCCTGAAAGAACTCGCTCATGAACTTCAGGTCGCGCTCCAGCTGGAGGCAGTCGACCGAGGGGTGCATCCTCTGCGGCGGGCCACCGAGAAAGTCCGCTATGTCCTGATTGGTGCTCTGAAGGGCTTCATCGATGGTTTTGCCGACGATGAGGTCGCTAACGCCGCGGAGGCAGCGATCGCTAAGACGCAGCAGAATGTCTGCCACGTCGCAGCGGTGATCGTCTCAGTCTTCGGGTCGATGCTCATCGTCAGTTTGAGCGCATCGCCATAAGCGATCGCACCGATCTCTCCGAGGGTATCGGCGGTCTCCAAAACGCCGGCGTTCGTCGAGTTAAAGAAGTTGACCTTGTCGCTGTAGTCCCACACGGGGCCGATCCTTGTCGTGATGTGGCTAGCCCAAGGACTTGCCGCACGCGCATTTGCCCCGCGCGTTGGGGTTGTCGAAGACAAAGCCCGAGGCTTTGAGCCCCGTGACGAAGTCGAAGCTCATGCCGGCGACGTGGGGCTGGAAGCCGGCGTCCACAAACACGTTGACCCCGTCTCTCTTGATGATCGCATCGCCCTCGCGCGAGACGCTTTCCAGGCCCATCAGGTATTTGGAGCCGGCGCAGCCCACATTGACCATGATGCGCAGGCTTTCGGCCGGCTCGGCGGTTTGGGAAACACCGTCTTTAAGACGGGGCGACGTTTCGGTGAGCGTGATCACGGGACGACGTCTTGGGGATGCGTTCGCACGCCACAATCCATGGACTGTGCCAGAAAGGAAATTTTGTTAAAACAAACGGGTTGGGGGATTTGGCACTTTGTCTGACCAATGTCGGATATCAGACAGGAAAGTTTTGCAGGGCCTCGCCAAGTCGTCGCTCAGCAGGCGTTTTCGATCAAGCGGATGTTCACCGGCGAAATGGGGCAACTCTTGCGCCGTGCCACGCCCAAGAAGCCGGGCCATCGTTGCCACAGCAGTGCGGACGGCGAACTCAGATTCTGGTGTCGACGGTGATCAATCGCGCCTCTCGAAGCAAGCGCCGCCGCTCCTCAGTCAGCTCATGGGTGATGACGACCAACTCGCGCGCCCGGCCCGCGGCCTTCAGCGCCCAGCCACTTCATACGAGCCGACCGCAGCGTTATAGATGCCCGTGCCAATCAGCGAGCGCTTGGCGCATCAGCCAGGCGACCTTCGCGGCATCCTTCTCACATTCCAAGACGGTGACGAAAGCAAGCTGCGGGTAGCGTTCTCGAAGCACGACGCAGAATCCTGCCTCGCGGCGATGCTGGCCACTCATGGTGCGCACGCCAGCGATCAGGACGACCTCGCCGCCGCTGCACGGCAGACACCCCCCATGCGGTTGCCCGCTGGCCGTTCCACATATGTTGCGCTATACGCTCGGCTGTCTCGTTCCCCGCAGCAACGATTAGACCGGCGTCGGGCTTTACCTGTTTCTGTGATTGAGCGGCCAGGCGACCCAAGGTGACGTCGCGTTCGTGCTGACCACTTTCTTAGTGCTACATGCCTATCTGCGGGATCTCAGCACGCACTCCGGAACATCCAGCGCTCGGCGAACGATCTGAAGGAACTGGTCAAATTCCAGGCCAGCCGCTCGCACGGACGCGAATAGCCAAAGTATTGAACCAAACTCTCTTCCAGTTGGCATAGCGCTTGCACTACGAACTGCGAGGTTAGCCGCTCAATTTGCGTATTCCAATGAAACCGGACAGTGATTCCAAAACGAAACCGGACGCTTATTCCGATAGGATACCGGACGCGATTCCGAGGCGAAGCCGGACGGCTTAGAGCGCCTCAGGGTCATTTTTGATATTTGTCGACGAAGTCATTTCCGGTCAAGCGGCAGTTGCGTCTGCGACTGGCAGGACCCTGTGTTTGCGCATGCTTTCGCCGGAGAGTTCGATGCGATAGGCGTTGTGAACAAGGCGATTCGAGAACGGCATCGGCGATGGTCGGATTTCCGATCATGTCATACCAGTGATCCACGGGAATTTGACTTGTGAGGATGGTGGAACGCTTCTCGTAGCGATTCTCGACGATTTCCAGGAGATCGCGGCGTTGTTCGTCGTTGAGCTTCTCAGGCCCCCAATCATCAGGAATAAGCAAATCCGTTTTGGCCAGGCTCTTGAGCAGCTTCGCGTAACGGCCGTCTCCGCGGGCAAGGGCGAGCGTTGCGAAGAGGCGCGGTACACGGTGGTATGCGACCGCAAGATCCTCACGGCATGCCTTGTGGCCGAGCCCGCAGGCCAGCCAGCTCTTTCCGACGCCGGCTGGTCCGGTCATGAGCAAGCTATGGCGCTGTCTGATCCAGTCGCATGTCGTCAGCTTCATGAAGAGATTGCGATCGAGACCGCGAGTTGCGCGGAAATCGGCGTTCTCGATCTGGGCGTCATGACGGAGTCTGGCGGCTCGCGCTCTGGCCTCGAAGCGCTTCTGCCGGCGCGCCGTCGCCTCCCGTTCGAGCAGGAGGGCAAGCCATTCGCCGTGCTCGAGAGCTCGTGCCTCCGGTTGCGCCTCCAGTTCCTGGAAAGCGCATGCCATGCCGGAAAGACGGAGTTCGCGCAGCATGTCGATGGTGGGGTTGATAAGCATCGTTGATTGTCTCCTTAATGAAAGTAGCCGGGGCCACGAAGATTGGCGTGCTCGCCGACGGCGGCAGGTTCGGCGGTGTGCCTGGACGCCTTGTGGGTTTTGATGAGAGCGGTGATGCTTTTGCAGTTCAGGCCACCGATCTCGAGCGCGCGGGCTGACACGGCTTCCGCCTGCGCCGTGTCGATCGCCTGGTAGAGCTTGAGAATGCCGAGGCATGTTCTAAAGCCCTGTTCCGGATGCGGCCGGCTGGCAAGGATGGCGATCACGAGCCCCTCGGTCTGTGGACCGATCGAGCGGGCCCAGCACCGGAAGCGCTCGGGCGACCATTCCGCGTAGCGGCGGTGCGAACTGGGCATGTGGTCCGGATCGGTTCCGAAACGGGCCCCACCATAGCGACGCTGATGGACAGCGACGCGTTTGCCCTTGAAGAAGACCTCGATCGTTCGGCTCGTTGCCCGGACATCCACCTGCTCTCGGATGAGGCCGTGTGGCACGGAGTAGAAATAGCGCTCGAACTCGACATGATAGTCGGTCGATACACGAGCCAGCCGCCACTCGGCGAACTCGTATTCCTCGGCCGGCAGCGTGGCGAGCGCTGGTCGTTCCATCGTCTCGAACAGGTCGCGACGGCATTGGCCCAGTTGGCGCATGACGTGGGTGTTGATCCGCTCGACAGCCTCCCGGATAGCGGCATTGGCTTCGTCCAGGGAAAAAAACGTGTGGTTACGCAGCCGGCCGAGAATGCAGCTCTGCGCGAAACGGACGCCGCTTTCGACCTTGGCTTTATCCTTCGGCCGTTTCGGTCGCGCCGGCAGAACGCCGACGCCGCAGTGCGACGCCATCCTGCCGAAGCTGCGGTTGATGTCGGGGTCGTAGAAGCTCGACCGATTCACGCCGGACTTCAGATTGTCGGGAACAATCAGGCGTGGGACGCCGTCAAAAAAGCGGAACATGCGCACATGCGAGCCAATCCAGTCCGGCAAGGTCTGGCTCCAGGTCGCCTCGGCGAAGCTGTAGCTCGACGCGCCGAGCACGCCGAGAAAGATCTCGGCCTCGCGGATCTCGCCGGTCTTGCGGTCTACGATCGGCAGCTTCTTGCCGGAATAGTCGACGAACACCTTGTCGCCAGCGACACTGCACCTGGCGCATCGTCGGCGTCAGCCGCCGCTCGAAGCCTCTAAAGAGATCACAGAACCTGCTGTAAGCGTAACCGTCAGGATGAACGGCCCGATACTCCTCCCACAGGATCGACAGCGTCACGCCCGGCTTCTTCAGCTCGACCGCCAGCGCGCCCCAGTCGGGCTCGGCGCGCCGGCGCAGTCCTTGTTTGACGCCCTGTCGGAGAAGAGCCGATGTTCGAGAACATCGTCGGTCAGCTCCGCTGGTAACGGCCAGGAAAGACCGGCGGCGGTCGCTCTCTCTATGTTGTCCTGCACCGTGCTGCGGGCAATTCCAAGCATGGTGCAATGTCACGAAGGCTTATGCCGTCCGCGCTTAGCCGTAGCAATTGTCTCAATTGTCTCATAGTCAGCTTTCTTCTCTTCGGTATGCACCTCTCCTCTACCGTCGAGGGAATGCATGCGCAGGTTGCTGACCCAAAGGCACTATCTAGGCTTTAAAACTGTCCGGTATTTAATCGGAATCGCGTCCGGTTAATTCTCGGAATCGCGTCCGGTTTTTGACCGGAACGGTGTCCGGTTAATCGTCGGAATTTGCACTCAATTTCCGTACTGATTATTTCGCTTGGAATGACATCAGCTGGGCGCGTTGCCGTGACGACAATCGCGCAGGCGGAAGGTTACGCTGGACTCGTCGGCGCTGACAGGCGACTGTTGGCGATGGCGACCGGGGGGTATAGCGGCCGAGATAGGCGAGGACCTGCTCGGGCGAGCCGAACGGCTTGGCATAGACGATCCAGTTCTTGCGACGAGCTGCCGGATCGCGGCCGTGAAGGCATGGGTCTGACCGAGCCCGTCGAGTGTGCCGGAGAAGCGCAGTCGCCCAGCCGCATAGGCCGCCTGGAGCCGCTCGAGGAACAAGCCGCGCGGGAGAGGACATGGATGGGCAGGAAGGCCGGCCGGCAGCTGAGCCTGCGTTTTCCGCTGCAGCCGGCCACCGGTGCAATACAATACAGACCGAGCGGTCCCCCGTGCCGTATTCGGCCTTGTGCCGTCCTGCGTCCATCTCAAAACCAGATGACCTCAATACATACACTGAATTTGACGCAAGCCCTTCGGCAATTGAAAATCGACCAACCTAAAAAGCAAAGCAATTGGAAAGTGGAGGAGAAGATGGGCTTAGTTCGTGAACCGCAGGCGCATCAATGTTGGCCAGTTGCCGTCGGGACTCATGAGCCGCACTCCGCCCGGGCTCGGCGCGATCCTTGCATAAGGCCTGAACGTTGACACTGTGGTGACAGGGAAAGGTGACATTGAAGCTAATGTGACGCCGGTCCACGCCGTGCGCTGAGGATCCGATCGACGACCTCGAACTGAAAGCCGCTCCATAAGATAGGCGCGGATCGTTTGCGCCACAAACTAAAAAAGGGGAATTGAAGCATGACAATCTCTCGACGCGAAATAATCAAGATGGGTTTGGCCGCCGGAACGGTCTTATCGATCCCTTCTGTCCTGCGAGCACAGACAACGCCAACTGCAGCGCGAACGGTCCGGATGGTGATGGGTGACCTCAGTGTGTTCGACCCGGTCGTTACGACCGCAACTATCACCGCCAACCATGGCTTGGCGGTTTACGACACGCTGTTTGCCCTTGATTCCAAGTTGACGCCGCAGCCGCAAATGGTAGGGAAATGGGGCGTTTCCGACGACAAGAGGACCTATACGTTCGAGCTCCGGGATGGCTTGGGGTGGCACGACGGCACCCCCGTCACTGCGGCGGACTGTGTCGCCTCGATTCGTCGTTGGGGCCAGGTCGGCGGACAGCTGATCATGGAGCGAGCCAGGGATATCTCGAAGAAGGATGACAAGACCTTCACGATTTCGCTCAAGGAGCCGCTGGGGATGCTGACCGACATCCTGGCGAAAGTGTCTACGCCGTGCCTGTACATCATGCGCGAGAAGGATGCGAGTCGCCCTGCGACAGAACAGGTGACTGCGAATATCGGATCGGGGCCGTTTAGGTTCAATGAATCTCTCGCCAAGCCGGGCGCGAGCTTCACCTATGATCGGAATGAGAAATATGTACCGCGCAGCGAGTCGTCCGACGGATTGGCCGGCGGGAAGGTCGTGAACGTCGATCGCGTCATCTGGGACAATATTTTCGATCAGCAGACTGCTTTTGCGGCCTTGCAGTCGGGGGAGGTCGATTTCGTCTCAGGGCCACCTGCCGATCTTTACTCGGCGATCGAGAGCGATCCCAACCTTGCACTGCAGGTTCTGAACAACTCGGGCAGTGTATTTTTCATGCGCATGAACTGTCTGCAAAAGCCATTCGACAACGTCAAGGCGCGCCAAGCGATGCTCCACCTGATCGATCAGGAGGCATTCATGCGTACCAGTTTCCTCCCAGAATATATCAGCACCGTCACTTCGATATTTGGAAACCATACGCCCTATTCCAACGACGAAAATACCGGTTGGTTCAAGAAGGGTGGCGACCCGGAAAAAGCCAAGCAGCTCTTCAAGGAGGCCGGATACGCCGGCGAGAAGGTCGTCATTCTCCAATCCACGGATTGGGCGGAGGCCAGCAATGCCTCGCAGCTTCTGGCGGCTACGCTGCGAAAGATTGGGGTCAATGCCGAGCTTGCGCCGAGCGACTGGGGCGGGCTTGTCGCGCGCCGAGCAAACAACGGCCCTGTTGAGAACGGCGGCTGGAGCATATTCATCACGAGCGAGTCCGACTATGAACGCAGCGATCCGGTTGGTAATCCCACTCTAAACGCGACAGGCGAGAAGGGTTGGTATGGCTGGCCGAAGAGCGATGAATATGAGGCTCTTCGCGCCAAATGGCCGGGTATCGAAACGCTTGAAGAGCGCAAGGCACTGGCCCGCAAGATGCAACAAGAATATTGGAATTTCGTGGGCACCGTTCTGCTGGGTGAAGCTGTCTCGCCAATCGCGCGCCGCAAGACGCTCACTGGCCTTATCGGCATGCCGTCCCTCATGCCGATGTGGAACATGCAGAAGGCCTGAGGCGCAATGACCGCCTACATCATTCGCAGGTCGATCTCGGCCATCGGCGTCATGGCGATGGTTGGGATCTTCGTGTTCCTGCTGCTGAGGCTGGCGCCCGGCGACCCGGCGGCCATGATCGCCGGCAGGTCGGCCACGGAAGAGATGATCGCAGGCATCCGCGAGCAGCTGGGACTGAACGATCCCCTGCCGGTTCAGTTCATACGTTGGGTGCGCGACATGCTCGGTGGAGATTTCGGCACCTCGATCTTTGCCGGACGACCGGTTCTCGACCTCATGTTGCAGCGGCTTGAGCCGACCCTCTCCCTGTCGATCCTGACGATGATCCTTTCGGTGACGGTCGGGGTCTCCTTCGGCATCCTTGCCGCATGGCGATCTGGCGGTCTCTTCGACCGCCTCCTTACGGCCTTTTCGGCATTTGGCTATTCAGTCCCGGTCTTTGTCATCGGCTATTTCTTCATATACTTTTTCGCTATCAGGACACACTGGCTACCGGTGCAGGGATATGCGCCGATCGATGGTGGCCCCGGACCATGGTTCGTGCACCTGGTCCTGCCCACCGTGGCTCTTAGTCTTGCCTACATTGCATTCATCGCCCGGGTAACGCGGGCGAGCATGCTCGAGGTGTTGTCGGAAGACTATATGCGAACGGCCGCTGCCAAGGGCGCTTCGTCCTATGCCATGCTTTTTCACCATGCCTTGAAGAATGCCGGCGTCCCGATCCTCACCGTTATCGGCATAAGCTTCGCCTATCTGGTCGGCGGGGTCGTCCTCACGGAAACGGTGTTCAACATACCCGGGATCGGTCGCTTGGTCGTGGATGCGATCAACAACCGCGACTACCCCATCATTCAGAGCGTACTCATCCTGACTTCGGGTCTGTATGTCCTTATCAATCTCGCGGTCGATCTGGCCTATACGCTGATCGACCCCCGCATCCGGTACTGATATGTCCCTCCTCTCCGCACCACTCGAAGCCGCGCTGATCGGTCGGCCGCGACTTTCTGACCTTCCCCGTCTGGCAAGGCGGCATCCGCTGGTCATTGCAGGCGGAGGGCTGTTGGCGCTCCTGATCATATTGGCGATCGTTGCCCCGCTCTACGCCGGCGATCCGGTGAACATGGATCCGTTCAGGCGCCTCCAGCCGCCTTCCGCCGAGATGTGGTTCGGGAGCGACAATCTGGGCCGGGACGTGTTCGCCCGAACGATCTTCGGCGCCCGCATTTCTCTCATGGTCGGATTGATGTCGGCGGCATGCGCGGCTCTTGCCGGGGTTCTGATCGGTGTCATCGCCGGCTACAGCCGCAGCTTCGACAACGTGGTCATGCGGGTCATGGACGGCCTGATGTCGATCCCGACAATTCTGCTCGCGATCGCGCTTATTTCTCTAACCGGCCCCGGGATCGGCATTCTCATCGTCGCCATCGCGCTCCCCGAGACGCCAGCCGTCGCGCGGCTGGTTCGTTCGGTGGTTCTGGGAGTTCGCGAGCGTCCCTATGTGGAGGCCGCGCTCTGCGGCGGCGCGCGCCTGCCCAAGGTGCTGTGGCGGCATATCCTGCCTAGCACCATTCCGCCGCTCATGATCCAGGGCGCTACTGTCTGCGCCAGCGCGATCCTGACGGAGGCGGGGTTGAGTTTCCTCGGCGTGGGCGTGCCGCCCGAGATTCCGAGCTGGGGCAACATGATCGCCAGTTCGCGCCTGTATCTCGCCATCGCTCCATTGACGATCTTCGCCCCCGGTATCTGCCTTGCCGTGACGGTCCTTGCCGTCAACCTGCTCGGGGACGGTCTGCGCGACCTGTTTGATCCCCGCGCGAAGCGGAGGCGCTAGCATGCAGATGCATCAAACCGCAGGGGGCGACGTGCTGCTCGATGTGCGAGACCTCGAGACGCACTTTTACGGCGAAGAGAGCGTCACTCGCGCGCTCAGCGGCATCAGTTTTCAGGTGAAGAAAGGCGAGACGCTCGGTGTCGTCGGCGAGTCCGGATGCGGGAAGAGTGTCACCGCTCTCTCCATCCTTCGCCTGCTGCCGAAGCTGGGCGCCAGGACTGTCGGCGGCCAGGTCTGCTTTCACGGCCGCGACCTCCTTGAGCTGTCCGATCGGGAGATGCGAAAGATCCGCGGCGACCAGATCGCCATGATCTTCCAGGAGCCGATGACGAGCCTGAACCCGGTCTATACGGTCGGCCATCAGATTGCCGAGGCGGTGCAGATCCACACAAATGCGTCCCGCTCGGTGGCCATGGCAAAGGCCGAAGAGATGCTCCGTCTCGTCCGCATCGCGGACCCCGAGCGTCGCGTCAACAACTATCCTCACGAATTGTCGGGCGGCATGCGCCAGCGCGCGATGATCGCCATGGCCCTGGCCTGTTCGCCGGAACTGTTGATCGCCGACGAGCCGACGACTGCACTTGACGTTACTATCCAGGCGCAGATCCTGCGGCTCATCATCGATCTGAAAGAGCGCACGGGAACGGCCGTCATGTTCATCACGCATGACCTGGGCGTTGTCGCCGAGACATGCCAACGCGTGATCGTGATGTATGCTGGCCGGATCGTAGAGCAAGCGACTGTAATTGATCTTTTCGCGCGTCCCGCGCACCCCTACACCCAGGGCCTCATGCGATCGGTGCCGGATCCGCGGCGCGGCCGTCAGCGCCGCCTTCCAGAAATTCCCGGCATCGTGCCAAGTCTGCGCGAGCCCGTTGTCGGGTGCAGCTTTGCTCCTCGCTGCCCGTTCGCTATCGATATTTGCCGCGAGAAGACGCCCGCCCTGCGTGATGTCGGGTCGAGCCATGCCGCGGCCTGCTGGCGCGCCGACGAGGTGATGGGCGCATGAACGGTCCTCTGCTGAAAGTCGAGAATCTCACCAAGCATTATCGGCTGGGTGCAGGGTTCCTGAGGAAGACCATTCCGGTGATCCGCGCGGTGGAGGATGTATCCTTTTCCGTTGAGGCCGGCGAGACGCTTTGCATCGTCGGTGAATCCGGCTGCGGCAAGTCGACTATCGCGCGGCTCTTGATGCGGCTCGTTGAGCCGACGGGTGGACGCGTGCTGATCGACGGGACCGATATTGCCGGTCTCAGGAAGGACGCGCTTCACGCGTGGCGCCGTCGGATGCAGATGGTCTTTCAGGATCCCTACTCGTCGCTGAACCCGCGCCTTACGGCCGGTCAAATTATCATGGAGCCTGTCGAGAACTTTGAGCGTCTCAGCCGTAAGCAGCGCAACGCACTTGCCGCTGACCTTCTCCGAAAAGTCGGAATGTCGCCCGAAATGATGCACAGGCTGCCGTCCGAATTGTCGGGCGGTCAGCGCCAGCGGCTCGGCATTGCACGCGCCCTGTCGCTCAACCCCTCCCTCATCATCGCCGACGAAGCGGTGTCAGCCCTTGACGTCTCCGTGCAGGCTCAGATCCTGAATCTGCTTCTGGATCTCCAGCAGCAGATGGCCATCGCCTTCGTCTTCATCTCACATGACCTCGGGGTCGTGGAGCATATCGCGCATCGCGTTGCGGTCATGTATTTGGGGCGGATCGTGGAACTCGCGCCTTGCGAGGCGCTCTTCGCGAACCCGGTCCATCCCTACACAGAGGCGCTGATCGCGGCAGCTCCGGTGCCAGATCCCACGCGGATTCGGTTGGAGGCGCCCGTAGAGGGCGAGGTGCCGAGCCCCATCAATCCGCCGGCTGGATGCGCGTTCCACCCGCGCTGCCCGCTCGCGGTCGAACGCTGCCGCAACGAGCTACCGCCTTTGGTACCGATGCCCGACGGGCGCGTCGTGGCCTGTCATGTCCGCGCTCCGGCCATAGAACTCCGAGGCCAGCCTGCTGCGGAGGCTAATTCCCAGGTTGCGACCGTTTCGGCGATTAGTAAGCAGGCAACCTATTGAGGAAGCGATGGAAGAAATTTCACACGATAACGGTTCTCATCCGGCTCGGCGGGCTGATGGTTACGATACGGTCGGTTCGATCGAAACCAACGTTGCAGACGGCTTCACGATGGTCGCAGTTGGGGACCTCATCGTGGCCCGGCCGCTGATGAAAGGCCGGCACCCCGGCTTCGACGCTGTTACCGAGATCCTTCGCAAGGGCGATGCAACGTTCGGCAACATGGAGACGCTAATCTTCGATATCCGGTCGTTCAAGGGAAGCCCACAGGCCGAGCATGGCGGTGCGTATCACATCAGTCTTCCAGATGTCGGACCCGATCTGAAGGCGATGGGTTTCAACATCATGGGGCGTGCAAATAACCATACACTTGACTGGGGCCTGGAAGGGATGCGCGAGACCGGCCGTATCCTCGATGAAAGCCGAGTCATCCATGCAGGTGCGGGTGAGAGCCTTTCAGAAGCCGGCGCCGCCCGCTTTCTGGAGACGGCACGCGGTCGGGTAGCGCTAGTGTCATTTGCTACGTCCTTCACGCCGATGTCCCGGGCGGGCGATCCCGCCGGCGAGGCGCCGGGCAGGCCGGGGCTCTATGCTCTTCGTTTGGCAGAAAGCATCGTAGTGCCGCCGATGATGCTCGAAAATCTGCGTCAAGTGCGGGATTCGCTGCCCAACACAAGTCCCGACTATACGGACCTGAACCGGGTTGGGCTCGCTGGAGTAACGTTCAAATCGGGCGAGAAGGCCGGCTACAGCTACGAACCCGACGCGGGCGATGTCGCTGATATATTGCGAAACGTTCGCCGGGGGAAGCAATTTTCCGACTTCTGCATCGTCACGAACCATTGTCACGAGCCCGGAAACTGGAGCCAGGAACCGGCGGATTACGAGCAATCCTTTGCGCGTAAGATGATCGACGCGGGAGCCGATGCATATGTCGGACACGGGCCGCACCAGTTGCGAGGCATTGAGATCTACAAGGGCCGGCCGATCCTCTATAGCCTCGGGAATTTCTTTTACGACGACCTGCGGACGCCCGTGGGTGCTGATATGTTCGCCCTCTACGGCAAGGATCCGCGAACCGACACGGATGCCGAGGTGACGGTCGACGAAGAGACGAAAGGATACCCTAAGGCAGACGGCTTTGTGGGCGCGCTCGCCGCACCGATCTATTATGAGAGCATCATCACAGTCAGCCGATTTGAGGAAAATCATCTAGCTGAATTGCGGCTATATCCAGTTGAGCTCGGCTACGCGGAGAGATTTGCCAATCGTGGCATCCCGCAGTTGGCTACCGGGTCGCAAGCTAAGGCCATTCTGGAACGCCTACAGAAGCTCTCAGAGCCGTTTGGGACTGAAATCGCACTTGAGAACGACGTCGGAGTGATAAAGCTGCCCGACGGATCACGATGAAGACGGCAAAGCCCGGAAGTTGCGATGCGCATTGAATTAGTCGCGTCGCGACCTCCCGTATGCCAACGTTTCATGAACCGAAAATGCTTAGCGCAGGTTATCGCATCTCTGCGCCAAACTGCGCGGAACATTGTGCCGATAGTCTCGCAAACTCCACATCAATCAAAGCAGAACAATGAGCGAAGTACCACAACTTACGTTCGATCTCGACACGCCTGGCATGAGCACGGGGCATCTTGATGTCCCAAGGGCGCCGACTGCGACGCTCTTTCGCTTCCGGTCATCAGCCTCAATAAAGGGAAAGGACCGCGTCTACTCATCCCTGGCGGATGTTCATGGCGATGAATTGGAAGGGCCAATTGTCGCGTGACGGCTTACTGAGTGGCTGCCAGTGACGTTGCCCCTTTTGCTTAATTCCGGTTTGAAGTTCGCTCTGGCCCAACGCGAGGACCAGAGAATGAAGCGCAGCCGTTTCAGTGAAGAGCAGATCATCGGGATTTTGAAGGAGCACGAGGCCGGAGTTTCGGTGGCCGATCTGTGCCGCAAGCATGGGTCAGCGACGCCAGCATCTACAAATGGAAGGCGAAGTATGGCGGCATGGACGTGTCGGAAGCGAAGCGGCTGAAGACGCTGGAGGATGAGAACGCTCGTCTGAAGCCGGCTCCTGGCGGACGCCATGCTCGACAATGCCGCTTTGAAAGATCTTCTCGGAAAAAATGTATGGTCCGCCCCGTCTTCGCGACATCGCCGATGACGATTCCAGTTGCATAAATGTATCCGGCCTCTCGCGAGTGGGCTGCTGTTGCAGCCAGGCCATGATGAGATCCGCGCACGCCGTTCCCAATAAATGGTTCGGGCACGAAGCCCGTTTTCTTGCACAGGGCTTACGGCATGCTGATGCACTGTTTCGTCATCACTATTCCCGAGCCTTGCAATCGAGCCGGAAGCGTCAGGCGAATGCAGGATCCCTGCGTTCGTAGAGCGCTCCCGGCTTGGTCAGAACAACCCGACAATACGTGCCATCTTGGCGGCGAGTGCGACAACGGCCTTGTTCGGATGCATTCGGCTCTGCAGCCCATCGAGCCAGCTTCCAAGGCGATCCCGGGTTCGATCCAGATGTCTGAAGCAGGATCGCGCGCCATGAACGAGGAGCTTGCGGACGTAGCGGTTCCCGCGCTTGCTGATGCCGAGGAGCTTCTGCTTGCCCCCGGCCGAGTGTTCCCGCGGGACAAGGCCCAGCCATGCAGCCAGATCGCGGGCCTTCTGGAACTGGCGTCCGTTGCCGACGGCCGCAAGAAGGGCGGCGGCGCCCAGTGCTCCGATGCCGGGGATCGTCATGAGCCGGCGGGCAACATCTTCTCGTTCTGCAATCCCAGCGATCTCCCTCGTCACGTCGTCGATGCGCTGCTCCAGCCGGCGTAGGTCGGCGAACAGATCCGTGAGCAGTTTGCGCATCGCCGGCGAGAGGTCGTTCGACACGTCGTCCAGAACCAGTGGCAGGTCGAGTTTGAACAGGCCCGCTCCCTGTCTCAATGCAATGCCGTATTCCAGGCAGAATGCCCGCATCTGATTGATCAGACGCGTTCGCGTGCCGATCATCTGGTCGCGCACCCGATGCAGCGCCTGGAGGTCAGCCTGTTCCTCGCTCTTGGTTGCTGCGAACCGCATCGTCGGCCGAGTGGCAGCTTCGGCGATGGCCTCGGCATCGATAATGTCGCTCTTGTTCGACTTCACGTAGGGCTTCACGAACTGCGCTGGGATCAGGCGAACCTTGTGCCCCAGAGCATGCAGTCTCCTGGCGATCCATTGTGATCCTGCGCACGATTCCATCCCCACGATCGCCGGCGCTGCTCGTTCAAAGAATTGCAGCAGCGTGTCGCGTCGGAAGCGAGCTCGCTGGATGGGCTCGCCAACGCCATCTAGGCCGACGACGTGGAAGATGTTCTTGCCGATATCGACTCCATAGACTGCCGCAGGGCGCGGCGCATTGCGTGGGGACATTGCAACCTCCTTTGGTGTAACTGCCCAGATGATGCTGCGTGAGGACGGGGCGGACCATCCCATTAATGCTGACGCCCGCTGCCCAGCGAGAGGCTGTCGCGCATCTTCGAACGGCATTCGAGATGGGCGAGCGGCGGGCGTGCAAGACCATCGGCTGCTGCCGGATGACGGTTCGCCACAAGGCGAGCCGTGGCGACGATGGTGACCTGCGGGAGCGGATGAAGGTGATCGCGCATGAGCGCCGGCGCTTCGGCTATCGCCGCCTGCACGTGCTGCTGCGGCGGGAAGGTTATGTCACGCCGGACAGAGACGTATCCGCGACCAACCCCAGGCACATACTGGGCGGATTCAAACGGTCGTCGCAACACCTGAAGGAGGAAAGTTGCGATGGCATTCAAAAGCGACGATCACATCAGTCGGGACGAGCGGCATTGTCGTCACTGGGACGGCCGCCGGTTGCCGGGCGAATTGAGCTTCAGCGGTTCTGGTCGGGTATTGCGAAGGGATTGACCAGCGAGGATGCTGCGTTGGCTGCGGGTATGTCGCAGCCTGTCGGAACCAGATCGTTCCGTGAGGCGGGCGGCATGCCACCAGAGATGTTCAGGTCTTCCGCCATACCGCTTTCCGGGCGGTATCTCTCGTTTGCGGAGCGCGAAGAGATTGCACTTCTTCGCGTCCAGGGCGTTTCGAGGCGGGAGATCGGGCGCCGTCTTGGTCGATCGGCATCGACGATCTCGCGAGAGTTACTGCGCACCGCCGCAACGCGCAGCGGTGGCCTGGAGTATCGGGCGACGACAGCCCAATGGCACGCCGAGCGGCGCGCGACCTGCAGCTTCTGAACGAGATCGGTGGTTCGGGTGAACAGCACGCGCCAGCCGTTCTCAATGAGGGCGAGCCCAATAGCTGCAGCGAGATGCGACTTTCCGCCGCCAGGCGGGTCAAACAACAGGATATTGGCACCCTTTGCGAGCCAGCTGTCGCCGGCGTCATGGCCATGACCTGCGCCCGCAGGCGAAGCTGTCGAGTGTCTTTCCAGGCGGCAGATGCGCTTCGGCCAGGTGTCGTTCGATCCGGCGCGATCGCGCTCGGCCAACTCATGCTCGGCAATGGCCGACAGGAACCGGGCGGCGGGCCATCCCTCTCGATCGGCCTGTTCGGCAAATTGCGGCCACAGGGTCTTGATCGTCGGGAATCTGAGTTCGTTGAGCATGATGCCGAGGCGGGCTTCGTCGATGATGTGGGCGTCCTTCATGCGACGTCTCCCGCATAGGCCGTGCCGATCAGGGCTTCATAGCCGTTGAGGGAAGCAAGCTGCACCGAGACGGTCGGCAGCCGCGCGGGATCCGGACCAAAGAGTGTTCGCAAGACAGCGATATCGGGCAGGTCGCCGGCGTCGAGGGTCGGCGAGTTGCTCGGCAAGTTCGCGCTCGCAACTCCGCTCGTGGGCAAGCGCCAGCAGTTCGATCATGATCTTGCAGGCCTGCTTATCGGGAAGCTGCTCGACGAGCGCATCGAAGGCCCTGCGGTATTCCTGCCGCGGGAAGAGCTTGTCGCGATAGACAAGATGGAGGAGCGCCATCGGCTTCCTGCGCAGGGAATGGATGACATGGTGGTAGTTGACGACCTGATCGTGCCTTCCATCCGCATGTCCGCGGCCTCTGGGAAGCGTCATCAGACGTGTTCCTCCGACAAAGATGTCGAGGCGATCGTCGAACAGCCGGACGCGAAGCCGGTGTCCGATCAGGCGGGAGGGAACGGTGTAGAAGACCTTGCGCAAGGTGAAGCCGCCGGTCCGCGACACGGTCACGACCACCTCCTCGAAGTCGCTGGTCCGCCGATCGGGGAGTTCCTGCAGATGAGGGCGCTCGGCATCAATGCGCTTGCCATGATTGGCGTTGTGCCGGCTGACGATCTCGTCGATGAAGGCGCGGTACGTGCCGAGATCGTCGAAGTCCCTCCTGCCGCGCATCAGAAGGGCGTCACGGATGGCGCCCTTGGGATGGCCATGCGCGCTTTCGATCGCTCCGTTCTCGTGGGCGACGCCCTTGTTGTTGCGGGTCGGCGTCATGCGATAATGGGCGCAGAGCTCCTCGTAGCGATGCGTGAGATCCTCCTTCGCATCGGCGCTGAGATTGCGGAAAGCCGCCGACAGGCTGTCGCTGCGGTGATAGAGCGGCGCTCCGCCAAGTGACCAGAGCGCGTTCTGCAGTCCTTCGGCCAGGGCCACGAAGCTTTCGCCCCGAGAATGACATGGGTGTGTTCGAAGCCCGACCAGGCGAGCCGGAAGTGGTAGAGCAGATGATCGAGCGGCTGGCCCGAGATCGACACGCCCAGGCTGCTCATGTCGGTAAAATCCGACAGACCGAGCCGGCCGGGTTCGTGAAGCTGACGGAAGATAACCTCCTGCTCTTCGCCATGGATGGCGCGCCATCACCGAATGCGCCGCTCCATGGTCCGGCGAATGCCCTCGCTCAGGTCTGGGTGCCGCCGCAGTATCTCCTGGTAAATCGCAACGGCACGAATGCCAGGCGCCGCCTTCAAAAGCGGAACGATATGCTCAAGCGGATCGGGGCGACGGCGCTCACGGGGCTGCTTCTTTTGCGAGGGAAGCCGGGGATGGTGCTCGATACGATAGGCTGTCGCCCTGCTGATCGACGCCTTGGCGGCGGCGGCCTCGATGGAATTGTTCTGTCGGTACTTCATAAAAAGCCTCGTCTGATGATCGGTTACATGGCGACCCGGCACAAAGGTGATCTCCATTCGGAAAACCACGAAGCTACCGGGCCGACCGCGATCACAGACGCTGAAAAATGACGCCGCGGCGGGGGTGTAACTCCGGTCGGGCTACGCCCTCCCTACGTCACACCCCCGCCGCAGAGTCTCATCCTGATTGACGCCGAATCTCATCCTGATCGCCGCGCCGCATTCGACCCTCGTCCCTCGCGGCTTTGTCGTTGATGATGTTGCCAGTGAGGCCAAGGCGACTTTCATCACAGTCCGTCCTTTGAGCATGGCGAGTGCTGTCCGGGCTGCGGAACGAGATCGGAGCGGATCCACAGCCGGTATCAGCGGCGCTTGGCAGATCTGCCGTTGGCTGGAAAGCCTGTTCGGCTGGTCGTTCTGGTGCGCCGGTTCCACTGCGAAGCGGTTCTGTGCGGCCGGCGAATCTTCGCCGAGCGTTTTGACGAGGACGTCATGGCGCCATTGGCGCGGCGAACCGCTCGCCTCGACGATATCGTCCATCATCTTGGGCTTGTTCTGGGCGGGCGCCCGGCAGCGGGCTTCGCCCAGAGACTGATGCTGCCAGTGAGCAACGACACCCTGCTGCGCGTTGTGCGGCGGCGCGGTAGCCCGCGCTTCGTTCCACCAGCCGCATCGGGATCGACGACTGGGCGTGGCGACGCAACCAGCGCTATGGAACCCTCATCTGCGATCTGGAGCGGCGCAAGACCATCGCATTGCTGCCTGACCGGGAACCAGCGACGGCTCGGGCCTGGCTATCAGACCAGCCTCAGATCGCATCATCGCCCGCGACCCTGGCGGTGGCTACGCAATGGCCGCAGCCAAGGCTCTGCCGAAGGCGATTCAGGTGGCCGACCGTTGGCTTTTTGGAGAACGCCAGTCGCGCCTTCCTCGACGCCGTGCGCAAATCCATGCGCCAGATTCGGTCCGCGATCGGCGCAGCGACGATCAATCCCGACCTGCTCACCGCTGCTGAGCGGATCCAATATGAGGGATATCTTCGCCGTGAAGACACCAACGCCGCTATTCTCGGCCTAGCCAAGACCGGGGTGACGATCAAGGAGATCGTTCGCCGGACCAGGTACAGCCGCGGTCTGGTCCGTGGCGTGATGCGCGGTCAACGCTCAGATATCTTCCGTGTCCGCGAGAGCTCGCTCGAACTGCACCTGCCATGACTCGACGCCCAGTGGTCGGCCGGACGGCGGAACGGCGCCGAGCTATGGCGACGGCTCAAAGGCCAAGGGTTCCATGGTAGTCTTCGGGTTGTTACCGAGTGGGCCACGCGCCGTCGGAAGGCGGAAAAGGTCGATGGCGCGCCTTGAGCCGGGCGCCTTCGGCGCGGACCATAGCGCGGCTGATGACCATCGGTCGCGACAACCTCTCCAAGTCCGAAACCATCCTTGTCGCGGCGATTGAGGGCGGCGTGCCCCAGTTGGTCGACGCCCGAGCAATCATCGTCGCCTTCCAGGCCATGATCCGCAAGAAGTCTCTCGTCGATCTTGAACCATGGCTGGAGCAAGCTCGATCGGGCCTGGTCGCCGCCTTCGCCAACGGCATCGTCAAGGACCGGGCGGCTGTGAGCGCGGCGATCACATCGCCCTGGTCCAATGGCCAAACTGAGGGGCAGATCACCAAACTCAAGCTCGTGAAACGCCAAATGTACGGCCGAGGAAAACTCAACCTACTCTAGGCGCGCCTCATCGGCGCTGCGTAGGCTCCATCACCACCAAAAGTGCGTCAGAGCCCAATTTTGACCCCCCTTTTGTGTAGCGCGTCGGTCAGCGCTCGCTGGGCGCAGATGGTCAGGGTTGCGCAGCCCGGGCGAGCGCGGATGGACCGGTCGAGATGGTTGGGCTGATCAGGCGCGGTTCTTGGTGCAATGGCCGCGCCTCTCAGCGAAATTAAAGAACCTTTAGCACGCCGGAAACAAGATTATGGGAGATTTCTTAAAACTTTAACCCAAGGACCGCGTATTCTGTGAGATCGTAGCCCCACATTTGTTGTAGGTGCCGCTCAGAAAAGGAATCTGCTCATGCACATCCTGGAAACGCCGCGCCTGATCCTAAGGCCGCCGTCTCATGGCGACGAGCTTCTTCTACATGGACTTCATAGCGACCCATTCGTGGTGAACGCCATCAGGGATGGAGTCTATCCGACGATAGAGCAGTCAAAAGCTGCACTGCTTCAGTTCATCAATCATTGGCAGCACAATCGTTTCGGCTTTTGGATGGTGTTCGTCAAGGATGAAGGCCAAGCCAGAAAATTCGCTGGCTATTGTGGATTGAAGTGCAGCGGCCCGTATCTGCCCGAAGGTCCGAATAACGTGGAAATCGTAACCTGCCTCCACCTTGCGGCCTCGGGGAAGGGGATCGCGGTCGAGGCCGGCAGGGCAGTAGTGCAATTTGCTTTCGATCGTTTAAAGCTAAAGAAAGTGACTGGATTCATTCGCCCAACAAACAAGCGTTCGCTTCGAAAAAATCAGAAGATCGGATTTTTCTATGTCGAGGACAGAATTTACGATAACACGACGAGGATGGTTTTTGAGGTTACTCCAGAGACGGCTGTAAAAATCGAGAGTTTACTTGTTGTAGATTACGCAGAACCACAAGTTACAAGTCGGTAGTGCTGTGTACTGATCGGTTTCAGCTTACTACTAGAAGAATTTGCCACAATTGTTGACGCCGGCACGCCCGAGGGCAAGCCGTTGCGCAGAACAGATGAGTTGGGATTTGGTGGTTCCGATGCACCATATGGTCTTCGACCGAGGCCCGATGGGGACGGGATTATCGACATGCCTCAAATTCGATGCTGGATTGAGAACCTGGCTCTCTGGAAACCGAGATCTGCTTCAGCCGTAATAGTGGAGGAAGCATCTCGAAGAAAGTAGAGCAAGTATTTTGGCGCAGTCGCTCGATCGTATCGGCAATTCAAGAGAACTGTTTGCACAAAAACATAAATTACTTTCGGTCGTCACATGCTAGAGAAGATATTCCCCGCAGGATTATCTCTTGCTAATGTCATGCGAATGCATAAAGTCAAGGAGACGATTTATGACAGGCGTGTTTCGTCGGCTTCCCAGACGTAAACTTCTGATCGTGTGCAGGGGTGACGGCATGTACATCACTGACATGGACGGAAAGCGGTATCTGGACAGGTTTGCTGGTGGCGCCTGCGTATCGGTCATGACGCCAAATCGGCAGACTCGCGTATTTTCACGCCATGTTCACGTCCAAGTCGCTTGAAGAACTCGGCAGAGAACTTTTAGCTTTCGCCGATTCCTGCCGAAGAGCGGACTGTCGCCTCTCGGCCCAGATCATGACGTTGGGTGCTTCGTTGCCATGCGCCCCGAAGTTGTGCGACCGAGCCGGGCGGCATCGGCTCGAATGACACCATGGTGGAGCGTTCTACGTCTCAATCGGGTCAATGAAGGAACCCGCTCGCGCGGGAGGGCGCGAGTTTCGAGGCTGGCGCGTAGACGGCGGCGTTGGTGAGGCTGCGAATGATTAGGGGTGACGGAAGGTGATCCGCTCCCGAGCATGAAGGGTCAACCTTCTGCTTGAGAGGAGCATCCGATGATCACCGATCCCTTTGCATCCGTCCAGCAGCGCGCTGCGCGAGCGCATGATCGAAGACATGAACGTGAGTGGCTTCACCGAGGACGCGCGCCGAGACTACATCCGCTTCTCTATTCGGCGAGTTGAGGTCAAGCGCTTTCGAGCTTTCCGCTTTGCCAGCATCTGACGTCTTTCGCGGGTCTTGCTTCTCTTCGGGATCGGCGCCTCGGCCCTCCCAGTATGGGGAATCCGCAGAACGAGGTGGAACAATCTGCGTGTCGTCCTGATCGCGGCGTGTGCGACCGGTACTAACTGATGTACGAACTCACCTCATTCATCGTCCCGCGAAGGACATCTTTCCACTGGCAAGTGGAACTCTGTTGTCTCCTTCTTCTCTTAACGGACCAAGTTAGACTGCGTCCGGCATGATTTCCTTCCTGGTCAAGCGGAACTGTGTGCCATCACTCCACATGCGATGCATGATCACCGCCAGCCGACGTGCGAGCGCGACGATGGCCCTCTGCCGGCCACGCCGCTTGGCGATGTTCATCGCCCAGGCCTTCATCCAGGACCACTTCGTCACGCGCGTCAGCATGACCTGCGCGGCTTCGTAGAGCAGCGTTCGCATCATATCGTCACCGCATAGCGAGATGCGGCCGACACCGCGGCTTTCGCCCGACTCATTGAGCACCGGCGTCAAGCCCAAAACTGGCCCGACCGCTTTCGAGTTGCGGAAGCGGGCCAGAATGTCGATGGCCAGCGCCACGACCGGGCCCACGCCCGGGATCGTCGTCAGCCGGCGGCAAACCTCATCATCCCGGACGATCGCCAGAAGCTTGCGGTGAAGGGTGGCAATGTGCTGCCGCAGCTTGCCGGGAGCGTCGAGAAGCGGTTCGATGATCTCGGCGCAGCACGCGAATGTCGTTCTCAATGGCAATCGCCTTTTCTTGTAGCAGCTTCCGCGCGGTCAGAAGCGCCCGGCGCTTCTGACTCATCAATGTCTTTCACATGCACTGGGCGGAACAGATTGACCCGCATCATCTGCGCAATCCCGCGCGCATCAATTCGATCGGATTTGTTCACCTGTGCTTTAGGAACGCCTTGGTGTGGCGGGTTTCGATGCAGACCACCGGTAATCCGACTTCCGCCAACCCGCTGAACAGCCGTTGCGACAGCGACCCGGCTTGAAGCCCGACGCGTTCAAGCCGCCAGGCGGGATCTTTGAGCACCCGCGCAAGATCATCCGGATAGCTGGGGACTTTCATCTCGCGGCAACCGTGCCTGTTTCGTCCACAATGCAAACCGCCGTCTCTTTCACCGAGATGTCCAATCCTGCATCACAGTACACGACTCAGGCTCGTTTTGAGACCGTACTCGCTCTTCGGGGAGCTTTATCGAGCCATGCTTGGGCAGCTGCTTTTGGGCTGTTGAGTATCCAGTTCCTCAGCGCGTCGAGACCGATACGGAACCACGACTTCTCCCGTCTTCCGTGGCTTTTGCGCGGTCTGGCCTTCATGCCCATGGTCTGGGTGGCGCATCGATAGGCCCATGTGATTGCGAGCATGACGACGACGATGAGGCTTGCGAGCTTCTCAGGGTTGGTGATGTGAGTATCCTCGAGATTGAGGCCCCGTGTCTTGGTATCGCCGAACAGGCATTCGATCCCCCATCTCTTTCGATAGTCGTTGAGGGCTTGCTTTGGAATCGGGGCGATTGGTGGCCACGATCAGCCATTCGCCATTGCCAAGGCGTTTGGCGGCAAGACGAAGAGGCTCGCGCGTGGTGCTTGCCGTGCCGTTGATGTGCCCGACGAGGGTTGCGCATCGGGCCCGCCTGCGCCGCAAGAGCGTGGCGAGCGACCATGCGCGAGCTGATGCGCCATTATCTAGCCTGTTTCCCGCCGCCTCCATCCGCTGCCTGCTCGCCGACCGCGAGGTTTTGATCGGAACGGTGTCCGGTTAATCGTCGGAATTTGCAATCTGCTGGAGCAGAACATCGATATCCGCGTCATCCAGGTCCTGCTCGGGCACGCCAAGCTCGACGCCACCGCGCTCCATGCGACAGCATGGCGTGGCGATCCTCGGCGGCCGCCCCGGAGATACCGCCCCCGATGGCTGTCTAGGTCTAGTCGATGGCCCGGCCGAGAAGCTGGGGGATGAGCAACTGGAGGATTACCGCTACGAGTGTCGAGCCGATAGTAAAGGCGGCCACGGGTGCCGCAAATTCATGGCGTAATGCGTGGCAGCGTGCTCAAGCCCCGGCCCCAGCCCCAACCCCAGCGGGGCCGCTTCCACGTGCGCGCGCGAGCTTCGAGGCTGCCTCGCGCACCCCAATAGCTTCACTGCTTACGGGAATATGTTCCAGACTCAAATTTGGGCTTTTGAGACAAGTCGGGCGACTCGCCGGCACGGCTGGGGACGCAATGAACCCGTTACCGCGGTGCTTCGAGAGTATGGAGGTGCCCAGAAACGAAGATAAGTGTCATCTGACCTGCAACTCCCCTGCTCTCGAGTGCGCCAATGTTTGGCGACGATCAGCTGTTGCTTGGCGACGATCAGCTGTTGCGTAGCGTCACCACCGCTGGTGCGGGGGGAGGGGCTTCAGATTGTTCCTGTTCGCCGGGGGTCGGAAAAGGTGTGATCGACCAACTAACTAAGTCGACGGCTCGCTCAAGTATCGCCGCGATCGGAGCACGGTTAAGTGAAGCAGCGACGACATGCCCAATGCGGTCTCGATAATCACCTTTTCTGACGATCGGCGTCTTGGATTTAGCATACAATTCCACCTCGACGACACCCGGTAAGGCAGCCGCCTGACTGTCGCCACTGATCCAATCTAGGGTGCCATCGCGATCTGCGATTAGGAACCGCGCGCCCGCAGTTTGCGAATGCCTTTTGCGCAAATCCCATGCCTCGCCGACGACAAGCTTGATGTGCTCGGTGACGAGATCGACACCGTAAGCCAGCTGAACCAGCTGAGGATTGGCCCCACCCGCAATACGCGGATTGACTTCAATGACGACTGGCCCACGCTTCGTCCACCGGAATTCAACGAAGGATGGCCCCCATCCAAGGCCGAGAGCTTGCAAACAGCTCAGTGAAACATCGGCGATGCGTCTATACTCCTCATCAGTCAGCGGGGCTGGATGGGTGTACTCACGAAAGATGAAATGCGGTGGGGGGCCGAATTCAGCGGCCTCAATCCCAATGACTTCATTTCCCATTATGTCAGCGCTATAGTGTGGGCCTTGTGCGAATTCTTCGACCAATATCCGCAGCGAAGACCGCCAGATGTGCCTCCCGCTCAACAGATAGGTCGCATGTTCGGCTAAGTCATCGACGTTGCGGCACAATCGGACTCCAATGCTGCCGCTGCCTAGGACTGGCTTAAGAACCACCGGCAGGCCGATCTGCGCGGCAGCGCTTTCAACCTCCGCTGCATTCGCTGCCAAACGATAAGCAGGCATTGGAACGCCCGCCTCCGCCAGGATCTGACGTTGAGTAAATTTGTTGCAGCATCGTTCAATCGATGCGGGGTTCGGTCCCGGTAGACCGAAATACCGGCAGAGCTCGCCAACTGTCGCATAGATCAACTCGTCATCGCCCGCAAAGCCAGTAATGCCAGCAATGTCATACGTCGCACGTAGCCGCGAACATTCGCGGATCAGCGCATCGAGATTGTCCGTATCTACACGGATTGCCTCACTCCCTTCCGCCGCAAGGTACTCGTACCGAGCTGGATCAGCTGACAGCGTAATTGGATGAACACCAAGGCGCTGGGCTGCTTTCACGTATAGCAGACCAATACGACTATGGCCTTCAACCAGGATGAGCGCTCTTCTTGCCATTGGCTGTGGACTCTCCGTTGCGTGCTGTTCGGTGGTCTGAGCGTAAACAGGAGTCGGCTTCTTATTCCTAGCTAACCTCAGACCCTTTCGGTGAAGGTATCATTGTCAGCGATTTGCGGTTGCAAAGATTCTGTAAAGCTATTTGAACGATCTGTTGCCATGTTGTGGTACCCGCGCGAGTCCTCTCTGATACGTGAGATATGCCGCGAATGCCTCGACAATCTGCTTGTGCTCCGTGCGCTCGGCTGGAAGGGCGGCTGGAGCAATGGGCAAAACATCATACCTTACGTTCGACCTCGACGAACCGGGCATAAGCAAGGGGTATCTTGCGGTCAGGCAGTGACAGCGAAGCTCTTTCGCTTCCGGTCATCAGCCTCAATAGAGGGAAGGGACCGCGTCTACTCATCCCTGGCGGATGTTCATGGCGATGAATTGGAAGGGCCAATTGTCGCGTGACGGCTTACTGAGTGGCTGCCAGAAGCGCAAACCTGTCGAACGGTCATCATCCTACTAGACTAGAGCGGGATGAATTTAGGTTGGGGCATAGCCGGCCTCAGTGAAGTAATTTCTGCATTCAGTTGAAGTGACGGTGCCGAGAATTTGGCCGATGGCGTCACAGACGGTCTCAACTGTTCGGCTTGCGGCCTGCGCAGCCAATGCTTGAGCGTGGCGAAGAGCTTCTCGATGGGGTTCAGGTCGGGCGAGTATTTGGGCAGCAAGAACAGTCTGGCGCCGGCCGAGCGGATGGCGCGGCGCACGGCCTTGCCCTTATGCGAGCCGAGATTGATGGGGTGGACGCCCCCTGGCGGCATCCGCTGTGCCAAAGTGGTGTCGTTGATCATCACTTGAAGGAGGCGTCCATGTTGGAAGTTAACATAATCGGGTTGGATCTAGCGAATAACGTTTTTCAGGCGCACGGTGCGGATCCATCGGGAGCGCCCTGTTCCGCAAGAAATTGCGTCGTGATCAGGTGCTTCGGTTCCTCGCCGAGTAGCCGACTTGCACGGTTGCGATGGAGGCCTGCGCCAGCAGCCATTACTGGGCGCGGGAGATTTCAGGGCTTGGGCATAGCGTCCGGCTGATCGCGCCGGGCTACGTCAAACCTTTCGTGAAGCGGCAGAAGAACGATGCGGCTGACGCGGAGGCGATCTGCGAAGCCGCACAGAGGCCGACCATGCGGTTCGTGGCGGTGAAGAGCGAAGAGCAGCAAGCTGCGGCCATTGTTTTTCGCGGCCGCGATCTCGTGGTGCGGCAGCGAACCCAAACCATCAATGCAATACGCGGCCATCTTGCCGAATTCGGGATGGTGGCCGCGCAAGGCCTCTTCCATTTGGCCAAGCTTCTGGCCGCGATAGAGGACAAGGGTTCCGCTGTTCCCGAAGTCGCCCGCTCGATCCTGCGCCTGCTCGTGGAGCAATTGCGCTCGTTGGACGAGAAGATGGCTTTGCTCGACCGCGAGATCGCCCGGCGCGCCAAGGAAGACACGGAAGCCAGGCGACTGATGACGATCCCCGGTATAGGGCCGATCACCGCGACAGCTCTCGCCGCGTTGGCTCCGTCGGCTCAGACCTTCAAGAGAGGGCGCGACTTCGCGGCCTGGCTTGGCCTTACGCCGCTGCAACGCTCCACGGGCGGAAAGCAGAAGCTCGGCGAGACGTCTCGGATGGGCGAGCGAACGCTACGCAGGCTGCGATTCATAGGGGCCAGCGCGGCCGTACCGCTGGGCAATGCGGAAGGGGAAATCTGCGGACCCATGGCTCATGCGCATCTTGGGCCGCAAGCCGCCCATGTTGGTGATCCTCGCGCTTGCCAACAAAACTGCACGCATCGTCTGGGCACTGAAGGCGAAAGGCGGAACTTATCGGGCGCCAGCCGTGGCGGGTTAGTTCCGCTCGGCCAGAAGGCCTCGAAAGTGTGAGAAGGTCAAACCGAGAGTATGGCGCAAGGGTCAACGAGACGGGATCGGGAAAACCAGATCATGGATACGTGCGTTGAGCACGCGAGATTGAATTGGACCCGCTCCGCGAACTCCCATACGGGCCCGCGGCATGTCGAACGTCGCATCAGAGGCCGGACACATGTCAGCACCCGACCACGCTCCGATGTCTTTGTAGAAGATTCTTCTTGCATCGATGGGGGCGTCCACACATGTCCATGATGACGATGTCGCCGGGCTTGAGAATTGGGACAAGAACCTCATCGACATAGAGCGGAAGCGCTCGCCGTTGATCGGTCCGTCGATCAGCCATGGTGCTTCGACACGGTCGTGGCGCAGCGCTGCCAGAAAGGTCATGGTTTTCCAATGGCCATGCGGTACCTTGGCTTTGATCCTCTCGCCGCGTGGCGCACATCCCCTGAGCGGGGCCATGTTGGTTTTGGTCCAGGTCTCGTCGATGAACACCAGACGAGAAGCATCGATGCGATCCTGATACTTTGCCCACTGTGTCCGCCGGCGTGCTACATCCGGGCCATCCTGCTCGGCCGCGATCAGCGTCTTTTTTTGTGGCTGAGCTTCTCGGCGTGGACGAACTCCCACACCGAACGGTACTCGACCTTCAGACCGCGATCGCCAGGTTCGGCCACAAGCGTAGCGTGAAGTCCGCAGCCCGGCAGCGCAGCAGCAGCCACTCCCGATGCTTTCCGGCAATCTTCTTCGGTCTGTGCCCACCCACCTTGCCGGGCGCAAAACTGCTCGTCTCGCGCAACCGGCTTACCCATCTCATGACGGTACTGATCCCAACCTCAAAGCGTACTGCCGCCTGCCGCCGCGACAGGCCACCCTGCTCAACTGACGCAACAACCCGTTCGCGAAGATCCATCGAATAAGGCTTGCCCATCCATGCTGGCCTCCAGACCCAGCCAGCAGGTTGAATCAGATTTGCAAGCCTAAGGGAATCCCCGCCGATTCAGCCTCAATTCATTCCGCTCTAGTGCTCATTTCCGCCGGCCGTGCGGGTATGGAGCCGCTATACGCCCGTCGACGGCTTGAATCTCAATCGGGTGTTTCCGGGCCGCGCTGACGGATCGGTAACCGAACGCATCGCGAATGCTGTTTCGCGCCTATCGTTGCCAATGGCTGACGCCTTATGTGATCTGTATAGCTCACCAACGTGGCATTTTCCATCGTCGAGCACGACGCATCCTTTTGCTGCTGCCGATTTGATGGGCAAGACGGTCAGAATGGCCGAAGCATTCAAATTTCCCATGATATCGGTCTGGGAATGCGACGACACACCTGGAACTTGGCGGCGGCACGGTCAATTCCGAAGCTCTCGCGATCTACGAAGCTGGAATACGCAACGCGCTCATCGCGCTAGGACTTGTGCGGAAGAAGCCGAGTATCGGCCTTCCGTCAATTAGATCTAGCCAGACACTTGACACGCTCTCGTCTGAGCAACTGAAGTCGCCAGCACATCGCTGCTCGCTGCTGGATGAAGTGAAGCAGGGAGATATCATAGGCATCCTGTATCCGATGGATTCGCTGTCAGCTGATTCCACTGACATTCGCGCGCCTACTACGTCCATCGTCTGCGCTGTAAGATCCGGAAGTGGCCTTGAAACCTGCTACCCGTAGCCGACCACGCTAGCTTGACGAGAACCTTCATCGAGATGAGCTGTCGATCGGCAACCGAATCTGACCCACTGCCGTATGTCTCGGTGGAAGGGCGCATCGAGGTGTCCGGGACCTGCTGCCACATGAAAAGGCAAAGCTGTCTGTGAGTAACCATTTCCCGCCGCTGCCTCACCCCAAGCAGTGCAATGAAAAGTGCAATGAAAACAGAATGCGATGCTCGCGCCCAATCAATCGAAATCCACCGGGTACTGCTTCCCTTCCTCGGGATAACGAACTCGACGTCGTTTGCCGACAGCACGAGCGCACGGACGCGAAGATCGGGAGTTGCTTTGCCCTAGCGATCTTCAGCGCCGTCAAGCTTGTCAACTGATCGTCGTCGCGTGCGCTCTTCTTGGACAGAAGCAATGCGGATGCTCTGTCGGACAGATATCGAGCCGGGGTTCGCGTTGCGCCCACTTTCACCGTGTCGGTGGTGAGTTCGCTTGCCGACCATCGGATGCGCGGGGGTCTACGGTGCGCACATGGTCATGCAGATTCGGACTGCGGATATCAATGGCGGGTTTGGCAATAGTCTACGGGCAGGATTTTGGCGAACCAGAAGCCGAACGGCCCACCCATTCAAGCCTAAACCGCCCCTTTTTCGCGCCGCTCAACCGCAGGCGGACACAGGCCCGGCGATTCCCCTAAGGAGTTACGGCCGCTCTGAGTTTATCTCAAAACGAGATGGCGACGATCCGCAAACTGAATTTGACGTCGGTCGCCGCGACGGATCATAGTTCGGATGAGCGTTCTCGCGGTATTCATCTAACCGATAAGCGCTGTTCAACTGCAGCGAGAAGAAAATTCAGACTACGCACTGAGAAGGAAATACTTGACGCAGGTTATTTCATCCCTGCGCCAAGTTGGACGGAACGCGCCGACGATGTCTCGCAAATTCTATTTCAATGAAAGCTGAACGATGAGCGAAGCACCACACCTTACGTTCGACCTCGAAAAGCCCGGGATGAGCAAAGGGCATCTTATTGTCCCAAAAGGCGCCGATTGCGAAGCTCTTTCACTCCCGGTCTTCAGCCTCAACAAAGGGGAGGGACCGCGGCTTCTGATCACGGGCGGATGTCATGGCGATGAATTGGAGGGGCCGATTGTTGCGCGACGGCTTGTCGAGTGGCTGCCCGAAGCGCAAACTTGTGGAAGAGTTATCATCGTACCCGTGCTCAATCCACCGGCCGTGCAGGCATGCAGCCGCAATACGCCGGTCGACGGGTTGAATCTCAATCGAGTGTTTCCGGGCCGCGCCGACGGGTTGCTATCCGAACGAATCGCGGATGCAGTTTCGCGCCTATTGTTGCCAATGGCCGACACGGTATTTGATCTTCATAGCTACGGACCAGGGTGGGAATTTCCACCGGCGACCACGACGCATCCCGTTGCTGATCCCGAGCTCATGGCCAAGACAATCAAGATGGCAGAAGCGTTCAAGTTACCCATGACGTTGGTCTGGGAACATCCAGAAACGCCTGGAATGTTCGATACCTTAGCCCAAAACCAGGGCAAGGTATTCGTTTGTCCTGAACTCGGCGGCGGACCGATCGGCGCCGAAGCTCTTGCGATATACGAAGCTGGAGTACGCAACGCACTCATCGCGCTCGGACTCGTCGACGGAAAAGCCGAGTTTCCGACGTTCCGTCAACAGAAGTCCAGCCAGACCCTTGAAACGCGGCGCCCGTCCGATGAACTGAAATCGCCTGCGAGTGGCATCTTCGAACCTCGCTGCTCGATCTTGGATGTAGTTAAGCAGGGAGATCTCATCGGTATTGTGCATCCGATGGAATCGCTGTCGGCCGATTCCACTGATATCCGTGCGCCTGGCACATCCGTCGTCTGCGGCATTCGATCCGGAGGTTATGTCAAAGTCGACGAATGTATAGTGCTCCTTGGGCGACCGCTAAATCGCTGAGAATCACGTTACCCCATCTTAGTACTACTGCGTCATAAATTGCGAGCCTGACGCGGACTGTCCATTGCCCTTATGCAGCACGGACATCACCACAGAGCTGTAGAGACGTAGCGCATCCGATGCCGCGGTGCCGTATGCGAAGGTACCGGCCATCTCAAAACGCGATAGTTCCGTCCTGGACATTATATTGGCGAACCCAACGCCAAATGGCACATACTTGGCGGGCAGCCGGTGGAAGTGCGTCGCCCGTCAATGGCTCTAAGATGAATCGAGCGAAGTGAAGTGCAGATCAAAGACGTCCTCCTTGCGCCTGGCAATGGCGCATTTTTCTATGACGATCAGGAAGCCATTAGGTCCGGCGCAATCCAGGACGGCTTCATTTATGTCGGCGCACCGAAAACGCCCGGGTTTAAGTCCATTCGTATTCCGGCATCCTCGCTCAGCATCGGGCTCGTCTTTACGGACGAGACCGTTGTTTGGGGCGACATGATGAATGTGCAGTACTCTGGTGCCGGTGGACGCGATCCTCTGTTCGACACCAACCAAATCTCAAATCTAACGTCATGCGTAGTCGCGCCGCGGCTTTTTGATGTCGATGCCTCTCGGTTTCGTGATTCTTGCACGAGGGTTTTTGAACCCGTCGAGCATTTGCGGTTACCTCTGGCTGTTGAGTATGGCGTGAGCCAAGCTCTTCTTCGCGCAGCCGCCCACCTTCAGCGCAAGACAATAGCGGAGATCATATGCGCGGAATTTGATCTGCCGCTACCGACGTGCCGCGTCCCAATTTACTGCCAGAGTGGTGACGCTCGCGAAATTAACGTCGACAAAATGATCCTGAAAGCGGTGGACATCCTTCCCCACGGCCTGATCAACTCTCGGCAGAAATTCGGCGCCGGCGGCCTGACCTTCATGGAATTCGTGAAGTGGGTTGCGGCGCGCACGCGCGAAATCGGCCGCCCGGGGTATCACCCGGTGCTGCATTTCGATGTCTATGGCTGGATCGGCGAGGAAATCGGCCTGGAGCCGCAACGCATCGCCGACTTTATCTGCAAGGTTGCCGATACCGTCCCAGATTTCACGCTCAACATCGAATCCCCAGCGGATTTTGGTTCGACGCAAGCTCAAATTGAGAACTACGCCAAGATCGTATCGATTTTGGACAACCGGGGTTCCAGCGCGCGCATTGTCGTGGATGAGAGATGCAATACGCTTGAGGATATCCGACTCTTTGCCGAAGCGAAGGCCGCCCATCTCGTCCAAATCAAGACGCCCGATGTCGGCTCAATTGCCGATACAGCGCGGGCAGTTCTCCTCTGCAAGGAAAACAAGGTCGGAGCGTATGTCGGGGGAAGCTGTACCGAGACTGATCTCTCCGCCCAGACCTGTGTCCACGTATCGGTGGCAACCCAGGCCGACATGATGCTTGCAAAGCCCGGAATGGGTGTCGACGAGGCCTTCTCAATTGTTGGGAATGAACAAAACCGGTTGCTGGCGATGCTGAACCGTCGTCGGGCTCAAAACGAAAAAGTTGGATGAAAACACGGTGTCGCATGCAGAACTCTCTTGAGGGGATCACCGTCGTCGCCGTGGAGCAGGCCGTTGCTGCGCCTTACGCTTCGTCTCGCCTCGCGGACGCCGGCGCTCGGGTGATCAAGATCGAAAGGCCCGAAGGTGATTTTGCCCGAAACTACGACGAGCTGGTGCGGGGACAGAGCGCTTACTTCGTCTGGCTCAACCGTGGTAAGGAGTCGGTCTGTCTGGACCTGAGGTTGGGGGCGGATCGCGCTGTCCTGGACACGCTCATTGCCAGTGCTGACGTCTTTATCCAGAATCTGAAGCCGGGCAGTATCGCAAAACTGGGTTTCGCGTCTGCTGATCTCCGTCGACGATATCCGCGGCTGATCACCTGCGACATCTCTGGTTTCGGGGACACAGGGCCGTATTCCCATTTGAAGGCTTATGATCTCATCGTCCAGGCCGAAGCAGGCCTGTGCGTGATCACCGGCACCCAACAAGGGCCCGCGCGTGTAGGGGTCTCGGTTTGTGACATCTCGGCGGGCATGACAGCACATAGCGCCATTCTTCAGGCGCTGTATCACCGCGAGGTCACCGGTGAAGGCACCAGCGTCCAGGTGTCACTGTTCGATGCCGTCGCCGACTGGATGAATGTTCCGGTTTTGCAAAGCGACTACAGCGGCTACCACACGGTACGCGCCGGCGTGAAACACCCGTCGCTTGCCCCGTACGGCGCCTACCGTTGTGCCGATGGCAAAGAGGTCATCTTTTCAGTTCAGAATAACCGCGAATGGGTAAACTTCTGCGAGAAATTCCTGCAGCAGCCCGGGCTTACACGCGCACCTGGCTTTGCTGACAATATGGAGCGCCTCGGTCATCGCGCGCAACTCGATGAGATCATTGAACGGCGGTTTTCTGAACTATCCTGCCACGAAGCAATGCAGGAGCTTGAGGCGGCCGGCCTGGCATATGGCCGACTGAATGAAGTGGTGGATGTTTCAAGGCATCCACACATTCGTAGGGTTAAGGTTGGCACACCTGAAGGAACGGTCGAGACGATAGCGCCGGCGGCGATCTTCAACTCGGAACATCCCTCGTTACGCCCAGTTCCGGCTCTTGGCGCCCACACCGAGGCTGTCCGCGAAGAGGTTCTGAGGCTGTTGCGCGAAAGAGCTGCGTCAGCGTGAGCGCGCGTCTTGTCGGTAAGGTGAGTGCGCTCGCGATGTACAGCGAGCGTGAATATGTCGCGTCATCTCAGCGCATCGGCCATCCGGCATGCACACTGCCGCCACGCTCGCTAAGATCGATTGCAGAGGCGACTCCATGATCAGGGGCACCGTTCCCGCCGTTGAAAGCCCGATGTCCGTACCGCGCTGGAGATCGCTGCTCTTCGTTCCCGCTCACATTCCGCGCTTTGTGTTGGCGGCTCATCAGCGCGGGTCAGATGGTGTCATACTCGACCTTGAGGACTCCGTCCCCCAGCATCAGAAGGGCGAGGCACGGCGGCAGCTTCCCGAATCCGTGGTAAAGGTGGCGCGCAAGGGCGCATCTGTTTTGGTCCGCGTGAATCGTGGTTTTCGCGCCACGGCGGCCGATCTCGATGCAGCCGTGATGGCGGGTGTCGACGCACTGGTTCTTCCGAAGACGGATTCTGCAGAGTGGGTAGTAGAGATCGCGAATGCGGTTTCGGAACTTGAACGAGAAAGAAATCTTCCGCTGGGACGCATCCGGTTCCTTGCACAGATCGAGACCCCTGGCGCCTTGCAAAGGCTCGCGGCCATTGCGTCGGCGCATCCAAGGATGGTCGCAATGGCGCTGGGTCCTGAAGATTTCAGTGCCTCTGTTGGCGGCTCCCCGGAGTTCGACCTTCTGTTAACGCCAAACCTTTCTGTTCTTTTTGCCGCCCGCGCGGCCGGCTTGCTCCCGCTAGGCTTCATAGGAAGCATCGGTGAGTTCTCGGACACTGATAAACTTCGTGAAGCCGCGATGCATGCGCGGCGGCTTGGCTTTGCCGGAGCTTTGGCGATCCATCCGACACAGGTGGCCATATTCAATGAGGCTTTCTCGCCAAGCGCACAGGAAGTCGAGTGGGCCGATCGCGTTGTTGCGGCGGAGAATGATGCCGCCACGCGTGGACTGTCTGCATTCTCGTTGAATGGTAAGATGGTTGATCCGCCAGTGGTGCGGCGCGCCCACGAGATCCTGGCTCTCGCTAACATTAGCTGAGCCTTTAATCAGCGGTCGGACAGGCTGGTTTTCGAGCCATTGACCGACGGTTTGTTACTTGCCTCCCATCTCGTTTCGAGATAGATATGAAAGCACTGGGGAACATGACCCGGTTAGAGTTGGTCATCATGGACATCAGGCAGTTAAGGTACTTTGTCGGCGTCGTCGAAGCCGGCAGCTTCACGAAGGCAGCTGCGACCCTCAACGTTGCTCAAAGCGCTCTAAGCCTGCATGTGCGTCAACTGGAGGAAGGATTCTGCACCCAGCTGCTGGTACGCGACAGAACCGGCATTAGCGTCACGGCGTCCGGGGGCAAGCTGCTGGAGCGCGCGCGGATCATCCTGAAGGAAATTCAGCTCACTGAGGCGGAACTGACCAACTCGGTGGCTGCTCCTTCCGGAGAGGTGACCATTGGCATTCCGTCCGGAGCCGCTCGCGTCCTTAGCGGTCCCCTGCTTGAATCGGTAAGAAGCGAATTGCCAAGGATCTCGCTTAAGATGATCGAGGGCATGACGGGACCGCTGGAGGAGTGGATGGCTGCTGGCCGCTTCAATCTGGCTGTCCTATACCGCACTGCTGAGAGCGTGGGGCAAATGACGTTGCTGGCCCGTGAAGAGTTTTGCTTGGTGGTGCCGCCGGGTGAACCGCCTTTCGAAGATTCGATACCGCTCGCCGACCTGCACGCGTTCCCGCTGGCGGTTCCAATGCGCAACAACAATGTCCGGCGTTCGGTGGCTGATGTCGTTGCGCAACACGGTTGTGTGCTGGACGTCAGATTCGAAGTCGACTCCCTTTCTACGATCATCAATATGGTCATGGAAGGAAAGGCGTATTCCATCCTTACCCCATCGGCCATTCAGAAAGAGGCGTCTCAAGGCCAAGTCCGAACGGTTAAGATCATTGATCCAGTGATCACCCGTTCCGTTGTCCTTGCCGTCAACCCGAAAGACGACCGCTCTCCAGCCGTCTCTGCCGTCCGCAAGCTGATCCCCAAGGTCGTGAAAACATTGATCGAGAGCAAGCACTGGTCAGCCACGGCTCCGGACCGGCCTTAGGCACATCTTTCAAGCCAAGTTGTGCTTCCACTCTTCCGCGGCTGGCTAAGCCGTATCAATCTGGATTCCAGATGGTTTTGGGCGATATTCAATATTTGACCGGACCCGACCATAGCGATGAAATTGCAGAGAGCGAGCTCATGGTCCGGATACCGGCTGGCCTCGCACTGGCAAGAATTCACTCAAATGGAGCATGCAATGTCCAACGCCACCAGCTACCAGCTTTTCATCAACGGCAGGTGGCGAGCCGGTAGTGAGGGAATTACTGTGCCCGTGACCAACCCGGCGACAGAGAGGGTATTTGGCTCGGTGGCTGCGGCTTCGGCGTCCGATCTGGATGAGGCTCTCGCTTCTGCGGAGCGAAGCCGCCGGGCTTGGTCCTCACGGTCTGCAAAAGATCGTGGTGAGATCCTTGTGGCAGCCGCAAGGATCCTTGCCACAAAGGTGGGAGACGCAGCGAAGGATTTGTCGACCGAACAGGGAAAGACGATTGCCGAAGCGACAGGTGAGTACGCGCGCGCCGTCGAAACACTGGAGTGGAACGGCACCCACGCCGAAGAGCTGACAGCCCCTATTCCTATGGGCCCGAACCGGATGATCGTCCCGGAGCCCCTCGGCGTCGTTGCAGCCTTAACGCCTTGGAACTATCCTGCCGTTCTCATCGCCCGCAAGCTCGCCCCCGCTTTGGCGGCAGGCTGCCCGGTGATCCTCAAAGGGGCTGAAGAGACACCAAGCGCGGCTGTCCATTTCGTCGAAGCCTTGCGACAATCGGGTATCCCGGACGGCGTGGTCAATCTGGTGTTTGGCGTTCCGGTGCAAATATCCCGGCATCTCCTCAGCTCGCCGATCGTCAAGGTCCTAACTTTCACGGGCTCCACCGAGGTTGGAAAACAGCTCGCCAAGCTCGCCGCGAATAACTTGCAGCGGTGCATCCTCGAACTCGGTGGGCACTCCCCGGTCGTTGTGTGCGAGGATGCTGACTTGGCAACGGCTATACCGGCGCTCACGGAGTACAAATTCGAGTGCGCGGGCCAAAGCTGCAATGCGCCCAGCAGGATCCTCGTCGCGCGGCCTCTCTATGAGGAATTTCTGTCCCGGATGACGGAAGCTGCTCGCAAGATCAAGATCGGCCCGCCGGAGAACCCAGCGACGGAGATGGGCCCAATGGCAAACGCGCGGCGACTCGAGGCCATGCAGCGTCTGATCCAGGATGCTGTCGATCGCGGCGCCCGCGTCGAAATCGGTGGCACCCGCCTCGACCAGCCGGGCTTTTATTGGCCACCAACCATCCTGACAGGGGTACCAAAGGATGCGAAAGTGCTTCATGACGAGCCGTTCGGCCCGATCCTCACCGTGGCACCGTTCGACACGATCGAAGAGGCGATCGAAGAAGCCAATGCCACTAACTATGGCTTGGCCGCCTACTTCTTCACTGGCGCTGACGATACCAAACGGGCGCTCATCGGCGGTCTTGCGGCAGGCGCGATCAGTGTAAATTACCTGAAAGGAGTTTCCGCGGATGCACCATATGGGGGCGTCAAACAAAGCGGCTATGGATATGAGGGGGGCGAGCAGGGATTGCGGAGCTTCCAGAGCCTGAAACTGGTCAACGGGTTCGGTTCATTCGGATGAGAATTTCGTGAATAGGACAAGATCGACCATTGCCGGGGAGGCTATCACAAAGAGCGTCGCAGACGCCCTTCAGTACATCTCGTTTTACCATCCTCCCGACTATATCCGGTCCCTTTCGCAGGCATATGCGCGCGAACAGAGCCCGGCGGCGAAGAACGCCATCGGGCAGATTCTGCTGAACTCCCGCATGGCCGCCTTCGGACGGCGTCCGATCTGCCAGGATACCGGTCTCGTAGTTGTCTTTGCCAAGGTCGGCATGGACGCCCGCATCAAATCAACGGTTAGTTTCGCCGACCTCGTGAATGAGGGCGTCCGTCGGGCGTATCTGGACCCCGACAACCCACTTAGGCCATCGATCGTCGCTGATCCGCTTGCCGGGCGGGTGAACACGCGTGACAACACGCCGGCGGTCATCCACATCGACCTCGTGCCCGGTAACGAGATTGAGATCACCATCGCCGCAAAAGGCGGCGGGTCGGAAAACAAGGCGCGTTTCATCACCCTGAACCCCAGCGCGTCCGTTGCCGACTGGGTGGTCGACACTGTTTCGACCCTTGGCAGCGGATGGTGCCCACCCGGCCTGATCTCGGTCGGCATCGGCGGTAGCGCTGAAAAGGCGATGCTGCTTGCCAAGGAGGCCATGAACGAGCCGATTGACATGTCGGAACTGCTTTCCAGGGGGTCTTCAAACCCGGAGGAGGAACTGCGGATCGAGCTTTATGAGCGAATTAACGCGCTCGGCATTGGCGCCCAGGGCTTCGGTGGTCTGACGACAGTGGTTGACGTCAAAGTTGCGACCTATCCTACACATGTGGCGTCCAAGCCTGTGGCACTTATCCCGCAATGCGCCGCTAACCGGCACTTGAAGTTTACCTTGGATGGCACAGGACCGGTACAGCTCCAACCGCCCGATCTTTCCGAATGGCCCCAAATCGGTCATGAGGACTTGCATGCAACCGGCGTCCGTCGGGTCAATCTCGATGCGCTCACGAAGGAACAGACGGCATCGTGGCGCTGCGGGGAAACCCTCCTTTTGTCCGGAAAGATGTTGACGGGCCGTGACGCCGCCCACCAGCGAATGGTCGACCTGATCGATGCCGGCAAGCCGCTCCCGGTCGATCTGCGGGGACGCGTGATCTACTACGTCGGACCAGTCCGCGCGGTGAGGGATGAGGTCGTCGGACCGGCTGGCCCAACAACCGCCAGCCGGATGGACGCTTTTGCTGAAAAGATCCTCGCCGAGACCGGGCTCTTGGCGATGCTGGGTAAGGCGGAGAGGGGACCGGCTGCCATAGAGTCGATTGTCAGACACAAGACACCCTATCTCACCGCGGTGGGTGGCGCTGCGTACCTGATTTCAAAATCGATCAAGGCGGCGCGGATCGTTGCCTTTCAAGATCTAGGCATGGAGGCGATCTATGAATTCGAGGTGCAGGATATGCCGGTCATCATGGCCGTCGATGTTGAGGGAAACTGCATTCACAATTCCGGGCCTCTTGAGTGGCGTAAGCGCATGGCGGCGGACAGCATCGCACGCAACATCGGCGTTTGAGTCTTCCCGGCCGGGCGATCCGGCCATACGCCATGTCGCGACATCGGGCTGGGCGCCCGGACTTTTGGCAGTAGCGGCAACACGAGGGGCATTTGCGGTGCACAGGCTCCTCAAGGCCTTCAATTTATCCGAAGCCAAATGCGCCGATGCAAACACTGCATAGACCATGCCGTTCACGCGATCGATGCTCGGGTGCTGTCGAGGGTGGCAATCAGGTAAAGCAGCGGAGATTCAAAAAAAGTGCGTTATCTATTTACGACGAGGTCGCCGCCGAAAGCGGACTCTACCTCTCCAGCTGCATCACCTCCGTTAGTCGACGGAGAATAGCCAATGCTTCTACAGCCTTTCCATGGTTCGAACGATCTGGCGCATTGCGGGCCGAGAATGGTGCCGTCCACTACATTCGATCACTTGAATTAATGATAGAATTGGTTGGCACTGATTGCGCTGTCGACCACGGCTTGAGAGCAAAGGTCATGAAGTCGAAGCCCGACCCTATGCGACTAGACGCTTGGGACGTCCGGATTCTCTCAGAGCTTCAGTCAGATGGTCGGATTTCGAAAAGCGAGCTCGCAAAACGTGTTCACCTTTCGGCTTCGGCCTGTTCGGAGCGGCTTCGTATGCTTCAAGCCGCAGGGATCATTGAGGGGTTCTACGCGCGATTAAGTCCAGCCCTCGTAGGGGGCATTGTTTTTGTGATGGTGGAGGTGGTTCTTGATCGTCACCGTCTCGAGGACCAACGACATTTCGAGGCTGCGATCAAAGACCTGCCGGAAATCCTCGACTGCTGGGCTATAGGAGGGCGCATCGATTATCTGATGCGCGTTTCAACCCCTTCTATGGCTGCGTATCAGGATTTCATGGAGGGACTGCTGCAGGCAGGCTTGGGTATCGATCAATACTACAGCCTTGTCGTGACAAAACCAGTGAAATCCAATTCACCGATCCCCTTGTCCGCACTACGACAACGGTAAACTCCCGAAGCCTTGGTTTCCACGGCGATTGGTGCCGATTCCGCGAATTCATCGGCCAAAGACGTAAATTTCCGTGAAACTCAAGAGGTGTTTGCCGGTATGTTGATTGCTAAAGAGGCGGCTGGCCGAGTGTTCTCCGCCGCCTGGTCGCGAGAAGAAGAGGGACGATGCGCTTGAGCAATCTGGGAACCGAGCAAATCCGGGAGAAGGATCGAAGCTTCGTCTTCCATCCGTCCACGCATTTGGCCAAGCACAGTCGCGGCGAAACGCCAAACCGGATTATGGCCGGCGCAGAAGGCGTCTACATCTGGGATACGGAAGGCCGAAAGAGCCTTGACGGTTTCGGCGGGCTTTATTGCGTCAATATGGGGTATGGCTGCTCCGAGATAGCCGACGCCATTGCCAGGCAAGCACATGAACTGCCGTTCGCGCATGTCTATGCCAGCCAAGGCACGGCGCCGGTTGCCGTCTTGGCGGAGGCGGTCGTCGAATACTTCGGCCAGAACATGCGAAGGGTCTATTTCGGCCTTTCCGGTTCCGACGCCAACGAAACCAACATCAAGCTGGTCTGGTACTACAACAATATCCTCGGCCGCCCTGAAAAGAAGAAGATCATCTCGCGGCATCGCGGATATCACGGGTCCGGGCTGGTCACCGGGAGCCTGACAGGCCTTCCCTTTTTTCACGATTTCTTCGACCTGCCTCTGAATTTGGTGCGCCATACGACGGCGCCCCACCATTACCGCCAGGCGCTTGATGGCGAAAGCGAGGAAGCGTTCTCCAGGCGCTGTGCTAACGAACTTGAAGCCCTTATTCTTGCTGAGGGCCCAGAGACGGTGGCAGCCTTCATCGGAGAGCCGGCACTTGGGACCGGAGGCATCGTTCCGCCCCCGAAGGGATACTGGACCGAGATTCAAGAGGTGCTCGACAAGTACGATATCCTTCTGATCGCCGATGAAGTGGTCTGCGGCTTTGCTCGAACCGGTGAGAAATTCGGTTCCCATCTTTATGGCATGAGTCCGGATTTCGTGACCATCGCCAAGGGCTTGAGTTCCGCCTACCTCCCCATCTCCGGGTCAATTATCGGCGACCGCGTCTGGTCGGTCTTGGAACAAGGAACGGAGAAGCACGGCCCACTCGGCCATGGCTGGACATATTCCGGTCACACGCTTTGCGCGGCGGCCGCGCTTGCCAATATCAAATTGCTAAAGGAAAAAAATATCTTGGAACATGTTCGGGATGTCGGACCGTACTGGCATGCCCGCATGAAAGCCGAACTGGAGGGACATCCCATCGTTGGCGAGGTTCGCGGCGTCGGCATTCTATCCGCCGTGGAGCTGATGCGGGATCCTAAAGGGCGAGTGCCATTTGAACCCGGACTTCAGGTCGGCGTGCGCGCCGCCGCTGCTCTGTTTGAGAATGGTGTCATCGGCCGGGCTATGCCGCACGGCGATATTCTCGGCTATGCCCCACCTCTGATCATTACCCGAAAAGAGATCGACATCATCGTCGATGCGACTGCGAAATCGGTCGATACGACCTATCGCGCGCTGAAGGCCGAGGGCGCGATATGATCTGACGTGACGGATGAACGCCCTCCATTCGGGTCGACCAGGATATGCCGTCCAGGAGCAAGATCCCTATGGCGTCATGAACTGGCGCCGCCCGAAGCGACCCGCATCGCTTTTACGGCAGTTGCGTCAGGGTGTGCGACGCGATGCCGCAAAATGCGACGCCAATCTCGAACGCATTACCGCCTTCGCGATCGAGATGGTGACGACATAGAATGCCGGCCTGCTGCAAAAATCATAAAGGAGACGCTCTTCCGACCGCCGCTTGATAAGTGACCAACCGTGAGACTGAGCTTCTCATGCATGATAGGTCTCCAAGAGGCCCGCAATATCGCCCTCCCAAGGCGCACCGGCCCGGCAGCGAGCTCAGTCTCCTGCCGGGCACTTCTTCCCCGAATGGGTGCGCTTTGATCGAGCCGCCTGCGCTCGGTTATGTGCGGCCAGAGGCTGTGGGCGCGTTCACAGTAGTTTGGCTATGCAAGACGTTTTTCATAGATTTGTGGAGCAAATCGCAGACAGCGCCGACGCGACGGACCTGCGCAACGCTCTGGGCGAGATTGCCTCTTCGCTCGATTTGCCGTCTTTTGCCTATCTTTTCCCTTCGCCTGGCAAGGGCCGCAAGGTGCGCCTGATTTCCACCTACCCTCAACCCTGGACATCTCACTACCTTCACAGTCGGTATGAAAAGCTCGACCCGGTGATCCATCAGGCGCGTGGTCGTCAGGAAACATTCAGCTGGGATGCGCACGGCAGCGATCTCGAACTGACGACGCTACAGCGACAATTGATGGATGAGGCGACGCAATTCGGCATTCGCTGCGGCTTCACGATCCCGATCCATGACAGCGGCGGCCTGTTTGCAGCACTGACCTTCGCCTCCGATGAGAGGCAACCACTGTTCTTCCGCGTGATCGACCGATATGAACGCGCGCTCGAGCTCATCGCGATCTTCTTCCATCTCCATGCCCGTCGGAAGCTGAGCGACGGCAGGATCATAGATGGCGTTGTCCTGTCCCGAAGGGAAATCGAGTGTCTGAAGTGGGCGGCTCGCGGCAAAACGGCGTGGGAGATCGGCCGCATCCTGGGGATCAGTCAGCGCACCGCAGCCTATCATCGTGACAACGCCAGGATTAAGCTTGGCGCGCCAACAACTATTCAGGCAGCTGTTCGGCTGGCACTATCCAGGCCATCGGACGTCACTTAACCTCCCCAACCTGTGCACATGCACAGGTTGTATCAACTCCGGCCTTTGCCTTCAATCGCAGGCGTTATCCATGCGAGGGAAGGCCGTCATGATGCAGTTGATCACGCCGGATTGCTACGCTGAGTTCCCCGACGAATTCAACCAGATGCACCGCTTGCGGCATCGCGTCTTCAGGGATCGACTTGATTGGGACGTTTCGGTCAGCGGTGGCTATGAGATCGATCCTTTCGATGCGCTGCGCCCCCACTATCTGTTGCTGCGGGCGCCGACCGGGCGCATCGACGGCTGTGTGCGCCTGTTGCCGACCACCGGACCGACGATGTTGCGCGACAGCTTCTCCGCTCTGCTTGGAGACCGTTCGGCGCCGGAAGATCCACGGGTTTGGGAAAGCAGCCGTTTTGCGCTTGATCTTCCGGCTGCCGCGCCGAAACAGGCGGCATCGCTATTGGCACCTACGAGCTGTTTGCCGGGATGGTCGAATTTGGTTTGTCACGCGTCTGCGCAGCATCGTCACCTGACGGATCTGCGTGTAGAGCGGATCCTGCGTCGCGCTGGCTGGCCACTCGAACGGTTGTCCGATCCGCAGACTATCGGCAACACGCGCGCCGTTGCCGGACATCTCAACGTCTCCACCGAAAGCTTGCAAGCCCTCCATCGCAATGGCGGCTTCAAAGGCGCGGTGCTGTGGACACCGGTCATGAAGATCGCCTGAGCCTGCAATCCAACCCTTTCTGGAAATGTTGCAATGGACGAAACAAGACCTGGCCCTGCTTGGCCGGACAGGCAAGATGATCGTGCCTATGGTTATGTCGAGCAGCTCACCAGCCGCGGCTGGGCCTGGGAATTCCTCAGGCGCAATCCAGACTTCCAGAAGGATCTGGCGAACGCGCTACGCGGTGCCGAACGCACGAACCCGGTCCGTGGACATTATCAGCCTGCTTCGAACACTGTTGATCTCTCGCGGTGGCGCCTTCTGTTTTGCAAGCTCAAAAGGAACTGATGCGAGCTTCTTTTGGTGGCCCTGCCAATGTCCGCATGTTTTGCCCGTTGCTGCCGAAATGGCGGCGCGGCCGCGCGGAGTCGATTTGCTCGATCTCGCCCCGCGCTCCTGCCGCATTTCCATACTCATCACGCGGGACGGGCATCAGCACCTCCTGGCCGAGGACAGTGGCAGGAGCTTGCAGCTTGCTGCCTCCGGCGTCAGCATCCTCGAACCTGTGCGATTGACATCCTCCGTCCTCTGGTCGCCTGAGGAACTAAAGCAGCGTCTGAATGGGCTGGAATGTCTGAACGGCCTCTGGTCGACCGGAAGGCTGCCACCGAGATTCTTTCCGGCCGAGCCCCGTCGCTCGCGATTGCGCCGAGTGTTGCGTGCGCTCGACGGCTCCATCGCTGGCGCACCACACCACGAAATCGGCTTTGCCCTCTTCGGCAGAGCCCGCGTCGAGCAGGACTGGGCCGAACCCCGGTGACCATCTTCGCGACAGCGTCCGCCGCGCAGTCAGACGCGAGCGCTCGCTTATGAACGGTGGGTATAAGCGGTTTCTTCTATAGCGATCGTCACTATCAGGCCTTTTGGCCAGAGAACAGCTCTTTGTACCCCGCGATCACCAGCCAGTGGGCGCGCGCGAGATGGCTGCGAACCGCCCTTTGGGCGCGAGCCGGCTCTTGCACTGGATCGATGCCCAATATCGCCTGCGCCATCTCTTCTTCGCTGGCATTGCCGGCGCATGCGTCTAAGAGCTTCAAATATGTCGTAAAGTGCTCATCGTCGTAAGCGGTCAGGCTCTCCGCCCATGGGACCTCGTCGGCAACAGCAGGTTGGAACAATCTGTCTACCATTTCATGTCTCGCCTAAGACCTATTCCGCGCCCGCGCACAGCACAATATCCTGAAATGGGATAATCCGAAACTGGGATTAGTCGGTGAGCCGGTTCCTTCTTGGCCGGTTCGTCTGGTTCCGAAATCCCTTCGATCAGTTCGCCAGCGCCGGCTGCTAAAACGGCTGATTGCGGCGCGCAAAACCAAAGGGGTCACCCAGACCCAGTTGGTGATGCGCCCACAATCAAGTACGAGGGTGGTGAGCGTCGGCTGGACGTAATCGAGTTTCTCGACGTTACCCAGGCTCTCGATATCGATCCTTGCGAGCTTCTGGCACAAATGCGTCGCTCACGTGACCTGTAGATGGCGTTACGCTTTGTTTGGCTGTCAAACTTCACGATTTACCTCCTTGAGTTCACGGCTCATCGGGATTTGCCCTCGCGAAAATGATGCCGTGCAGCCGCTCCCCTTTGTTGCCTCTGATGTTTGTAGAGAATACTCCGTGGTGAGATCCTCGACAAGAGGGTGGCTTCTCGTGCATGGAAATCCGAGAGGTCTTTGCCCGCAATCTGCGTAGGCACCGCCAACAAAAGAAACTGTCCCAGGAAGCGCTGGCGCATGAAGCTGGCGTCGACCGAACATATGTCAGCGCACTTGAGCGCTCGGTCTATGCCGCCAGTATTGATACTGTGGCAAAACTCGCCAGAGTGCTCGGAATCGAGCCGGCCGATTTACTCAACCCTCGTTCTGAATAGATCTGGAAGCACGGACGAAACCGCGGTCGATGAGACTCGACCAGAAGGTTTCCAGGCATTTTCATGCTGCTGACAGGAGTGCCCGCGCGCCTTACAGCGCGCACCGGGTGCTCGTGAACCGAGCCCGCTTTTCTTCGGCAAGCTCAGGCGGTCTCGGCCATTCGGCTTCGCCCCTTGGCGTGGGCAGCCCTTCGGGCTGTGACGGCCGCCGCCCTTGCGGGCGGCGCGGTTTGTCTGTTGGCCTTTCCCGGTGGCGCGGGGCGGGCGGCACTCCCTTCTAGACCCGCCGCGGCAGCCCGCAACCCTTCGCGTGCCGGTCAGGGTCCTCCTCTTCGTTCCGGTCCTTC
>NZ_JAMYOM010000034.1:0-64671 GCF_040319805.1 Mesorhizobium sp. M0848 | reverse complement strand
GTCCCCGCCTATGCGCTCACCCAGCTCGTCAGCCCTGGGTTGGGCGGTGGCTATATAGGCCCTGGGGGGGGCCAAGGCGGGGGCCTGTATTTGGGGGGGCGCGCTCTTGCCGGCGCGCCCACCGCCGATGAGGAAGGTCAGTGTCTTGCGATCAGGCAAAGCTGTCGCGCAGGCTGGTCGCGGTGCCGGTGAAGCGGCCACGCACCACACCGACGACCGCGCCGAGCACCAGCCAGAACACGAGGTTGGTCACGGTCACCGCCACCACGAACTGGTGATGCAGCCCTTCCGGAATCGCCGTCTCGTAACTGTCGGGCTGCGGTGCACCGACAACATGCGGTGCGACGATCAAAAAGACGGCAAGGATCGCCAGCGGCAGCGACTTGCGGAACGCGATCAGGCCGAGACCGGCAGCGGTTGCCGCCACCGTTGCCCACCACCAGATCTGCCGCTGGGTGAGATCGGCGGCCGGCATGGCAGGCAATTCCGGCGGCAGGCCGAGGCCCGGTGCCAGCGTGAACACGGCAAAGCCGGCAAGGCCCCAGAACACGCCCTGGCGCCAGCCACCGATGCCGCCGGCGAATTCGGAGACCGCGACCAGGATCAAGGCGAAGCCGATGCCGGTGACGATATTGGCAAGCACGCTGAAGGCGAAACGCTCGAAACCGTCTGCCGGCGCCCAACCTTCGTCTGCCGGAGCGGCTTCCGCCGCAGCCGGGGCAGCAGAGCTCATCGCATCTCCCGCCGGAGCAGTTGTGCTCATGGCATTGCTATCCGTTGCGGCCGGAGCGCCATGGTCATGGTGATGCCCGCCGCCCGCCTGTTCGTAAACTTCCGCCTTCAGGATCAGCGGCACGGTGGCATAGGCCTGCAGGCAGGCGAGGACGACGCCGGCCACGAGCCCTGCGATCGCCGCGATGAACACGACGTTGCGAAACAGATTCATGATGTCAGCCCCTCGTCAGTGGCAGGGAAACGCCATCGAATGGCGATAGTCGTGAGCCGCATTATGGACGGCATCGATATGCGAGAAGCCGACAAAGCCCATCACGAAAATGCCGAGCAGCGCGGCAAGCGCGAGCTGCATGAAGCGCGACTGCGAGGAGACGGAGGCGCCGAGGGAGACGGAAGCGGTAGTCATGTCTTGTCCTTTCGCCCTCCACCCGAGGGCATCGAAGTCAGTTTCCTGTCGCCGGCAGGTCTCCTGGCTCGCGGATCAGCATCCTTCCCCACCTTCCCGAAGAAAAATCTTCAGTGGCATATGGAGAGGACTACCGCACACAGTTGCGGGGGCAGCCACGGCATTGGGCGAATTCGCCCGCACCGCATTCCCTCTTGGCTCCAAAATGGAACCGGCGACACCGGCGACTATAGGCAGAATCCTCGCCTCCGGCAAACCAAATTCCGCCGGCGGCCATTGCGAATGCGCCATGAAGGTCAAAGCGATTTCGGCAGATAGCGCCACGTCACAAAGCCGCAGACCGCCGCCAGCAGGCCGAGCGTGACGAACACCGCGCCAAGGCCGAAGAAGGCCAGCACCACCGAATAGACCAGCGGCGGCGTCAGCTCGGAAAAGTCGAGATAGGTGCGGTAGACCGCCGCCATCTGCGATCTTTCATAGGAGCGCACCGAACGCATGAAGGCGGTCGAGCCGAGCGCGTCGAGCGCAATGGTGAAGAAGGCGCCGCAGAGCAGGAAGGCGCCGGTGAGCAGCGGCACGGTTTCGCCGACGAAGCCTGCCGCCAGCAGCGTGGCCGACATGGCGAAATAGGCGAATGTCATGGTCCTGCGGCCGCCAAAGCGCTTTCCTGCCTTGCCCCAGAAGATGGCCATGAACAAAAGCGCGTTGCCGGCCGAAACCAGCAGGCCGCCGGCCAGCTTGCCCTCGCCGGTGATCACCATGAACAGCGGCCCGTAGACGAAGAACGTTGTCCAGAAACAGGAGCGGCCGAAGGCAATCAGCCAGGCCAGCCTGAGCCTGGGCTGCGCGACGAAGCGGCCGATATTGGCGAGCGGATTGACAGGGCGCGTCTTGCCCGGACGGATGGACTGGGTGTCGCCGAGGCGGTAGGTCCAGAACAGCGCCAGCAGGGCAAACGCGAACACCGCGACCGCACCGTGCGCGGCATAGATGCCGAAGCGCGTGTAGAGGAAGATGCCGAGCGTCGGCCCACCGGTCCAGGCCAGCATCGACCACGCCATGCGCAGCGATTCGGCCTGCATGAAGTCGGTCTTGCGGATGTGGTCCATGATGTAGAGGTTGAGCGTGATCGACAGCGCGCTGGCGCCCATCACCCGGCACAGCATGCCGGCCAGTTGCCCGGCAAGCGTGTCGGTGACGAAGAACAGCGAGCCGACGGCCAGCAGGCAGGCGCCTGATGTGTAGACCCAGCGGCGGGCAAAGCGGCGGATCAGCATCGGCATGAACAATGTCACCGACAGGCCGAGCATCGCCACGACTGTGTAGAGCATCGACACGATCTGCTCGTTGTGCAGGATTTCATAGGCCTGGATCGGGATGACGCTCGACACCGTGGCGCGGGCGAAGGATTCGACTGCATAGAGCGACGCGAAGGTGCGCGCGTCCGCGGCCTTGAGAGCCGGCAGCCAGATCGGATGGCGCACATGGGTGGACATTGCTTTCCCCGAAGCAGATTCACCGGGTTAAATCTGCCGTGGCGACCCCAGTGCCAATAAGAGGAAACCGACGTGCATCCGGCAAAAGCGAAGCCGGCCAAAGGCTTCCCGGCACTGGCCCAATGCCGCGGCCGATCCGGCGTTATCGGCAGGATTGCCGGTCTTCTTTTGTCCGGGGCAACCGTGATAGTCCTCCAACGGGGCTGAATCAGAATGCGAGACCATGAGCATCCAAACGCCGACCGCACCCGTTCAGGATCGACCAAAGCGCATCGTCGTCATCGACATCGTGCGCGGCATCGCGCTGATCGCCATGGCAAGCTACCATTTCACCTGGGATCTGGAGTTCTTCGGCTACACCGATCCCGGCCTGACCGCCTTCGGCTGGTGGAAGATCTACGCGCGCTGCATAGCCTCGACCTTCCTGTTCCTGGTTGGCGTCAGCCTGTACCTCGCCCATGGCCGACAGATCCGCTGGAACGGCTTCTGGAAGCGGTTTGCCATGGTCGCCGGAGCCGCGATCGCGATTTCGGTCGTCACCCGCATCGCCACCCCGGATGGATTCATCTTCTTCGGCATTTTGCACGAGATCGCGCTGGCCAGCCTGCTCGGCCTCGCCTTTCTGCGGCTGCCGGCACTGCTGACGCTTGTCGTCGCCGCGCTCGTCATTGCGGCGCCTGTCTATCTGCGCCTCGAGGCGTTCGATCACCCATGGCTGTGGTGGGTAGGCCTGTCGGCTAACAATCCACGCTCCAACGACTACGTTCCGTTGTTTCCATGGTTCGGCGCCGTGCTTGCAGGCATCGCGGTGACGAAACTCGCCGCCGGTTCAGGCGTGCTTGCCCGGCTTGCCGAATTGGCGCCCGGTCGCTGGGCCAACCCGCTGGTCTTTATCGGCCGGCACAGCCTGGCGTTCTACCTGATCCACCAGCCATTGCTGATCGGCTGCGTCTGGCTGTTCTCGCAGATCATGCCGGCGCAGGTCGAAACCCCGCAGGTGAATTTCCTCAAAACCTGCCAGCTGTCCTGCGAGCAGTCGCGCGACACCGAGTTCTGTACGAGCTACTGTGTCTGCATGCTCGATACGCTCGAGGGCGAGGCGACGCTTGATCGGCTCTACAACAACGACCAGACTGCGGAATGGAAGACGCATCTGTCCGATCTCGCCGGCATGTGTACCGCCAAGACGGACAGCAAGTTGATGGAGGAAGGGGTCAAATGACCGAGAACCAGCCGAAGCCGGGGCTCATACCGTGGCCGCCGCTGATCTACACCGCCGCCATCGCCATCAGCATCGCGCTGGGCCTGCTCTATCCCCTGCCCTGGATCGGTGACCTCCTGGGCGACATTCTTTTCGCCGCCGGCTGGGTGGTGCTGCTTGCCGTTGCAGCGCTCTGGGTCACCGCGATCCGCACCATGGTCCGCGCCAAGACCACGCTGAACCCGAACGCTGTGCCCGATCACCTGGTCACCACGGGTCCCTTCGGCATCACCCGCAATCCGATGTATCTGGCCAACACCCTGCTGTTGATCGGCGTCGCCTTTGTCTCGGGCATCGTGTGGTTCCTGCCGCTCGCCTTCATCGCCGCCTATGCCACGCAAAAAATGGCGATCGAAGGCGAGGAAAAGATGCTGGCGGCAAAATTCGGCAAGAAATACCGCGACTACGCCAAACGCGTGCGCCGCTGGATTTGAGCTGGCGCTCCGGTTTCCATCGCGGAGAGGTTTTGACAGGTGCACACTTCGGCGATTAGCCTAAGTCTTGCGAACTTCGTCATCCTAGGGCGAAGCAGGAGCGCAGCTCCGTCGCGGAGACCCTAGGATCCATGCCGTGACCTCGGTCTAGGAGTGCAGCGGAGCAAAGTTCTGCGCCGTCGCGGTGCATTGCAGAAGGAATAGACGTTTCCGCTCATTCCGAACGCTAACGCGCGATAGAATCCAGTCCGCTCAGGTATTCACGCCAAGCTCGACCAGCCGCTCCACACAAGACTCCTCGGCCTGGTCGAGTTCAGCCAGCGTCTCCTCGAGGTCGCGGCGCTTCTGCCGGAGATCCTCGCGCTTTTCCTCGATGCGCTTGATCATCAGGTTGAGCTGGCCGACTTCGCCGGGCGGCTCCCTGTACATCTGGATGATTTCGCGGATTTCGTTGATCGAGAAACCAAGCCTCTTGCCGCGCATGATCTGACGGATGAGGTGGCGGTCGGAGGGGCGAAACAGCCGCGTGCGGCCACGCCGCACCGGCTGCACCAGCCCTTCGTCCTCGTAAAAGCGCAGCGTCCGCGTCGACACATCGAACTCACGGGTCAACTCGGTGATCGAATAATATTCTCGCATTGCCACTCCCGCACGCCGAAACCAAGGGGCGATCGCCATGCCGGCGTCACCCTTATGTCCCGAACCAAAACCCATGCCATGCCGGAATCGACATGGCGCCCCGCGCAAGCCTCGCACGGCATTTACGTAAAAGTCAATTAAGCCAAAAGGCGTGCCTTCAGGGCACACCGAACCACCACGTGGCGATGCCGAGAAATGCAAAGAAACCGACGACGTCGGTAACCGTGGTGACGAAGACCGCCGAAGCGACCGCCGGATCGATCTTGAAACGATCGAGCAGCAGCGGAATCAGGATGCCGGCCAGGGCGGCCACGAACATGTTGATGATCATCGCCGCCGCGATGATGCCGCCCAGATTGGGGTCACGGAACCAGGCTGCCGCAACGATGCCGATCAGGATGGCGAAGACGATGCCGTTGATGAAGCCGACACCCATCTCGCGGCGAATGATGCGGCCGGCATTGTAGATGTCGAGATCCCTGGTCGCCAACGCCCTCACGGTGACGGTCATGGTTTGCGAGCCGGCATTGCCGCCCATGCCGGCGACGATCGGCATCAGCACCGCCAGTGCGACGATATGTTCGATCGTGCGGTCGAACAGGCTGATCACCGACGCCGCCAGGAACGCGGTCAGAAGGTTGATCAGCAACCACGGAACGCGTGATCGCGAGGTCGAAAAGATGCTGTCGGAAAGCTCTTCGTCGCCGACGCCGCCCATGCGCATCAGATCTTCCTCGGCCTCCTGCTGGATCACGTCGACGACATCGTCGATGGTCAGAACGCCAACCAGCCGTTCGTTCTCGTCGACGACCGCGGCCGATAAAAGATCGTACTGCTCGAATTCCCGCGCCGCCTCTTCCTGGTCCATGGTGGCCGGAATGGCGTGCCGCGTCTCGTGCATCACTTCCTCGACCTTGACCGAACGCTTGGTCCTCAGGATCTGGTCGAGGTCGATGGCGCCGAGCAGCTTGAAGCTCGGATCGATGACGAAGATCTGGCTGAAGCGCTCGGGCAGGTTGTTGTCTTCGCGCATGTAGTCGATGGTCTGGCCGATCGTCCAGAACGGCGGAACCGCGACGAACTCGGTCTGCATGCGGCGGCCGGCCGTCTCTTCGGGATAATCAAGCGAGCGGCGCAGCCTGATCCGCTCGGTGAACGGCAGTTGCGACAGGATCTCGTCCTGGTCTTCCTGGTCGAGATCCTCAAGAATGTAGACGGCGTCGTCTGAATCGAGCTCCTGCACCGCCTGCGCGATCTGCGCATTGGGCAGATTGTCGACGATCTCCATACGGATCGCCTCGTCGACCTCCGTCAGCGAGGAGAAGTCGAAATCGGCGCCCAGGAGTTCGACCAGCGCGCGGCGCTGTTCGGGATGCAGCGCCTCGAGCAGGTCGCCGAGTTCCGACTGGTGCAGGTCGTCGACTTCATGCTTGAGGGTCAGCGTGTCGCGGTCGGCGATCGCCGCGCCAATCCGCGCAAGGAAGGACGAAAGCACGGCGCCGTCCTCGCCATAGATATCGGCGTGGTTGTCCTCGGCGGCCCTGGCGCCGGTCGTCCGTTCGTGCTCGCCTTCCACCAGCGCCTCCCGCCACAAGAATCCCGGAAAAGGTGCAAATCAGGTCTAGAGCATCGGACCCAAAAGGGGAAACCGGTTTTGGGAGAATCCGACGCTCAGAAAGAAAGTGGCGTAAAGTGCGGGAATATCAAACGAAATGCGCCCGGCCCGCAGCGGGCGAGACCGGTACAAATCGGACTCTGGGAAGAGAATGGTGCGGTCGAGAAGACTCGAACTTCCACGGGTTGCCCCACAGCGACCTCAACGCTGCGCGTCTACCAATTCCGCCACGACCGCACGTGGTAGAGCCGGAACCGACCGGCTCGCGGCGTGTAGCAAATCGTTTCCGGCGAAACAAGTGCACGGCAAGCAATAATGTCAGGCGATTGGCATAATGCTCCACAGGGTCCGAACGCAGCGTCGGAACTGGACGTTTGCGCCTGATATCGCCATATGGAAGGCAAGTTGATGTCACCCAAAGGTGCGAGGCGGTTTTGGGACGCGACATGCATAAGCGAAAAGACGATACGCCATGCCCGAACGCAGCCAGATCGCCACGTCGTTCCTGCCGCTCCCCGGTTCAGCACCGGTCGAATGGCTGATCGAGCCCGGCCTTACCGCCTATCCCGAAGCACTTGCCTTCATGGAGGCGCGCGCCGAGGCGATCCGCAGCGGGGCCGCCGGCGAAATGGTCTGGCTGGTCGAACACCCGCCGCTCTACACGGCCGGCACCAGCGCCCGCGGCGAGGACCTGATCGACGCCAACCGCTTCCCGGTGTTCGCGGCCGGCCGCGGCGGCGAATACACCTATCATGGGCCGGGCCAGCGGGTCGCCTATGTCATGCTTGATCTGAAGCGGCGGCGCGAGGACGTCCGCGCCTTCGTCGCGGCGCTCGAACAGTGGATCATCGGCACGCTGGCCGTCTTCAATGTGCGGGGCGAGCGCCGCGAGGACCGGGTCGGCGTCTGGGTCGTGCGGCCGAACCGCCCTGCCCTGCCGGACGGCTCGCCGGCCGAGGACAAGATCGCGGCCATAGGCATTCGGCTGCGGCGTTGGGTGAGCTTCCACGGCATCGCCATCAATGTCGAGCCCGATCTCGACCATTTCAGCGGCATCGTGCCTTGCGGCGTGCAGGACCACGGCGTCACCAGCCTCGTCGACCTCGGCCTTCCCCTGACCATGGCCGATCTTGACCTGGCGCTGAAATCCGCCTTCGAGGATGTGTTCGGTCCCGCCACGGCTTTGCCTGTCGAAGCCGAGCGCAAGGCCGGCTGATTCTTCCTGATCCGGTACGGCTCAAGCTATGTGTGATTCACAGGCCGGCATCCATCTGAATATCAACACACCTCAGATGAGCTGGGCGGAGGCCCACAGGACGCCATAGCCATGGATGGCGAACACCGCCAGCAACGCCGCGGCCATGGCGAGGCGGTCGATGGTGCGGATCGGCTTCAGCTCGTAACGCGGCTTGACCCCGCTGCTCATCGTCAACAGGCTGAGGATCGAAAACACCGCTCCCGTCGCGAGCAGGAAATTGGAGGAAAAGCCGGCCTGCCAACCCACGGCCAGGAAAGCCGAGAGCAGGAAGAAGGAAGCCAGCGCCAGCGCGACCGGCCCCGGACAGATCTGGCGCAGCACCTGACCGCCGTCGAACTTCCACACCGGCACCAGATTGGCGATGTTGAACAGGGCGGCGAAGCCCGCCAGTGTCGCCAGCAGCGCCGCCGCCAGCCGATGTCCTTCAGCGCCGGCAAAGGTGCTGGCGGCGATAGCGATCGGCACCAGGAATGCGGAGAAGCCGGCGCCCATCAGCGCCACGAAGGCGACTTCGAAACGGCTGTCATAGGGCCGCCCGCCAATGGCGATGCCGCCGAGCAGCGGAATGAAGATCATCCGTGCCCGGTTGTGGCCCATAAGCCGAAACGCCGCCATATGGCCAAGCTCATGCAGGGCGACCACTGATGTGAGGATCGCGGCCAGTGCCAGGCCGCCGAAGTGAAGGCCGAAGAATGGCCACAGGATCAGCGCCGAAAGCCCGGCGAAACCGACCTGGCTCAACGGATGCTCGAACCAGCCGCCCTTGCGATACTGCCCGGTCCGCGCCCAGCGCTGCAGTTTGCCAAGCTCGCGGCGCATGGCGAAATAGCGGAACACCAGGAAGGCAACGCCGCGATAGCGATCGGTCTGGCTGAGCGTCACCCGCGTGCCGTTGCCCTCGGAAACGAGCTCAGTGGTCTCGCGAAAATCCTTCCAGAATGAAGCGTCGAGCGCGGTGTCCTCGATGACGCGCATCGAGAAGCTGATACCTTCGACGACGTCCTCAAACCGCGACTTGCGTTCGATCGGCTTGCCGTCGCGACCTTCCCACGACAGCGTGATGCGGGCCACGCCCTCGCCGTCCGGCGCCTCGGCGGAAAGGATCTCACCGGACCAGCCAGCATCGCTGCCGAGCGGCCACAGCGCCTGCCAGAGGCGCTGCCGGTCCATCGCCACCAGACGAGTCAACCGGATCGTGCGCAGACCCAGCGGCACGGTCATCAAGAGAAAGATTAGCCCGAGATTGCTTGCCACCAGAATGGCCGTGACGATGGGCGACACCTGGACGTTGCTCCCTGTCTTGCCGGGGCACCCTAACGCCGCGACGGCAAGAAAAGCTTAACGGCGGAACGGCCTTCGACCGTGCGGGAACAGCGACGGCGAACGCCGCCAAATCACATGGCTCCGATCCAGATCGCCATGGAAACAAGGAACGTGCTCATGCAAACCAGTGAGATGACATCCTGAACCAGATCGGTCATAACTCTCTCCTGTTGTTGATATGTTCGCATTTTGTTCTAATTTTGTCTCAAAGTCAACGGGCACGATCCGCCCGCATCCGGATTTTTGCGGCGATCAGATCGGCATGGTTAAGAAAAGGTTGATGGGCGTCGGACGGTGCTACGTGGTGAGATCGCAGTCTTTGCGATTAGCCAATACACCCATTGCTTCGTCATCCTAGGGCGGAGCAAGGAGCGGAGCGACGCGCACAGACCCTAGGATCCATGCCGTGACCTTGGGGCGATGCTACGGTGCAGAATTATCGCTCTGATAAAGGTCGCATATCCTCGACCCCTGCATTTGTCTCGAAAGTAACGGCATGGATCCTAGGGTCTACGCTCCGCTCCGCGGAGCTCCGCCCTAGGATGACGACATCGGAGACTAAAGCGGCACCACTTTGCCGTCGGCCAGGGTGACGCGCCGGTCCATGCGCGATGCCAGTTCGTGATTGTGGGTGGCAATCAGCGCCGCAAGGCCCGATTGCTTGACCAGCGCCGCCAGCGCCTCGAACACATAAGACGCGGTGACCGGATCGAGATTGCCGGTCGGCTCGTCCGCCAGCAGCACCAGCGGCGCATTGGCGACCGCGCGCGCGATGGCGACGCGCTGCTGCTCGCCGCCGGAGAGTTCGGACGGCCGGTGCGACGCGCGTTTGCCGATCTGCATGTAATCGAGCAGCTGCGCCGCGCGCTCGGCCGCGTCCTTCCGGCTGAGCCCTTTGATGAGCTGCGGCATCATGATGTTTTCCAGCGCCGAGAATTCCGGCAGCAGATGATGGAACTGGTAGACGAAGCCGACATCGTTGCGGCGGATCGCCGTGCGCTCGTCGTCGGAGAGCCGCCCGCAGGCACGGCCGGCCAGGATGACGTCGCCGGCGTCGGGACGCTCCAGCAGGCCGGCGGTGTGCAGCAGCGTCGACTTGCCGGTGCCCGACGGCGCCACCAGCGCCACCATCTCACCGCGCTTCAGCGAGAAATCGGCGCCGTTCAGGATGGTGAGCTTGCGCGGCCCCTGGACATAGTGCCGCTCGACGCTCTTCAGCTCGATAATGACCTCGGCCACTACTCGTACCTCAAGGCTTCGACCGGATCGAGACGCGCGGCGCGCCATGCCGGAAACACCGTTGCCAGGAAGGACAGGCCGAGCGCCATCAGGACGACATAGGTGGTCTCGCGTGGATCCATCTTCGCCGGCAACTGGCTGAGGAAATAGAGTTCAGGATTGAACAGCACCTTGCCGGTCATCCATGAGAAGAACTGGCGGATGGATTCGATGTTGGTGCAGATCAGCACGCCGAGCAGCACACCGGCAAGCGTGCCGGTCACGCCGATCGCCGCACCCGTCATCAGGAAGATGCGCAGGATGGCGCCGCGCGAAGCCCCCATGGTGCGCAGGATGGCGATGTCGTGGCCCTTGTCCTTCACCAGCATGATCAGGCCGGAGATGATGTTCAGCGCCGCCACCAGCACGATCAGCGTCAGGATCATGAACATGACGTTGCGCTCGACCTGCAGGGCGGAGAAGAAGGTCTCGTTGCGCTGGCGCCAGTCGACCATGTCGATCGGCCGCTGCGCCGCCGCCTCCACCTTCGGTTTCAGCGCATCGACATCGTCTGGATTGTCGACATAGATCTCGATCGTCTGCGCCCGCCCATCCATGTTGAAATAGAGCTGCGCTTCGGAAAACGGCATGTAGACGATGGAGGTGTCATATTCGGACATGCCGACTTCGAAGATCGCCGCGATCTTGTAGCCCTTCATGCGCGGCGTGGTGCCGATCGGCGTCACGTCGCCGTCGGGCGAAATCAAGGTGATGGTATCGCCAAGCGTCAGGCCGAGATTCTCGGCCATGCGCTTGCCGATGGCAACCCCCTCGCCAGAGTCGAAATCGGCGATCGAACCCTGCTTGATGTTGCTGGCAACGATGGCGATCTTGCTCAGATCCTCGCCGCGTATGCCGCGCACCAGCGCTCCGGTTCCGCCGCCGACATTGCCTTGCGCAAGCACCTGGCCATCGATCAGCGGGATGGCGTATTTGACGCCTGCTACACCGTTGATGCGGCTGGCGACCTGCGCATAGTCCTCCAACGGCGAATCGAGCGGCTGCACGATCAGGTGGCCGTTGACGCCGAGGATGCGCGTCAAAAGCTCCGCCCTGAAACCGTTCATCACCGCCATGACCACGATCAGCGTGGCGACGCCCAGCATGATACCGAGGAAGGAGATCGAGGCGATCACGGAGATCACCGTCTCCTTGCGCCGCGAACGCAGATAGCGCCAGGCAACCATGCGCTCGAAGATGGAAAAGGGTCCGGCGCCGACCGGTCTTGCCGCCACCGCCTCGCTCATGCGGCGACACCGAAGCGCTTTTTCACGTCTGCGATCGGCAGCGTCTCACGCTCGCCGGTCTTGCGATTCTTGATCTCGATCTCGCCGGCGGCGACACCGCGCGGGCCGACGATCACTTGCCAGGGAAGGCCGATCAGATCGGCGGTGGCGAACTTGCCGCCGGGCCGCTGATCGGTGTCGTCGTAGAGCACGTCCTTGCCGGCGGCGACGAAAACGGCATGCAGTTCGTCGCAGACGCGGTCGCACTCGGCGTCGCCCGCCTTCATGTTGATCAGCCCGATGTCGAACGGCGCCACCGCCTCCGGCCAGATGATGCCGTTGTCGTCATGGCTGGCTTCGATGATCGCAGCGACCAGCCGCGACGGACCGATGCCGTAGGAGCCTCCGGAGACGAAATGATCCTTGCCGTCGGGCCCGGTCACCTTGGCGCCCATGGGCTTCGAATATTTATCGCCGAAATGGAAGATGTGGCCGACCTCGATGCCGCGCGCCGAAACCTTGTCGCTCTCGCCGATCTTCTCCCACGCCGCCTCGTCATGCATCTCGTCGGTGGCCGCGTAGGGTGTCGTCCAAGTCTTGACGATATCGCCGATCTCGGCGGCATTGGCGAAGTCGGTCTTCTCTCCGGGCACATCGAGCGAAAGATAGTCGCGGTGGCAGTAGACCTGGCTCTCGCCGGTGTCGGCCAGGATGATGAATTCATGGCTGAGATCGCCGCCGATCGGCCCGGTATCGGCCCGCATCGGTATTGCCTGCAGCCCCATGCGCGTAAAAGTCCGGAGATAGGACACGAACATCCTGTTGTAGGCCGCCCTGGCGCCCTCGAAGTCGAGGTCGAAAGAATAGGCGTCCTTCATCAGGAATTCGCGCGAACGCATGACGCCGAAGCGCGGCCGCACTTCGTCGCGGAACTTCCACTGGATGTGGTAGAGATTGAGCGGCAGGTCCTTGTAGGATTTGACATAGGCGCGGACGATCTCGGTGACCACTTCCTCATTGGTCGGGCCGTAGAGCATGTCGCGGTCCTGCCGGTCCTTGATGCGCAGCATCTCCTTGCCGTAGTCGTCATAGCGGCCGCTTTCGCGCCACAGATCGGCCGACTGGATGGTCGGCATCAGGATTTCCAGCGCACCGGCGCGATTCTGCTCCTCACGGATGATGCCGCAGACCTTGTCCAGCACCCGCTTGCCGAGTGGCAGCCACGAGAAACTGCCCTGCCCCTGCTGGCGGATCATGCCGGCGCGCAGCATCAGCCGGTGCGAGACGATCTCGGCCTCGCGCGGGTTTTCTTTGAGGATAGGCAGGAAATAGCGCGACAAACGCATGGACTGGTCCGTGAGTGAGGAGGGTCGCGTCAGAATCGGCGCGACTTTGGCTTGCTTGACCCGGCTTCATAGCCATTTCAAGGCGGAATGGGAACCCGGACGCTTCGGCCCGAAAAGCGGCAATCGATTTTCAAAAAGCACGGGATAGCCGGGATCAGAAGCGTCGCACCGTCCTTCGCCCGCCCAGAAGACCCACGGCGCCGCAAGGCCTCCCGGTCACCGCGCGCGTCTTGATGATCGTTCGCCAAGCAACGCCTGCCACACTATTGTGCAGTGCAGCACGAGAATGCCCGTTTCAAGGCAAAATTCTTCGTGACATTGTCATTCGCCTTAGGCTAATGTACCTCGATAACCGAGAGGGTAGAAAAAAATCTGCTCTCCTACGCGGTCAAAGTCTTGGGAGGATGCGATCTAGGCGCGGTTACTCGCTGCCGCCGGAAACCGGAAACAGATCGGACGCGTTTAAATTGCAAGGCCTCGTGCCTTGCATTTTTTTTGTGCAATCATCTGCTTAGCGCAATGCGTTGCCAAACCACCTTACCTAGCGTCAGCGCTCGTCCGGCCGCAAAACGACACAGCATTCCTGTCTGGAACCAAGCTGTTCCGACGGATGAAAACGTCTTTGCCGAACAAATCTTCTTGGGCCGGGACCGGCTATTTGGCTGGGGTTTGGCTGAATTCCGGCACGATGTGCGGGATGTCGTTGAGGCTGTATCCCAGCCCATGCGTCAGGCCATAGAAAATGCCCATCAGGATCGCGGTGGCGATGGTGGTGCGGATCACGGCGCGCAGCATGTGAGGCCCACGCGGCGCGCTCGGAACCGTGCCGAGCGTCACGTCACGATCGTCGTCCTGCGTCCTCACGCTGAACGGCAGCACGGCGAACAGCACCACCCACCAGGTCGCGAAAAACAGGGCGGTGAACGAAACCCAGCTCATGATTGCTCCAGTTCGATCAGCGTTCCGAAAAAATCCTTCGGATGCAGGAACAGCACCGGCTTGCCGTGCGCGCCGATCTTCGGATTGCCGTCGCCCAGCACGCGGGCGCCGGCGGCCTTGAGCTGATCGCGCGCGGCCAGGATGTCATCGACCTCGTAGCAAAGATGGTGCATGCCGCCGGAAGGATTCTTCTCCAGGAAGGCGGCGATCGGCGACCCCTCGCCCAAGGGCTCCAGAAGTTCGATCTTGGTGTTGCCGACATTGACGAACACCACCGTCACCCCATGCTCCGGCAGCGCCTGCGGCGCCGTCACTTCCGCGCCGAGCGTGTTGCGATAGGCAGCGACGGCAGCAGCCAGATCCGGCACGGCAAGCGCGACATGGTTCAGTCGTCCGAGCATTGGCACTCCCAAGTAGGGAGTATGGGAATACGGGAGTAAGGGAAAAGACAGGTATGTCAGCTGTTTGCTCTTCCTACTCCCCTACTCCCCTACTCCCTTTCGTCACCTTGTGACGAATACAGTCACCAGCGGCTTCTTGCCCCAGGCTTCGTTGGCGGCGCCGCGCACGGCGCGCCGCACTGCTTCTTGCACCAGGTCGAGGTCTTTTCGGCGCTGACGGGGGATCGAGTCCACCGCGCCGATTGCCGCATCGATCATCAAGTCTTCCAGCGACTCGCCACGGCCATCGGCCTCGGCGACGCCGATGGCGACCAGATCGGGGTCGCCGGCAAGCTCATATTTGTCGTCCAACACGACATTGACCGCCACGTGGCCGGCAAAGGACAGCTTGCGCCGGTCACGGATGCCCATCGCCTGATCGGTGCCGATCAGTCTGCCATCCTTGTAGATACGGCCGAACGGCACCTGATCCATGATGGTGGCTGGGCCGGGAGCAAGCCTGAGCATGTCGCCGTCGCGCACCTGCGCCACCTGGCCGATGCCCGATGTCGACATCAGCGAGCCCTGCGCCACCAGATGTGCCGCCTCGCCATGCACGGGAACGCCGATCTGCGGGCGCACCCATTCATACATCTTGCGCAATTCGCTGCGCCGCGGATGGCCGGAGACATGCACCAGTGCATCGCCGTCCTCTATGATCTTGACGCCGAGGTCGATGAGACGGTTCTTGATCTCGAGGATCGCCTTCTCGTTGCCGGGAATGGTACGCGAGGAAAACACCACCGTGTCGCCTGCCGTCAGTGACACCGACTTCATCTCTTCGCGCGACAGCTTGGCCAGTGCGGCCAGCGGCTCGCCCTGGCTGCCGGTGCAGATGATGACCAGGTTTTCGCGCGGGATGAAACCAAAATCCTCCTCGGCGATGAACTCCGGCAGACCGTCCATGTAGCCGAGTTCGCCGGCCACATCGATGACCCGCTTCAGCGAACGGCCAAGCACCAGACACTGGCGTCCGGCATCGCGCGCCGCTTTGGCGATCGAGACGATGCGTCCGACATTGGAGGAGAATGTGGTGACGGCGACACGGCCCTTGGCAGCCTGGATGACGCCTTTGAGGCCCTCGCCCACAGCCACTTCCGAAGGCGACTCACCTTCGCGCAGCGCATTGGTCGAATCGCAGATCAGCGCCAGAACGCCCTTGTCGCCATAGGCCCGGAAACGCGCCTCGTCGGTCTTCGGCCCAATCGTCGGCTCCGGATCGATCTTCCAGTCACCGGTATGGATGACGGTGCCGGCCGGCGAGGTAATCGCCAGCGACATCGGCTCGGGAATCGAGTGCGCGACCGGAATGGCTTCGATCTCGAACGGGCCGACGGTGAATTTCTCGCCCGCCCGATAGATCGTGACCGGTATTTTCGGCGCGCCCTGCTCGCCTTGCCGCTTGGCTTCCAGCAGGCCGGCGCTGAACGGCGTCATCCAGACCGGCGCCTTCAGCTTCGGCCATGTGTCGAGCAGCGCGCCGTAATGGTCTTCATGCGCGTGCGTGATGATGATGCCGCGCAGATTGGCGAGGTTCTCCTCGATGAAGCGCGTGTCGGGCAGCACCAGGTCGACGCCCGGCAGGCTGGCATCGGGGAAGGTCACCCCGACATCGATGACGATCCATTCGCGCGCATTGGGCGGCCCGTAGCCGTAAAGAGCGAAGTTCATGCCGATCTCGCCGACGCCGCCGAGCGGCACGAAGACGAGTTCGGCGGTTTCCGCTTTCGCCATGATTTTTCCCTTCCTGGCCCTCAGGCCAAGCCCAAAAAGCAATTCCGGGAAAAGTGTGTAACGGTTTTCCCACCGGAGTTGCGCAAAAACAAACAGTTAGAACGGTGCATAAACGGCCCTATGCCCTGGCCGAAGCGACCGCGCCGAAATGCACGTCGCCGGCGGCGATCGTCCGAACCGAACCTTCATCGTCGCGGATCACGAAACGGCAGTCCTCGTCAATGGTCTCAAACACCCCACGCACCACATTACCGTCAATTCTGACAGCAACCTCGCTGCCAAGCCCCGCAGCACGATCAAGCCACCGACGCCTGACGGCGGCAAGTCCGCGCCCCTCATCCCACAACCGGGCATTCTCGCTCCAGGCATCCGACAGCGCCAGGAACAGTGTTTCCGCATCGCATGCCGCGCCCAGCGCGCTGAGTGATGTTGCGGGATAGGGCAAATCCTCGGGGTATGCCACCACATTGACGCCGATTCCGACCGCCACCGCGAAACGGCCGCCTTCCAGGATTGCCGATTCCAGCAGGATGCCGGCCAGCTTGGCGCCGGAGGCAAGCACGTCGTTCGGCCATTTCAGTTCGAAACGGTTTTTCCCTTCGCTGCCACCGTCGAGGCCGATGGCTATCCGGCCTTTCGGCACCACGGCGTCGAGCGCATCGGCCAGCGCCAGTCCGGCGACGAAGCCCAGCGTCGCGGCAAGGCGAAGCTCTGCCTTGGTGATGACCAGTAGCGTCGCCGCGAGGTTGCCTTCTGGCGTCGCCCAGACGCGGCCGCGCCGGCCACGCCCACTTTCCTGTTTCTTGGAAACGACCCACAATTTGCCGGGGTCGCCTGCCCTTGCGTGGTCCAGTGCCAGCGCATTGGTGGAGCCTACGCTCTCATGCGCCTCGAGCCGGAACCCATCCGACGCCGAGGTTGGAGCCAGCCGAAATGCCATGCCGACTAGAAAAACGTCTTGGCGGCGGCTTCGGCATAGGTGCCGATCGGCCCGCCGATCAGCACGTAGAACAGCACGAAGGCGCCGGAGACGCCGAGCACGACACGCAATTCCGTCGCCATCGGCACGAAGCCGCCGACCGGTTCGTCGAACCACATGATCTTGATGATGCGCAAATAGTAATAGGCGCCCACCACCGAGGCCAGCACGCCGATGATCGCCAACGCATAGAGATTGGCGTTGATGGCGGCGAGGAAGACGTACCATTTCCCCCAGAAGCCGGCGAGCGGCGGGATGCCGGCCAGCGAGAACATCAGGATGGTCAGGATCGTCGCCATGATCGGATTGGTCGACGACAGGCCGGCCAGCTCGCTGATCTGCTCGACATTGCCTTCCTTGCGCCGCATGGCGAGGATGAAGGCGAAGGTGCCGAGCGTCATCACCAGATAGATCAGCATGTAGATGGCAACGCCGCGCACGCCGGCCTGGCTGTTGGCGGCAAGGCCGACCAGCGCATAGCCCATATGGCCGATCGAGGAATAGGCCATCAGCCGTTTGATGTTGGTCTGGCCGATGGCGGCGAAAGCACCAAGCGCCATCGAGGCGATCGAGATGAAGACCATGATCTGCTGCCAGTCGGAGGCGATCGGCTTGAACGCACCCATGGTGACGCGCACCATCAGCGCCATCGCCGCCATCTTCGGTGCTGCCGCCAAAAAGGCCGTCACCGGTGTCGGCGCGCCCTCATAGACATCTGGCGTCCACATGTGGAACGGCACCGCCGAGATCTTGAAGGCAAGGCCGGCCAGCACGAAGACGAGGCCGAAAACGAGACCGAGCTGGCGCTCGCCGCTGCCGAGCGCAGAAGCGATCTCCTGGAAGCCGGTGTTGCCGGTGTAGCCGTAGACCAGGCTGATGCCATAGAGCAGCATGCCCGACGACAGCGCGCCGAGGACGAAATATTTGAGGCCAGCCTCAGTCGAACGCAGATTGTCGCGGTTGATCGCGCACAGCACGTAGATCGCCAGCGACTGCAGCTCGAGGCCGAGATAGAGGCCGATCATGCCATTGGCGGAGATCATCAGCATCATGCCGAGCGTGCAGAGCAGGATCAGCACCGGATATTCGAACTTGTCGAAGCGTTCAGCCTTGGCGAAGCGCATCGACATCACCAGCGTCACCGCCGAACCGATCAGCGCCAGCACCTTCATGAAGCGGCCGAAGGAATCCTGGATGAAGGCATTGCCGTAAGCGCTGCCCTGCCCGGTCCGGAAGATCAGCCAGGCGCCCGCGATCGCCAGAACGGCAACCGCAAGGCCGGTTACCGTGTTGGCCGTGTTGGCGCGCGAATAGGCTCCGACCATCAGCAGCGCCAGCGCGCCGACGGCAAGGATCAGCTCTGGCGTCGAGAGCGACAGGCTGGAGAGAAGGTCCGGCGTCATGGTTCGCAAAACCTCTGGTCAGTTCGCCGCCGCGGTCTGCGCGGCGCCGATGGATGCAGTGACATTGGTGACGAGCGACTTGACCGATTCGGCCGTCGCGTCGAAGACCGGGGCGGGATAGACGCCGAAGAAGATGACCAGCACGACCAGCGGGTAGATGATCACCTTCTCGCGCGGCGACAGATCGAGCAGGCCCTTCAGGCTCTCCTTGGTCAGTGCGCCGAAGATCACCCGGCGGTAGAGCCAGAGCGCGTAGGCGGCCGACAGGATGACGCCGGTGGCGGCGAAGAACGCCACCCAGGTGTTGACCCGGAACACGCCCAGCATGGTCAGGAACTCGCCGACGAAGCCGCTGGTACCGGGCAGGCCGACATTGGCCATGGTGAAGATCAGGAACACCGTGGCGTATTTCGGCATGTTGTTGACCAGGCCGCCATAGGCGGCGATCTCACGTGTGTGCATGCGGTCGTAGATGACGCCGACGCACAGGAACAGCGCGCCGGAGACGAGGCCGTGGCTGAGCATCTGGAAAATCGCGCCCTGCACGCCTTCCTGGTTCATGGCGAAGATGCCCATGGTGACGAAGCCCATATGAGCAACCGACGAATAGGCGATCAGCTTCTTCATGTCTTCCTGCATCAGCGCCACCAGCGAGGTGTAGATGATGGCGACGACGGACAGCGCGAAGACCAGCGGCGCGAACATTTCCGACGCCAGCGGGAACATCGGCAAGGAGAATCGCAGGAAGCCATACCCCCCCATCTTCAACAGGATGCCGGCCAGGATGACGGAGCCCGCCGTCGGCGCCTCGACGTGCGCATCGGGCAGCCAGGTGTGCACCGGCCACATTGGCATCTTCACCGCGAAGGAGGCGAAGAAGGCAAGCCATAGCCAGGTCTGCATGTTGGCCGGGAAGTTGTGGGTCAGCAGCGTCGGGATGTCGGTTGTGCCGGACTGGAAGAACATCGCCATGATGGCGAGCAGCATCAGCACCGAGCCGGCGAGCGTGTAGAGGAAGAACTTGAACGAGGCGTAGACGCGCCGCTTGCCGCCCCAGACGCCGATGATGATGAACATCGGGATCAGGCCGGCTTCGAAGAAGACGTAGAACAGCACGATGTCCAGCGCGCAGAACACGCCGATCATCAGCGTTTCGAGCAGCAGGAAGGCAATCATGTAGGCCTTCACGCGCTTCTCGATCGATTCCCACGACGCCAGGATGCACAGCGGCATCAGGAACGTCGTCAGGATGACGAACAGCATCGAGATGCCGTCGACGCCCATATGGTAGGAAATGCCGGAGTCGAGCCACGCGACCTTCTCGACGAACTGGAAGCCGGACTGCGAATTGTCGAATCCGGTCCAGATGAACAGCGAGATGATGAACGTGAACGTCGTCGTCAACAGCGCGATGGAGCGGATGTTGCGGCGTGCATTTTCGCTGTCGTCATTGATGAACAGGATAAGCAGCACACCAACCAGCGGCAGGAAGGTGACCAGCGAGAGGATTGGCCAGGCGGTCATCAGAGCATCATCCAGGTGACGAGTGCGGCAACGCCGATCAGCATGGCGAAGGCGTAGTGGTAGAGATAGCCGGTCTGCAGCTTGACGACGCGGTCGGTGACATCGACGACGCGCGCCGAAATGCCATCCGGGCCGAGGCCGTCGATGATGGTGCCGTCGCCGGTCTTCCACAGGAAATGGCCGAGGCGCTTGGCGGGCCGCACGAACAGGAAGTCGTAGAGCTCGTCGAAATACCACTTGTTGAGCAGGAAGGCGTACAGCCCGCGATGCTGCGCGGCGAGGTTGACCGGCATTTCCGGCGAGCGGATGTAGAATTTCCAGGCCAGCGCGAAGCCGATCAGCATGGCGATGAAGGGCGACAGTTCGACCCACAGCGGCAATTCGTGGATGTCGTGCAGGATGTGGTTGTCAGGCAGCGTGAACAGCGATGCCTTCCAGAACTCGGCATAGCCCTCGCCGATGAAGGCGCGGTGGAAGATGATGCCGGCAAACAGTGCGCCAGCGGCCAGGATGAACAGCGGCACCAGCATCACAGGCGGCGATTCATGGACGTGGTGCATCACTTCATGGCTCGCCCGCGGCTTGCCGTGGAAGGTCATGAAGATCAGCCGCCAGGAGTAGAAGGAGGTGAAGCAAGCGGCGACGACCAGAGCCACGAAGGCCATGCCGGCAACCGAATTGTGGCCGGCAAAGGCGCTCTCGATGATGGCGTCCTTGGAGAAGAAGCCGGCGGTGCCGATGACCGTCACCGGAATGCCGACGCCGGTTAGCGCCAGCGTGCCGATCACCATCATCCAGTAGGTGGTCGGGATCAGTTTCCTGAGGCCGCCCATCTTGCGCATGTCCTGCTCGTCGGACACGGCATGGATGACCGAGCCCGAGCCGAGGAACAGCAGCGCCTTGAAGAAGGCATGCGTGAACAGGTGGAAGATCGCCGCGCCATAGGCGCCGACGCCGAGCGCCACGAACATGTAGCCGAGCTGCGAGCAGGTCGAGTAGGCGATGACGCGCTTGATGTCGTTCTGGACGAGACCGACGGTGGCCGCGAAGAAGGCCGTGAAGGCACCGATGAAGGTCACGACAGTCAGCGCCGAATGCGAGAGTTCGAACAGCGGCGACAGCCGTGCCAGCATGAACACGCCGGCCGTCACCATGGTGGCGGCATGGATCAGCGCGGAAACCGGTGTCGGGCCTTCCATGGCATCCGGCAGCCAGGTGTGCAGCGGCACTTGCGCCGACTTGCCCATGGCGCCCATGAACAGCAGCAGGCAGACGATCGTCATGGCCGCCTGCTTGTCCAGCGCATAGCCGAGGAAGGTCAGCACGGCGGCGCCGTGCGGGGCGCCTTCGGCCGGAATGAACGTTGCCGCATTGGCGAAGATCGTGCCCAGATTGACCGAGCCGAACAGCACGAACACGCCGAAGATGCCGAGTGCGAAGCCGAAATCGCCGACGCGGTTGACGACAAAGGCCTTGATTGCCGCGGCATTGGCCGACGGCTTCTTGTACCAGAAGCCGATCAGCAGGTAGGACGCCAGCCCCACGCCTTCCCAGCCAAAGAACATCTGCACGAGGTTGTCCGCCGTCACCAGCATCAGCATGGCGAAGGTGAACAGCGACAGATAGGCGAAGAAGCGCGGCCGGTTCGGATCGTGGTGCATGTAGCCGATCGAATAGATGTGGACCAGCGCCGAGACGGTGTTGACCACCACCAGCATGACCACCGTCAGCGTGTCGATCCGCAGTGCCCAGGACGCTTCCAGTCCGCCCGACTGTATCCAGCGCAGCACCGGCACGGTGAACACCTCGCCATGGCCGAAACCGACGGTGAAGAAAGCGACCCACGACAGCACGGCCGCGATCACCAGGAAACCGGAGGTGATGTATTCGGACGCCTTGGCGCCGAGCGACGTGCCGAACAGGCCGACGATCAGGAAGCCGAGCAGGGGAAGGAAGACGATGGCCTGATACATGGTGGTTCCGTCAACCCTTCATCATGTTCACGTCTTCGACCGCGATCGAGCCGCGGTTGCGGAAGAAGACGACGAGAATGGCAAGTCCGATGGCGGCCTCGGCCGCAGCTACCGTCAGCACGAACAGCGCGAACACCTGGCCGACCAGATCGCCCAGTGCCGCCGAAAAGGCGACGAAATTGATGTTGACCGCCAGCAGGATCAGTTCAACCGACATCAGGATGACGATGACGTTCTTGCGGTTCAGGAAGATGCCGAACACGCCGAGCGTGAACAGAACAGCCGATACGGTCAGATAATGTGCGATGCCGACAACCATCTCAGAGTCCCTCGCCTGTCTTGACCTTGCGGATTTCCATGCCGGTCGCCGGCGTGCGGCCGACCTGGGCCGCGATCGACTGCCGCTTGACGCCTGGCTTATGGCGCAGCGTCAGCACGATGGCGCCAATCATGGCGACCAGCAGGATGAGGCCCGAAATCTGGAAGTAGTAGAGGTAGTCGGTATACAGGATGTCGCCGAGCGCGGCGGTGTTGGTCCGCGTGGCGAGATCCGGAATGGGCTTGGAGACCGTCGAAGCGAGCTGCGGCGCGAAAGTGTAGCCGCCGAGAACGACGATCAGCTCCGCCGCCAGGATCAGCCCGACCAGCGCGCCGATCGGCGCATATTGCAGGGCGCCTTCCTTCATCTCGGCGAAATCGACGTCGAGCATCATGACGACGAACAGAAACAGCACCATCACCGCGCCGACATAGACGACGAGCAGGATCATCGCCAGGAACTCGGCCCCGGTCAGCATGAACAGGCCGGCGGCGTTGAAAAAGGTCAGGATCAGGAACAGCACCGAATGCACGGGGTTGCGCGACGAAATGACCATGAACGCCGACGCCACCGCGACAAAGGCGAAGAGGTAGAAAAAGGCCGCCTCTAGTCCACTCAACATTGGGGATCCCCCGGGTTCCTGTACGAACAGGACGCTCGTCCTGTTTGTTGTCTCTGGCCTGGTTCCGCCTCCGGTTCCAAAGCCGCGTTGTCCTAGCCCATGTTCCGATCGGGTTGAAAGGCCCGATCGAAAGAAACATGGGCCACTCTGTATTCCGGAGCATGATCTGGTCCGAAAAAGTCCGCAACTTTTCGGGATCATCCTCTGGACGAGGCCCCTGCCCCGTCCATGCGTCAAATATCAGCGGTAGGGCGAGTCCAGCGAGATGTTGCGCGCCAGTTCGCGCTCCCACCGGTCGCCATTCGCCAACAGCTTGTCCTTGTCGTAGTAGAGTTCCTCGCGCGTCTCCGTCGCGAATTCGAAATTCGGCCCCTCGACGATGGCGTCGACCGGGCAGGCTTCCTGGCAGAAGCCGCAATAAATGCACTTCACCATGTCGATGTCGTAGCGAACCGTGCGGCGCGTGCCGTCATTGCGGCGCGGGCCGGCCTCGATGGTGATGGCCTGCGCCGGGCAGATCGCCTCGCACAATTTGCAGGCGATGCAGCGTTCCTCGCCATTGGGATAGCGGCGCAGCGCATGCTCGCCGCGGAAGCGCGGACTGGTCGGCCCCTTCTCGTGCGGATAATTGATCGTCTCTTTCGGCGCGAAGAACTGGCGCATCGACAGGAAGAAAGCGCTGACGAAATCCTGCAGCAGCAGCGATTTGGCGGCTTGGGAAAGAGCGGACATCACGCAAACCCCGTGATCTTGAGGAAGGCCGCGGTGGCGACCACCATGAACAGCGAGATCGGCAGGAACACTTTCCAGCCAAGCCGCATCAATTGGTCGTAGCGGTAGCGCGGCACGAAGGCTTTCACCATGGAGATGCCGAAGAACACGAAGCAGACTTTCAGCACGAACCAGATGACGCCCGGCACCCAGGTGAACGGCGCGAAGTCGAACGGAGGCAGCCAGCCGCCGAGGAACAGGATGGTGGCCAGCGCGCACATCAGCACGATGGCTACATACTCGCCGAGGAAGAACAGCAGGAACGGCGTCGACGAATATTCGACCATGTGGCCGGCGACCAGTTCCGATTCGGCTTCCACCAGATCGAAGGGCGGGCGGTTCGTCTCGGCCAGCGCCGAGATGAAGAAGATGATGAACAGCGGGAACAGCGCCAGCCAGTTCCAGTCGAGGAACGTATTGGGCAGGCCAAGCCGCGTACCAATTCCATCATGCTGCGACAGCACGATGTCGGACAGGTTGAGCGAGCCGGCGGTGAGCAGAACAGTGACGATGACGAAGCCGATCGAGACTTCGTAGGACACCATTTGTGCCGCCGAACGCAGCGCGCCGAGGAACGGATATTTCGAGTTGGAGGCCCAGCCGCCCATGATCACGCCGTAGACCTCGAGCGAGGAGATGGCGAAGACATAGAGGATGCCGACATTGACGTTGGCGATCGCCCAGCCCTGATTGACCGGGATGACCGCCCAGGCCGAGATCGCCAGCACGGCCGAGACCAGCGGCGCCAGCAGGAACACGCCCTTGTTGGCGCCGGACGGGATGACCGGCTCCTTGAAGACGAATTTCAGCAGATCGGCGAAGGCTTGCAGCGTGCCCCAGGGGCCGACGACGTTCGGGCCACGGCGCAGTTGCACCGCCGCCCAGATCTTGCGGTCGGCATAGAGGATATAGGCGACGAAAATCAGCAGGATAACGATCAGCACGACCGATTTCAGCAGAATGATCAGCGCCGGCAGCACGTAGAAGGAGAAGAAAGTGTCCATGCTTATTCCGCCGCCTGCTTGAAGCCGCTCTTGGCCAGTGCCGAGCATTCCGCCATCACGGCCGATGCCCGCGCGATCGGGTTGGTCAGGTAGAAATCCGTCACCGGCGACGTAAAGGTGCCCTTGTTCAGCCGCCCGCCGAGCTTCGCCACCCCAGCGATGTCCTCGGCATTGCCGGCCGCGACCTGGTCGATACGGGCCAGATGCGGGTATTCGCCATAGAGCTTGGCGCGCAGTTGCGGCAGCGAATCGAACGGCAGTTTCTTGCCCAGCACATCCGACAGTGCCCGCAGGATCGCCCAGTCCTCGCGAGCCTCGCCCGGCGCGAAGCCGGCGCGGTTGGTCTGCTGCACACGCCCTTCGGTGTTGACATAGGTGGCCGACTTTTCCGTGTAGGCGGCCGCCGGCAGGATGACATTGGCGCGGTGCGCGCCCTGATCGCCATGCGTGCCGATATAGACGACGAAGGCGCCGCCGGTCTTGGCCATGTCGATCTCGTCGGCGCCGAGCAGGAACAGGAGCTCCATTTCGCCCAGCATGCCGGCAACGTTTCTGCCGCCCTCGCCCGGCACGAAGCCGAGATCGAGACCGCCGACGCGCCCGGCCGCATTGTGCAGCACGGCAAAGCCGTTCCAATCCGCGCGGGCAGCGTTGACGGCGGCGGCGAGCTTGGCCGCCTGACCGAGCACGGCCGCGCCATCGGCGCGCGCCAGCGCGCCCTGGCCGACGATGATCAGCGGATGCGTCGCCTTCTTCAGCATCTGGAAGAACTTGCCATTGCCGTCAGCCAAATCCTTCAGCGAATCCGGTCCGGCGCCCAGCTGTTCGTAGTCGTAGCGTGTGTCGCCGACATCGCCGATGACGCCAACCGGCAGATTGCCGGTCCGCCAGCGCTTGCGGATACGGGCGTTGAGCACCGAGGCTTCATAGCGCGGGTTGGCGCCGATGATCAGCACCGCATCGGCCTGCTCGATGCCTTCGATGGTCGGGTTGAAGATGTAGCTCGCACGGCCGAGCGCCGGGTCGAGTGCGGCGCCATCCTGGCGGCAATCCGTATTCTTCGAGCCGAGCGAAGCCATCAGCAGCTTGAGCGCATAGGTTTCCTCGACGGCGGCGAGATCGCCCGCGATAGCGCCGATCTTTTCGGGCGCCGTCTTCGACACCGCGTCCTTGATCGCGGCGAAGGCCTCGGCCCAGCTGGTGGCAACCAGCCTGCCGTCCTTGCGCACATAGGGGCGGTCGAGACGCTGCGTGCGCAGGCCGTCCCAGATGAAGCGGGTCTTGTCGGAGATCCACTCCTCGTTCACCGCCTCGTTGACGCGCGGCAGGATCCGCATCACTTCGCGGCCCCGGCTATCGACGCGGATCGCCGAGCCGACCGCATCCATCACGTCGATGGATTCGGTCTTGGTCAGCTCCCACGGCCGCGCCTGGAAGGCGAATGGCTTCGAGGTCAGCGCGCCGACCGGGCAAAGGTCGATGACATTGCCCTGCAGCTCCGACGTCATCGCCTGTTCGAGATAGGTGGTGATCTCGGCATCCTCACCACGGCCGATCAGGCCCAGTTCGGAAATGCCGGCGACTTCGGTGGTGAAGCGGACGCAGCGCGTGCAGTGGATGCAGCGGTTCATCACCGTCTTCACCAACGGTCCGATGTATTTGTCTTCGACCGCGCGCTTGTTCTCGTGATAGCGCGAGGAATCGACGCCGAACGCCATCGCCTGGTCCTGCAGGTCGCATTCGCCGCCCTGATCGCAGATCGGGCAATCCAGCGGATGGTTGATCAGCAGGAACTCCATCACGCCTTCCCTGGCCTTCTTGACCATCGGCGTGTTGGTGAAGATTTCCGGCGCCTCGCCATTCGGCCCGGGACGCAGATCGCGCACGTTCATGGCGCAGGAGGCCTGGGGCTTGGGCGGCCCGCCCTTCACCTCGATCAGGCACATGCGGCAATTGCCGGCGATCGACAGCCGCTCATGGAAGCAGAAGCGCGGCACTTCCGCGCCAGCGTCTTCAGCCGCCTGCAGCAGCGTGTAGTGGTCGGGTACAGTGATCTCTTTCCCGTCGACCTTGAGCTTTGCCATTCGCCTCAAACCCCTGCGGAGTTCCCGCAATCTCTTTTTCCGGACGCGGTCGAGACCACGTCGGGCACTTCATTCACTTCTTGACGGCGAGCGCCGCCGCTTGGGCTGTCCAATCGTCGCGGCCGATGCGGCCGCCGAGCGACAGATAGTCCTCGACCCAGGCAACCTCTTGCGGCGTCCATGCCGCGATCTGGGCATACGTCCAGATGCCGAGGCCGTTGAGAACCTTTTCCAGCTTCGGCCCGATGCCCGAGATGGCCTTGAGATCCGCCGGTTTGGCCGGCTTCTCCATGGCGTTGGGCTGCCTGAAATCCTCGGGCATCAGCGCATCGCCGGCGCCGCCCGCAGCCGGAGCGGCATTCGCGGCCGGCACGGCAGTGGCGGCTTCCTTGGCGGCAATATCGGTGACCTCCCTGGCGAAGGACTGCGCCTCGGCGATCATGGTTTTCGCCGTCGCCCGCGCCTTAGTGGAGGAAGAGTTCGGATCGTCGAACTGCGCGACGCGCGCCTCGAAATCATCGACGATCGGCTGCAGCAGCCGTTGCGAGGCCTCAGTCGCTCCCGAAAGCGCGCCCAGCCAGACGCCGAAAGCGTGGTTGGCGAGCCCGAGGCCAAGCGCCGACATCGCCGCCGCACCCGCCACGGGATGCACGAAAAGGTTGACGGCGCTGGCCATCTCCTTCGGCATCATCCTGGTCAAGTCCTGGTTCATCTTCTCGATCTGGTCCAAATTGGGCATCAGCGGGTTCGAATACGGCGCCATAGAGTTCTCCTGGTCGTTTCTTCGTTCGCCCCGCCCTTCGCTGCGGACTTTCATCCGCATAAAACGTTATTCTATTCCGCCGCCACCATCACAGGCTCCGCCCGGTGCGCATTGCGCGAAAACTCGTCGATGCGCCGCTCCACTTCGCCGCGGAAATGCCGCATCAGGCCCTGGATCGGCCATGCCGCCGCGTCGCCCAGCGCGCAGATCGTGTGGCCCTCGATCTGCTTGGTGACGTCGAGCAGCATATCGATCTCGCGCTTCTGCGCCTCGCCGCGCACCAGCCGTTCCATCACCCGCCACATCCAGCCGGTGCCTTCGCGGCATGGCGTGCACTGGCCGCAGCTCTCGTGCTTGTAGAAGTAGGAAAGCCGCGCAATCGCTTTCACGACATCGGTCGACTTGTCCATGACGATGACAGCCGCGGTTCCAAGGCCGGATTTGAGGTCGCGCAAGGCGTCGAAATCCATCGGCGCGTCGATGATCTGCTCGGCCGGCACCAGCGGCACCGAGGCGCCACCCGGTATGACCGCCAAAAGATTGTCCCAGCCGCCGCGAATGCCGCCGCAATGCGTCTCGATGAGCTCGCGGAACGGGATCGACATCGCCTCCTCGACCGTGCACGGATTGTTGACGTGGCCGGAGATGCAAAACAGCTTGGTGCCGACATTGTTGGGCCGGCCGAAGGACGAGAACCAGGCCGCACCGCGGCGCAGGATGGTCGGCGCAACCGCGATCGATTCGACATTGTTGACCGTGGTCGGGCAGCCATAGAGGCCGACATTGGCAGGGAATGGCGGCTTCAGCCGGGGCTGGCCCTTCTTGCCTTCGAGGCTTTCGAGGAGCGCTGTCTCCTCGCCACAGATATAGGCGCCGGCGCCGTGGTGCATGTAGATGTCGAAATCGTAGCCGGACGTGTTGTTCTTGCCGATCAGCTTGGCCTCGTAGGCCTCCTCGATCGCGCGCTGCAGCGCCTCGCGCTCGCGGATGAACTCACCGCGCACATAGATGTAGGCGGCAATCGCGCCCATGGCGAAACCGGCAAGCAGCGCGCCCTCGACCAGCGTGTGCGGGTCGTTGCGCAGGATGTCGCGGTCCTTGCAGGTGCCGGGCTCGGATTCGTCGGCGTTGATGACGAGATAGCTCGGCCGGCCGTCGCTCTGCTTGGGCATGAACGACCATTTGAGCCCGGTCGGGAAGCCTGCGCCGCCGCGGCCGCGCAGGCCCGACGCCTTCATCTCGTTGACGATCCACTCGCGCCCCTTGGCAACGATGCCGGGCGTGTTGTCCCAGGCGCCGCGCGCCATCGCGCCGGCCAGCGACTTGTCGAACAGGCCGTAGATATTGGTGAAGATGCGGTCTTTATCCCCGAGCATTTTTCGTCCCTCAGACCGGCTTCTTGCCGAAGACGCGGATGTATTCGGCCACGCCACCCTTGGCGAGCGCCTTGGCCTGCTTGACCCAGTCGTCGCGATCGATGCGGCCCTGGAAAGAGAGATAGCCATCCACCCACTCGCGTTCGGCCTTCTTCCACGACGCGACCTGCGCGAAGGTAAAAATGCCCAGCGTATGCAGGATGCCCTCGATCTTGGGGCCGACGCCGGAGATCAGCTTTAGGTCATCGACCTGTACCGGTTTATCGATGCCGGCCGGACGGTTCTTATCCTCGAGCGACGGTTTGGCCGGCTTGGCTGCCGGTACCTTGACCTCCGGCGCCTTGAAGGCGGATGCCGGCTCGGCCTTGGTTATTGGACCGTTGCGCTGCTTGGAAACCTGCTCGACTTTGGAGTCTGCCTTGTTGGCATTGGCGGCCGAATGCAGTGGGGCGGCAACGCTCGCCGCTTTTTCGACCGCCGGCGCGACCTTGGTTTTCGAAGGCGTCTTCAATGCCGGGCTGGTTTCAGGGGCGTCGGTCTTCGGCTTGCTGGTGTTGGATGGTGCGACAGGGGCCGCACCCGGTGCCGGCACGGGCGCTGCGATGATCGCGTCGGGCGCCGCCCTGGCAGCCTTGGCTGCCTCCCTGGCTTCCCTTTCGCGGGTCGACTTGAGGATCGCCTTTTCGCTCTTCAGCGTGGTGAGGCCGGAGGCCGGCTCCGAGCCGGTGCGGCCGTTCTGCGGCCCCGGCGCCACCGACGCGCCCTTGCCGGCGCCGTATAGATCGATGATCTCGGCAAGCCGTTCCGGGGTGAGGTCTTCAAACGTGTCCTTGAAGATCATGACCATCGGCGCGTTGACGCAAGCGCCGAGGCATTCGACCTCTTCCCAGGACAAAGTGCCCTTGTCATTGGTGTGGAACTGATCGTGATGGATTTTGGAGCGGCAGACATCCATCAGCGCTTCCGAGCCGCGCAGCATGCAGGGCGTGGTGCCGCAGACCTGGATATGCGCACGCGTGCCGACCGGATTCAGCTGGTACTGCGTGTAGAAGGTCGCGACCTCGAGCCCGCGGATACGCGGCATGCCGAGCATGTCGGAGATCGTCTCGATCGCCGCCTTCGTCACCCAGCCTTCCTGCTCCTGCGCTATCATCAGCAAGGGAATGATGGCCGACTGTTCGCGACCCCTCGGATATTTCTTGATCCATTGCTTCGCAGCCGCGGCATTCGCCCGGTTGAAGGCGAAGGAGGCTGGCTGGACGCTGGCTTCTGCGAGACGGCGGACTGACATTTAGCGATCGACCTCACCAAACACGATGTCGAGGGAGCCGAGAACGGCGGTGACGTCGGCCAGCATGTGGCCGCGGCAGAGGAAATCCATCGCCTGCAGATGCGCGAAACCCGGCGCGCGCAGCTTGCAGCGGTAGGGCTTGTTGGAGCCGTCGGAGACGAGATAGACGCCGAATTCGCCCTTCGGCGCCTCGACCGCGGCGTAAACCTCGCCGGCTGGCACGCGATAACCCTCGGTGTAGAGCTTGAAGTGATGGATCAGCGCTTCCATCGAGCGCTTCATCGCCTGGCGCTTGGGCGGCACCACCTTGCCGTCGAGGTTCGACACCGGGCCGGTGCTTTCCTTGCCGAGCAAGAGATCGACGCACTGGCGCATGATCTTCGCCGACTGGCGCATTTCTTCCATGCGCACGAGGTAGCGGTCAAAGCAGTCGCCGTTCTTGCCGATCGGAATGTCGAAATCCATTTCCGAATAGCATTCATAGGGTTGCGACTTGCGCAGGTCCCAGGGTGCACCCGAGCCGCGCACCATCACACCCGAAAAACCCCAGGCCCAGGCATCGGCCAGCGAGACGATGCCGATATCGACATTGCGCTGCTTGAAGATGCGGTTGCCGGTCAGCAGCTGATCGAGGTCGTCGATCGACTTCAGGAACGGGTCGATCCACTTGCCGATGTCCTCGACCAGCTTCTGCGGCAGGTCCTGATGGACGCCGCCGGGACGGAAATAGGCGGCATGCATGCGCGAACCGGAGGCGCGCTCATAGAACACCATCAGCTTTTCGCGCTCGACGAAGCCCCACAGCGGCGGCGTCAGCGCGCCGACGTCCATAGCCTGCGTCGTCACATTGAGGATGTGCGACATGATGCGGCCGATTTCGCAATAGAGCACGCGGATCAGCTGCCCGCGCTTCGGCACTTCGATGCCGAGCAGGCGCTCGGCGGCGAGCGCGAAGGCGTGCTCTTGGTTCATCGGCGCGCAATAGTCGAGCCGATCGAGATAAGGGATCGCCTGCAAATAGGTTTTGGCTTCGATCAGCTTTTCGGTACCGCGATGCAAGAGCCCGATATGCGGATCGACGCGATCGACGACTTCGCCGTCCAGCTCCAGCACAAGGCGCAAAACGCCGTGCGCCGCAGGGTGTTGCGGGCCGAAATTGATGTTGAAGTTGCGGACCGAGGTTTCAGCCATTTACTGCTTTGCCTTCTCGTCACCCGGCAGCACGTAATCCGTACCTTCCCACGGGGACAAAAAATCGAAATTGCGGAATTCCTGCTTGAGCTCGACCGGCTCATAGATGACGCGCTTGGCCTCGTCGTCGTACCGCACCTCGACGAATCCGGTCAGCGGGAAATCCTTGCGTAGCGGATGGCCTTCGAAACCGTAGTCGGTCAGCAGGCGACGCAGATCGGGATGGCCCGAAAACAGCACGCCGTAGAGATCGTAGGTCTCGCGCTCGAACCAGTCGGCGCCGGGGAACACGCCGGTGATCGACGGCACCATGGTTTCCTCGTCGGCCTGCACCTTGACGCGGATGCGCACATTCTGCTTCGGCGACAACAGATGATAGACGACGTCGAAGCGCTTGGCCCGCGACGGATAGTCGGCGCCGCAGACGTCGATGATCGAGATGAACTGGCAGCGCGCATCGTCGCGCAGGAAGGTCATCACCTCGACCAGATCGCGCGGCTCGACGTGAACGGTAAGCTCGCCATAGGCAAGCACCCCGTCACTGAAGCGGCCAGGCAGCTTCTCGCCGAGATAGGTCGACAGTTCGCTCAGGGATGCGGTCATGGATTTACCGTTCGATCGTGCCGGTGCGGCGGATTTTCTTCTGCAGCAGAAGAATGCCGTACAGCAACGCTTCGGCGCTCGGCGGACAGCCGGGCACATAGATGTCGACCGGCACGATGCGGTCGCAGCCGCGCACTACCGAATAGGAATAATGGTAGTAGCCGCCGCCATTGGCGCAGGAGCCCATCGAGATGACGTAGCGCGGTTCCGGCATCTGGTCGTAGACCTTGCGCAGCGCCGGCGCCATCTTGTTGGTCAGCGTGCCGGCGACGATCATGATGTCGGACTGGCGCGGGGACGCACGCGGCGCGACGCCGAACCGCTCCGAATCATAGCGTGGCATCGAGGTGTGGATCATCTCGACCGCGCAGCAAGCGAGGCCGAACGTCATGAACATCAGCGACCCGCTGCGCGCCCAGGTGATGAGCGCCTCGGTCGAAGTGACCAAAAAGCCCTTGTCGGCCAACTCATTGTTGATCTCGAGGAAGAAGGGATCGTCCTCCCCCACCGGCCTGCCGGTGTTGGGATCGATAATACCCTTGGGCTTCGGCGCGACGAGGGTGCCTGAACTGTCGTTCAATCCCATTCCAGCGCTCCTTTTTTCCATTCATAGGCAAAGCCGATGGTCAGCACCGCCAAAAACACCATCATCGACCAGAAACCGAGCATGCCGATCTTCGAAAACGACACCGCCCACGGAAACAGGAAGGCCACTTCCAGGTCGAAGATGATGAACAGGATCGACACCAGGTAGAAACGGATGTCGAACTTCATGCGCGCGTCGTCGAACGAGTTGAAACCGCACTCGTAGGCGGAAAGCTTTTCGGGATCGGGATTGCGATAGGCCACCAGGAAGGGTGCGGCCAGCAACGCCAGGCCGACAACCAGCGCCACGCCTATGAACAGGACGATGGGCAGGTATGAGCTCAAGAGTGCGTTCATGCTCGGCTTTCCGTTGGCGCCAATCCACTTTGATTACAGCACCGGACCCTAATGCGGAAGCGTGACAGTTTAACCGCTGAACCGTTTTAAGGGCCTATGCTGCAACGCGGCGAGGGTTAGCGCAGCACTTCCAGCGAAGCAAGTCAAACCTTGTTCAAAACACCGACCTGGACGGCATATCGCGGCAAACTGGTCCGATCCGCTCCTGTTTGATTTCCTTCGCTTTTTACTCCACTTTTCTCTCCTGACATGGATGCCGCCAAAACCCTGCTAGCATGGGTTGGAATCAGCCATTCGACCCTCGGTCAAAACACTTCAAAGTGATGCCTGCATGAAGGAAAAGATCTCGCTCCCCACGGCCCGTCGCATCGCGCTTGCCGCCCAGGGGTTTCTCGATCCCCGCCCGACCGGCACGCCTGACCGCCGACATTTTGCCCGCACCCTCTCCCGCACCGGCCTGCTGCAGATCGATTCCGTCAGCGCGGTGGTGCGCGCTCATTATATGCCGCTCTATTCGCGCCTTGGCCCCTACCCGTTCTCGCTGCTCGACAACGCGGCCGTGGCGCGCAAGCGCACGGTTTTCGAATACTGGGGGCACGAGGCCTCCTTCCTGCCGGTCGAGACATACCCGCTGATGCGCTGGCGCATGCAGCGCGCCGAGCGCGGCGACGAAATGTATCTGGGCCTCGCCAAATGGGGCCGCGAGCACGCCGCCTACATCGAAGAGATCTACCGCCAGGTCGCCGAGCGCGGCCCGATCGCCGCTTCCGCGCTCGAAGGCCAGAAAGGCTCGGGCGGCTGGTGGGGCTGGAGCCATGCCAAGCACGCCTTCGAATGGCTGTTCTGGGCCGGGCGCATCACCACGGCGCACCGCCGCGGTTTCGAGCGCTTCTATGACCTGCCCGAACGCGTGCTGCCGCAGGCGATCCTCGATCTGCCGGTACCGACGCCTGAGGACGCGCACCGCGAATTGCTGCGCATTTCCGCCCGCGCCCACGGCGTGGCGACTTCAGGCGATTTGCGCGATTATTTCCGGCTGTCGCCGGCCGACATGAAAGGCCGGTTGGAGGAACTGGTTGAAACGGGCGAGCTGCTGCCGGTGCGTGTCGAAGGTTGGGACAAGCCGGCCTATCTTCATAAAGACGCCCGCCTGCCGCGCAAAGTCGAGGCCCGCGCCCTGCTGGCGCCGTTCGATCCGGTCGTCTTCGAGCGGTCGCGCACCGAGCGGCTGTTCGATTTCCACTACCGCATCGAGATCTACACGCCGGCCGACAAGCGGCAATATGGCTATTATGTCCTGCCGTTCCTGCTCGGCGACAGGATCGTGGCACGCGTCGACCTCAAGGCCGACCGTCCGGCCAGCATACTGCGCGTCCATGCGGCCTATGCGGAGCCCGGTGCACCGCCTGAAACCGCTGCAGAGCTGTTCGAGGAATTGAAGCAGATGCAGGGCTGGCTCGGACTCGAACGCATCGAAGTGACGCCTGCCGGGGATTTGGGTCCGGCGCTGGCCGACATCGCCGTGTCGTAAGCTCGCGTTGACACCGCCGCCCGCAAAAGCCTAAATCCGGTTCCAGATGGTCCCTTGCCCGCAACGGCAAGGGCTAAGAGGGAATGCGGTGCGGGGCAAAATCCCAAATCCGCGGCTGTCCCCGCAACTGTAAGCGAAGAGCCAAGGCCGAAAGCCACTGGGGAGTTCCCGGGAAGGCGGCTACCCAAGGCGATGACTCGCGAGCCAGGAGACCTGCCGTCTGCGACTTTAGAATCCGATCGCCCGGCGGGTTTCCGGGCAAGGAGCCCGATCTTGGACCACGACAGCAGTTTTTCGGCTGGCACAGCGGATATTTCGTCCGGCCATGATGATGCCTTGGCCGGCGTCACCATCATCGTCTGCGCCTCCTGCCGCAATGAGACCGGCTCCGACGCCCATCCCCGTGCCGGCGAATTGCTGGCGGACGACACGCGCCGCGCCGCATCTGGCGACGATATTCGCATCCGCAGCGTCGAATGCCTCGGCAATTGCAAGCGGCGCCTCAGCGCCGCCATCCTGCGCGACGGCTGCTGGAGCTATGTCTTCGGCGACCTGACCACGACCAGCGGCGCCGACCTCGTGACAGGCGCCAAGCTCTTCGCCACCTCGAAGGACGGCCTGATTCCATGGCGCGGCCGCCCCGATAGCCTGAAGCGTGGCCTCGTTGCCCGCATCCCTCCCCTCGACCTGTTGAAGGACTGATCATGACTGCTTCCGTCTCGCGCGTTCCCTGCACCGTCGTCACCGGCTTCCTCGGCGCCGGCAAGACGACGCTGGTCCGCCATCTCCTGGAAAACGCCGGCGGCAAGCGTATTGCCATCATCGTCAACGAATTCGGCGACATCGGCATCGACGGCGAGATTTTGAAGGGCTGCGGCATCGACACCTGCCCGGAGGAAAACATCGTCGAACTGGCCAATGGCTGCATCTGCTGCACCGTCGCCGACGATTTCGTCCCGGCGCTCGACAAGATCCTCGCGCTGACGCCGAGGGTCGACCATATCCTGATCGAAACCTCGGGCCTGGCGCTGCCCAAGCCGCTGGTCCAGGCGTTCCAGTGGCCGAGCGTGAAGAGCCGCGTCACAGTCGATGGCGTCATCGCCGTGGTCGACGGCCCGGCATTGGCCGAAGGCCGCGTCGCCAACGACATGGACGCCCTGCAGGCGCAGCGCGCCGGGGACGAGACGCTCGATCACGACGATCCGGTGGAAGAGGTGTTCGAGGACCAGATCGCCTGCGCCGACCTGATCATCCTGTCGAAGAGCGACCTGATGGACGCCGCCGGCACCGCCCGCGCCAATGCCATCATTGGCGAACACTCCGCCCGCGCGGTGAAGATCGTGCCGACGTCGCATGGCAAGGTCGATCCCTCCGTGCTGCTCGGGCTCGGTCTGGCCGTCGAGGACGACATCGAAAACCGCAAGTCCCATCATGACGGCGCATTCGACCACGAGCATGACGACTTCGACACGTTCATCGTCGACATTGCCTCGATCGCCAATCCCGATGAGCTGGCAAAGCGTGTCGCCACCGTCGCCGAAGAAGAAAACGTGCTGCGTGTAAAAGGCTTCGTCGAGGTCGGCGGCAAGCCGATGCGGCTGTTGCTGCAGGCTGTCGGGCCGCGCGTCAACCACTACTATGACCGCGCCTGGACGGTGCAGGACGACCGCCGTTCGCGCCTCGTCGTCATCGGCCTGAAGGGGCTGAACCGCCCGGCGATCGAGCGTATACTCGCCGGCTGATTTCGGACACGGGTTGCGATGCACATCCTCACCACGACATCCGCCTCGCTCGACGACCTCGCCGAGCCGGTCGATCTGCGGCAGACGCCGGCGGATATCGTGGCCCTGTCCTTCACCGACAGCGACCTCGCCGGACTGGCGGCAGCCTGGAAGGCCGATGCCGGCCGCCTGCCCTCGATGCGGCTGGCTGCCCTGCGTGACCTGCGCCATCCCATGTCCGTCGACCTCTGGGTCGACAGCGTCGCCCGCCACGCCGAGGTCATCCTCGTGCGCATCCTCGGCGGCTACGACTGGTGGCGCTACGGCTGCGACCAGCTTGCCTCGACCGCTCGCGCACACGGCATAAAGCTGGCGCTGCTGCCCGGCGAATGCCGCGACGAGGATCTGCGCCTGATCGAAGCCTCGACGCTGCCGCGCGAGGAGCTCGATGGCCTGCTCGACTATTTCCGCGAGGGCGGCCCGGCGAATATGAGCGCGCTGGTGCGGAGATTGGCGGGGCTGGCTGGATCGGATGCGGACGTAGCAGAGCCGGTTCCAGTGCCGAAAGCCGGGTTTTATGAGCCAGGACTTGGGGTCGTTGGTGATCCTTCACACCCCCCTCTGTCCTGCCGGACATCTCCCCCGCAAGGGGGGAGATCGGACTTCATCAAAGCCGGCTCTTTTCCCGTTTCATTAGAAGCTGACGCGTCCGCAACCTCGACAATTGGCGAAATCTCCAATGACAGCGCAATCTCCCCCCTTGCGGGGGAGATGTCCGGCAGGACAGAGGGGGGTGTGAAGGAACTCGACGCTGACAACGTCAACGCTCCTATCATCCCCATCCTGTTCTATCGCTCGATGCTATTGGCCGCCGATGTCGCGCCCATCGATGCGCTTTTCCACGCGCTCCGCCAGCGCGGCATCAATCCGGTCCCCATCTTCGTCTCCAGCCTCAAGGACCCCTCATCCCTGGCGTTCGTGGAAACCGCACTCGCCGCGCTCAAACCCGCCGCCATCATCACCGCGACCGCTTTCGCGTCCGGCGCCGAACCCGGCATTGAAACCCTGTTCGACCGCGCCGGCGTACCGGTCTTCCAGGTCATCGTCGCCACCACCCGCCGCGACATCTGGGAGACCAACCAGCGCGGCCTGGCGCCCGCCGACCTCGCCATGCATGTCGTGCTGCCCGAACTCGACGGCCGCATCCTGGCCGGCGCCATTTCCTTTAAGGGCGAGAGCGAGATCGATCCAGCACTTGGCCACCGCGCCTTTGCCAACCGGCCGGAACCGGATCGTGTGGCGCAAGTGGCTGACCGCGTCGCGGCCTTTATCCGCCTGCAGGAGACAGCCCGCGCCGAACGCAAGCTGGCCATCCTGATGCCGGATTATCCCAGTGCCCCCGGCCGCACCGGCTACGCCGTGGGTTTGGATGTCCCGTCCAGCGTGCTGGCCATGCTGCAGGACCTCAGCGAACAGGGCTATGTCGTTGAGGGGATTCCGCAAACGCCGCGTGAGTTGCTGGCGCGGCTGGGCCAGGGCGGGCATGGCTTGGCCTTGAGGGATTATGTGGAGTTCTCGAAGGCATTGCCGTCTGCAGCAATTGCTGCCGTAGATGCAGCTTGGAAGGCTGAATATGAGATAGGTTTGTGCGAGGCACCCCCCTCTGTCCTGCCGGACATCTCCCCCGCAAGGAGGGAGATCGGCAGTTCCGCCATCGGCGCTCATTCTGCGACGTTCGTAGCTGGCGAAAGCGGCAATGAGAGCTCAATCTCCCCCCTTGCGGGGGAGATGTCCGGCAGGACAGAGGGGGGCGCCTCGCGCCAAAGCTTCCCCTTCCGCGCTGCCACCTTCGGCAACATCACGGTCGCCCTCGCCCCAGACCGCGGCCGCTCCGCCGACCGCCGCGCCGACTACCACGACCCGACGCTGCCGCCGCGCCATGCGCTGATCGCCTTCGGCCTGTGGCTGCGCAAATCGCTCGGCGTCCATGCGCTCGTCCATGTCGGCGCGCATGGCACGCTGGAATGGCTGCCGGGCAAGACCGTTGCGCTTTCGGAGAACTGCTTTCCCGAGATCGTCACCGGCGCCTTGCCCGTCATCTATCCCTTCATCGTCTCCAACCCAGGCGAAGCGGCGCAAGCCAAGCGCCGCATCGCCGCCGTCACCCTTGGCCATCTGCCACCGCCGCTGACCGGCGCCGGGCTCGACGAGAACCAGCACAAGCTCGAACGGTTGGTCGACGAATATGCCCAGGCCGACGGGCTCGACCGCCGCCGCCGAGACCGTCTGGCGAAACTGATCGTCGACACCGCGCAAAAGACCGGTCTCGCCTCAGCCGGCGTCGCCACGACCGACGCGCCTGACGAAGCGTTGCGCCGCATCGACGCCTGGCTCTGTGACCTCAAGGATTTTGCCATCAAGGACGGGCTGCATATCTACGGCCGCGCTCCGGAGGATGAGCCCGACGCCATGCGGCGACAAAGCGCTGAAGCCGAGAAAGCGGCGCTGCTCGCCGCGCTCGATGGCCGCCACGTCAAGGCCGGCCCGGCCGGCGCGCCCGCGCGGGGTCGCTCGGACGTTCTGCCCACCGGCCGCAACCTGTTCACCTCGGACCCGCGCACCATACCGACGCCGACCGCCTACGATCTGGGCAAGGCAGCGGCGGAGGAAGTCGTGCGCGGCTACATGCAGTCGCATGGCGACTGGCCGCGCTCGCTGGTCATCGATCTCTGGGGCTCGGCATCGCTGCGCACCGGCGGCGAGGAGATCGCGCAAGGCCTGGCGCTGATGGGCTGCCGACCGCAATGGGATTCGGCGACCGGCCGCATCACCGGCATCGAGGTGCTACCGCCGGCCGCGCTCGGCCGCCCGCGCGTCGATGTCACCTGGCGCATATCCGGCCTTTTTCGCGACATGTTCCCGACCCAGATCGCGCTGATCGATGCCGCCGCCAACGCGGTAGCCGCCCGCGACGAGGACGATACGGAAAACCCGCTCGCGGCCAAAACCCGTGCCGATGGCAAGCTCAGCCCGCGCATCTTCGGCACCTCGCCCGGCACCTATGGCGCCGGCGTCGAGGATATCTTGTCCTCCGGCAACTGGGCCGCGCGCGAAGAAATCGGCCGCGCCTATCTCGACGCCACCTCGCACGCCTATGGCGGCGCAGAAGGAGAAGGCATTTCGGCGCCCGGCGCCTTCGAAGGCCGCATCGCCGAAGCCGATCTTCTCGTCCACACCGGCGACGACCCCGGCCGCGACATCCTCGAGGGCTCCGCCGACGTCGCCTTCATCGGCGGCTTTTCGGCCGCCTTGGCAACGCTCGGCAGGAATGCCGACGTCATCGTGCTCGACACCACGGACCCGCAAAAGCCGAAGCCGCGCTCGGTCAGCGAAGCCGTATCGCGGGTGGTGCGCGCCCGCGCCGTCAATCCACGCTTCATTGCAGGCCAGATGCGCCACGGCCCACGCGGCGCCTCCGAATTTGCCGAAACCGTCGACCGGCTGGTCGGCTTTGCCGAAACCACACACGCCATTTCGGGAACGCTGATCGAGGCGGTTCATGACGCCTATCTCGGCGATCCACTGGTCCGCGCCTTCATCCTGCGCGAGAACCCCGCCGCTGCCAAAGTCATCGCCGAGCGCTTCCTGTCGGCGCGACGGCGTGGCCTCTGGCATCCCTTGCGCAATTCCATCGACGACGATCTCGCCGCCCTGATTGCCGAGGCAGAAGCGCTTGGGGTGGCGGCATGAACGCCTTCTCGCGCCGCGGCGCCTGCCCGGCTTTGTCGGCGCCAATGCAAACCGGCGACGGGCTTTTGGTGCGGCTCAACCCGGTCGCTGGAGGCCCATCTTCTGGAGGATTGTCGCCGAAGCTTTTGATCGGGTTAGCCGAATCGGCTTTGCGGCATGGCAACGGCATCATGGAAGTGACAGCGCGCGGCAGCCTGCAGATACGCGGCCTGACGGCGGAAAGCGCGGCGCTGCTGGCGGCGGAGGTCGATGCGCTTGATATCGCGGTGCGCACCGGCGTGCCGGTCGAGACCGGGCCGCTGGCCGGCATCGATCCGCAAGAGATTGCCGATCCCCGGCCGCTGGCGGAGCGGATCAGGGCGGCAATTGAAGAGGCTGGGCTGACGCAACGGCTGGGGCCGAAGGTTTCGGTGATTGTCGATGGTGGCGGGCAGCTTGGGTTGGATGCGGTCACGGCCGATGTGAGGCTGAAGGCGGTGCGGGCCAGCGCTGGCGTGCTGTGGGCTGTGTCTGTTTCAGGTGACGGCCAAAGCGCGAGGCCGCTTGCGACGGTCGATGACGATGTAGCGCGCGATATTGCCGTTGCGGTGCTCAGGATGATTGCCGAGAAGAGTCGGGAGGCGCATGCGAGGGATTTGACGGACCGCCAATTGGCCTCTCTCGCAGGTTGGCACTCCGTCACACCCCCCTCTGTCCTGCCGGACATCTCCCCCGCAAGGGGGGAGATCGGCAGTTCCGACGCCGGCTCTCGTCCTGCAACATCGGCGGTGGACGTGACGTCGGCAATTGGCGAAAGCGCCGATGACGGCTCAATCTCCCCCCTTGCGGGGGAGATGTCCGGCAGGACAGAGGGGGGTGTGCAGGATCGCCGACCTATCGGTCTTTTCTCTTTATCGACCGACCACGCCCTCGGCATCGCCCTCCCCTACGGCAGCATGCCGGCGGACAAAATCATCTCTCTCGCCCAGAGTGCCCTCACCCTCGGCACCACCGAAATCCGCCTCGCCCCCGGCCATGCCCTGCTTTTCCTTGGTCAACCAACCGCCGCCAACCAAACCCTTCAGCACACCGCCGCCACCCTCGGCTTCGTCACCGCCCCCACCGACCCGCGCACGCGCATCGCCGCTTGCCCCGGCACACCGGCCTGCGCCTCCGGCCGCATCGCCACGCGCGACATTGCCGAGACGATTGCCGCTGAAACTGCCGACATCCCAGACCTCACCCTGCACATTTCCGGATGCGCCAAGGGCTGCGCCCACCCCGGCGTGGCGGCGTTAACAATAGTCGGCGGCGAAAACGGAGCCGGACTTGTCGTGAACGCGACGGCAAAGGCTCTTCCTGCCGGCTACAGGCCGGGCTATGACGCCGCGCGCGGCATCAGCCGCGTCGCGGCAATGATCCGCAGCGCACGATATCAAGGCGAAACCGCCGCCGCTTGCCTGACAAGGCTCGGGCCGGTGGCAATCGCCGAGGCTTACCGACAGGCCCAAACTGAAAAACGGAAATGAGCATGGCCGCCTACGACTATATCCATGACGGCACGGCGATCTACGAGCGCTCCTTCGCCATCATCCGCGCCGAGGCCGATCTGTCGCGCTTCTCCGAAGCCGAGGCCGATGTCGCCATCCGCATGATCCATGCCTGCGGCCAGGTCGAAGCCGCCAGTCATTTCGTCTTCTCCACCGATTTCGTTGCCGCCGCGCGCACCGCTTTGGCGGCTGGCGCGCCAATTTTCTGCGACGCGGAAATGGTCTCGCATGGCGTCACCCGCGCCAGGCTGCCGGCCGGCAACGAGGTGATCTGCACCTTGCGCGACCCGCGCACGCACGACATCGCCAGGGAGATCGGCAACACCCGTTCGGCCGCCGCGATCGACCTGTGGGGCGAGCGCATGGCCGGCTCGCTGGTCGCCATCGGCAATGCGCCGACCGCGCTCTTCTATCTCCTGGAAAAACTGCGCGACGGCGCGCCGAAGCCAGCGGCCATCATCGGCATGCCGGTCGGCTTCGTCGGCGCGGCCGAATCCAAGGATGCTTTGGCCGAGAATTCCTATGGCGTTCCCTACGCCATCGTGCGCGGCCGGCTCGGTGGCAGCGCCATGACCGCCGCCGCGCTCAATTCATTGGCGAGGCCGGGCCTGTGAACGCCTTTCTCAAAGGCCGTCTCATCGGCGTCGGCACCGGTCCCGGCGACCCCGAACTGCTGACGCTAAAAGCCGCGCGCGTCTTGGCGGAAGCCGATGTCGTGGCCTATTTCGCCAAGCGCGGCAACAACAGCAACGCGCGTGCCATTGTCGAAGCGCAGTTCCGGCCCGAAATGACGGAATTGCCGCTGCTCTATCCCGTCACCACCGAAATCGACAAGGATCACGACGACTACCGCTCGCAGATCACGGCTTTCTACGAGGAGTCCGCCGAGAAGGTCGCCGAACACCTTCAGGCGGGCAGAATGGTTGCCGTGCTGTCCGAGGGCGATCCGCTTTTCTACGGCTCCTACATGCATCTGCATGTGCGGCTCGCTCATCGCTTCCCGACCGAAGTCATTCCCGGAATCACCGCCATGTCCGGCTGCTGGTCGCAGACTGGTGTTCCGATCGTCCAGGGCGACGATGTGCTGACGGTGCTGCCCGGCACGATGAGCGAGTTCGAGCTGACGCGCCGGCTGGCTGACACCGATGCCGCCGTCATCATGAAGGTCGGCCGCAACCTGCCCAAGATCAGGCGTGCGCTGGAGGCTACGGCCAAGCTGTCGCGCGCCGTCTATGTCGAGCGCGGCACCATGGCCGGCAGCGTGTCGATGAAGCTTGCCGACAAGCCGGACGACAAGGCCCCCTATTTCGCCATCGTGCTGGTCGCCGGCTGGTCCGGCCGCCCCGGCGCTTTGGGAGCGCAAGCATGAGCGGCCGTCTCACCGTCATCGGGCTTGGCCCCGGCAATACCGATCAGGTCACGCCGGAAGCCAGCCGCGCCGTCGCCGAGGCCAAATTCTTTTACGGCTACAAACCCTATCTCGACCGGCTGGACCTGCGCCCGGATCAGACCCGCGTCGCTTCCGACAATCGCGAGGAACTTGCCCGCTCCAAGGACGCACTGGTCAAAGCCGCCGAGGGCCACGACGTCGCGGTGGTTTCCGGTGGCGATCCCGGCGTGTTCGCGATGGCGGCGGCCGTCTGCGAGGCGATGGAGGCCGGACCGGCCGAATGGCGCGCGGTCGATGTCGCTGTGGTGCCCGGCATCACCGCCATGCTGGCGGTCGCCGCCCGCATCGGCGCGCCGCTTGGTCATGATTTCTGCGCCATCTCGCTGTCCGACAATCTCAAGCCGTGGGAGCTGATCGAATTGCGTCTGCTGGCGGCGGCCGGCGCCGGCTTCGTCATCGCGCTCTACAACCCGATCAGCAAGGCACGCCCCTGGCAGCTCGGCCGCGCCTTCGAATGCCTCACCGCGATCCTGCCAGGCACCACGCCAGTGATTTTCGGCCGCGCCGCCGGCCGCCCGGACGAGCGTATTGAGGTCTACCTGCTGGCAGACGTCGACGCGCAAAAGGCCGACATGGCGACCTGCATCATCATCGGCTCGCCGGAAACCCGCATCATCAAGCGCGCTGAGAAGCCGGCGCTGGTTTACACGCCGCGCTCGTCCACGGGGCGGACAAAATGATCGACCATCACGGTCAGCGCTTCAACGCTTTCAGCCGCGGGAACATCCGGCAAGGTTGGCCGTTGGATCATGACCACCTCGAGGCCAAGCGCCCGCGCCGCGGCGATCTTGCCATAAGTCGCTTCGCCGCCGCTGTTCTTGGACACGACGACATCGATGCGTTGCTTTTCGAGCAGCGCGCGTTCCTCCGCCTCACGAAACGGGCCACGGGCCAGAAGATAGCTCGCATCCGGCACGGCAAGCTTGGGCTCGATCGCGTCGACGCTGCGGACGAGATAATGATGCTGGGGCGCAGCTTCGAAAGCGGCGACCTCTTGCCGGCCCAGCGCCAGGAAAACACGGCGCGGCGCCAGTCCAAGTGCTCGCGCGGCATCGCCGGATGTATTGACCTCAGTCCAGCGGTCGCCTTCGACAGGCTCCCAGCCGGGGCGTCGCAGCGCAAGGATCGGCACACCGGCCACGCGGGCGGCTTGCGCCGCATTGGCGGAGATCCGCGCTGCATAGGGATGCGTGGCGTCAATCAGCAAGTCGGTGCCCGTCTCTCGGAGATAGGTAGCAAGCCCGTCGGCGCCACCATAACCTCCGCTTCGCACCGGCACGCCTTGCGCGACCGGGCTCTCGGTACGGCCAGCCAGCGACAGCGTGACCGACAGCTCGGCGCGCTCGGCCAATTTTCCTGCCAGTTGCCGGGCTTCCGTGGTGCCGCCGAGGATCAGAATGCGGTGGGTCATCATGCCTGCTAGGGGTCAATCGAGCGCCGCTTGGCTTACAATCGTTGGCATCGGCGAGGACGGTTTAGCCGGTCTCGGCGACGAGGCCAAGCAGCGGATTGCCAGGGCGGAAGTCATCTTCGGCGGCAAGCGGCACCTGGCGCTCGTCGCTTCCTTCTCCAAGGGCGAGCCGCGCGCCTGGCCGGTTCCTTTCGATGCCGAGATGGCTGACGTCCTGGCGCTTGCCGGCAGGCGCGTCTGCGTGCTCGCCTCGGGCGATCCGTTCTTCCACGGCGTTGGCGCCACCCTCGCCCGGAAAGTGAAGGCGCAGGAGATGCATGTCATTCCCGCGCCGTCAGCGATTTCGCTGGCGTCCGCCCGCCTTGGCTGGGCGCTGCAGGACATCGAGACCGTCTCGCTGCATGGCCGGCCACTCGACCTGATCCGGCCACTCCTGCAACCGAACGCGCGCATCCTGGCGCTGACGTCGGACGCCGAAGCCCTTGCGGCGATCGCCCGCCTGCTCACCGAACTCGACTTCGGCGCATCGCGGCTCACCGTTCTGGAGGCACTGGGCGGGCCAAACGAGAACCAGCGTTCGGCGCGCGCCGATGCCTTCGATCTCGAAAGCATCAATCCGCTGAACGTGTTGGCGGTCGAAGTTGAATCCGGTCCGGATGCGCGCGTCCTGCCGCTCACATCAGGCCTTGCCGATCATCTGTTCGACCATGACGGCCAGATCACCAAGCGCGAAATCCGCGCGATCACCCTGTCGGCGCTGGCGCCACGGCGCGGCGAGCTGCTGTGGGACATCGGCGCCGGCTCCGGTTCCATCGGCATCGAATGGATGCTGGCCCACCCTTCCATGCGCACTATAGCCGTCGAGGCCGACCCGGTCCGCGCCGCCCGTATTGGCCGCAACGCCGCCGCCTGTGGCGTTCCCGGCCTTGTCGTGGTGGAAGGCAGCGCCCCCAGGGCGCTTGCCAGGCTGGACACGCCTGATGCGATCTTCATTGGCGGCGGCGGCAGCGATGCCGGTGTCTTGAATGCCGCCATCAAGGCGCTGCGCGCTGGCGGCCGCCTCGTTGCCAACGCGGTGACGCTGGAGATGGAAACCCTGCTTCTCGCCCGCCATGTCTCGCTTGGCGGCGATCTCACGCGGATAAACATATCCCGCGCATCGCCCGTCGGCTCGATGCAGGCATGGCGGCCGGCCATGCCGGTCACCCAATGGAGCTGGGTGAAGCCATGATGGTCGCAGGCATAGGCTGCCGAAAGGGCGTGAGCGTCGAAGACGTGCTTGCAACGGTCGAAACCGCGCTGGAGACGCATGGGCTGGCGGTGACGGCGCTTTCGGCACTGGCAACTGCCGAGTTCAAGAAGGATGAAGAAGCGATCGCCGCCGCTGGCCGCGCGCTGAGCCTTCCGGTCATCGTCGTCGACAACTCAGCACTTCAGGCTGCCTCGTCGGACACGCTTAGCCATTCCGAGCTCTCGCAGGATGTTGCCGGCACGCCCTCGGTTTCCGAGGCGTCAGCCCTCGCCGTTGCCGGCGCCGGGGCAAAACTGCTCGGCCCCCGCACGGTGCTCGGCTCGGTCACTTGTGCCATCGCCATCAGCGGAGATGCGCCATGACCGTTCATTTCATCGGCGCCGGTCCCGGTGCCGCCGACCTCATTACGCTACGCGGCGCGAGACTCTTGGCGAGCTGCCCGGTCTGTCTTCATGCCGGATCGATCGTCGCGCCCGAATTGCTGCAGCATTGCGCGCCAGGGACAAAGCTGATCGACACCGCGCCGATGTCGCTCGACGAGATCGAAGCCGCCTATGTCGAGGCCCACAAATCAGGCCATGACGTCGCCCGCCTGCATTCCGGCGACCTGTCGGTATGGAGCGCCGTGGCCGAGCAGATCCGCCGGTTGGAAAAGCATGGCATTCCCTACACGCTGACGCCGGGCGTCCCCTCCTTCGCCGCTGCCGCCGCAGCATTGCGCCGCGAGCTGACCATTCCCGAAGTCGCGCAAAGCCTGGTGCTGACCCGCATCTCCGGGCGCGCATCAAAAATGCCGCCCGGCGAAACGCTCGCCGGCTTCGGCCGCACCGGCGCCACGCTTGCTATTCATCTTGCCATCCACGCCATCGACCGCATCGTCGCCGAGCTCACGCCGCACTATGGCGGCGATTGCCCGGTGGCGGTCGTCTTCCGCGCCTCCTGGCCGGACGAGCGTGTGCTGACCGGCACGCTGGCGACCATCGAAGAGTTGCTGGCCGCCGATCCGATGGAACGCACGGCGATCATCTTCGTCGGCCGCTCGCTGGCGGCACAGGATTTCGGGGAGAGTTCATTGTACGACGCCCATTACCAGCGGCGTTTTCGCGGACGGGACGGATTGTGAGCGGCAGCACCAAAAAAACCGGCGAAAACGCCACGCTCGAAAAAGCCTTGTCCCGGCTGAATTTCAAGCCGCGCCCGCTCGAACCGGGCCATGTCTGGCTGGCCGGCGCCGGTCCCGGCGATCCCGGCTGCCTGACCCTGGAAGTGCTGGCTGCGTTGGCCGAGGCGGACGCCTTGGTCTACGACGCGCTGGTCTCCCCCAATGTCGTCGCCGTTGCCGAAAGCGCCGAGCTGTTCTTTGCCGGCAAGCGCGGCGGAAAACCGTCGATGAAACAGGACGACATCACCGCTTTGCTGGTCCGGCTGGCACGCGAAGGCCGCCGCGTCGTCAGGCTGAAGGGCGGCGATCCCTATATTTTCGGCCGTGGCGGCGAAGAGGCCTTGGCGCTCGTGCGCGAAAACATTCCGTTCCGCGTCCTGCCCGGCCTGACATCGGGGCTCAGCGCGCTGGCCGCCACCGGCATCCCGGCCACCATGCGCGGCATCAACAAGGGGGTGATCCTGGCGACCGGCCACGCCGCCGGCACCGATGACGATCTCGACTGGGCGGCGATCGCCCGAACCGGCCAGCCTGTGGTCGTCTATATGGGCATGGCCAATCTGCCGCTGATATCAGCGGCACTGCTGGATGGCGGACTGGCGCCGTCGACACCGGCGGCAGTGATCGTCGCCGCGACGACGCCGCAGGAACGAACCGTCGTCGCCACGCTCGCCACCATTGCCGAGGAAGCCGCGGCCGCCGGCCTTGCCTCGCCGGCGCTGATCGTCGTCGGCGGCATCGTCGCCATGCGCGCGGCACTGGTAGGTGCTTTGTGACCGCCCGCGCGATCATCATCGGCGCGCCGCGCTCCGGCTCCGGCAAGACCAGCGTCACCATAGGCATTTTACGCGCGCTGACCCGGCGCGGACTGAAGGTGCGAGGCGCCAAATCCGGCCCCGACTATATCGACCCCGGCTTCCACACCGCCGCCACGGGACTGTCCGGCGTCAACCTGGACAGCTGGGCGATGCCGCCATCGCTGCTCAACGCACTCGCTGCGCAAGCCGCCGACGACACCGATTTCGTCATCCTCGAAAGCGCCATGGGCCTGTTCGACGGCATTCCGGCCTCGCCGGGGCGCACCGGCTCGGCCGCCGACCTGGCGCGGCTCTACGGCCTGCCGGTGTTGCTGGTGCTCGACGTTTCCGGCCAGTCGACCACCGCGGCCGCCGTCGCCAAGGGCTTTGCCACCTACGATCCGGATGTACGCATGGCCGGAATCGTGCTCAACCGGCTGGGCAGCGAGCGCCATCGCAAGCTGTGCAGCGAGGCCATCGAGGCGATCGGCTTGCCGGTCGTCGGCGCCATCCTGCGCGATCCCACGCTGAACCTGCCCGAGCGCCATCTCGGCCTCGTCCAGGCCGGCGAATATGACGACCTGATGGCGCATCTCGACCGGCTGGCCGACATGGCGGAAAAGTCGCTCGACCTCGATGCGATCATGGCCCTGGCGACACCCCTCACCCCGGCACATGGCGGCTTCGACGACGCGCTGGCGCCGCCCGGCCAGCGCATCGCGTTGGCCGAGGATGCCGCCTTCACCTTCCTCTATCCACATGTCGCCGCCTACTGGCGCAAGGCAGGTGCGGAAATCGTCCCGTTCTCGCCGCTCGCCGACGAAGCGCCCCACGAGACCTGCGATGTCTGCTGGCTACCCGGCGGCTATCCCGAGCTACACGCCGGCAAGCTCGCCGCCGCCGCGAATTTCCGCGCCGGGATGGCGTGTTTTGCAGCAACAAAGCCCATCCATGGCGAGTGCGGTGGCTTCATGGTGTTGGGCGAAGCGCTGGAGGATGCGTCGGGCGAAACGCATGCGATGCTCGGCCTGCTCGGCCATTCCACCAGCTTCGCCAAACGCAAGATGAATCTCGGCTACCGCGAGGCGCGGTTGCGCGTCGACTGCCCGCTGGGCTCACAAGGTGCGCTGATCCGCGGCCACGAATTCCACTATGCGCAGATGACGGCCACCGGCAATGACGAGCCGCTGGCCGACCTTGCCGACGGCCAGGGCAATCCGATCGGCGCCTCGGGCTATCGGCGCGGCTATGTCAGCGGCACCTTCTTCCATGCGATTGCGAGGGGCTAAAGCATGAAGTTCAAGAATCTGGCTCTTTCACCGCGGCAGGTCGTCGACGACATCGCGCTTTGCCTGGTCTTCTTCACCAGTCTGCCGCTGCCCGTCTTCGATTTTCGCGGCCGCAGTCTTGCCGCCGCGATCTGGGCAGCCCCCATTGCCGGACTTGTCGTCGGCCTGATCGGCGCCATCGTCTTCGCCACGGCGGAACGGTTTGGCCTGGCCATGGGGCCAGCGGCCGCACTTGCGCTTGTGGCAACCGTGCTCACCACCGGCTGCCTGCATGAGGACGGGCTATCCGACGTCGCCGACGGCTTTGGCGGCGGCAAATCACGCGGCCGCAAACTCGAGATCATGCGCGACAGCCGCATCGGCGCCTATGGTGCGGCGGCGCTGGGCCTGTCGCTGCTGATCCGCTGGAGCGCGCTGTCGGAACTCGTCGACCCTACACAGGCCCTGTTCGCCCTCCTGGCCGCGCACGCGGCCTCGCGCGGCCTGCTTGGCGCTTTCATGCATCTGCTGCCTCCAGCGCGCGTCGACGGCCTCTCGGCCGATGCCGGCACCGTCTCGCAGGAAACCGCCATGGCCGGCGCCGTGCTCGGCGCGATCCCGCTGCTCCTGCTCGGATTGGGCGGCGCCGTCTTCGCGCTGATCCTGCTTGGCCTGCTGTTTGCCGCTTTCCGCGCCCTTTGCCTCAACCAGATCGATGGCCAGACCGGCGACACGATCGGAGCCTTGCAGCAGGCAAGCGAGATCGCGGTGCTGCTCGTCGCTTCCGTAGCGCTTTCCTGATCCTTGGCCTGATCCCTTGGCCTGATTCCTTTTCGGAGACTTTGCCCCCATGCCCTTCAAATCGCTTAGTGAATTGCGCGCCGCCTGCCTCGACCTGCCGGCCGGCAGCGATGCCGCGGCCAATGCGGTCGTCCGCCGCCAAGACACGCTGACCAAGCCGCAAGGCAGCCTTGGCCGGCTGGAGACGATCGCCGCGTGGTTGGCACGCTGGCAGGGCCGCGACATGCCAAAACTCGACCGCGTCAAGGTTTTCGTCTTCGCCGGCAACCATGGCGTCACCGCGCAAGGCGTTTCGGCCTATCCTTCGGAGGTCACCGTGCAGATGGTGGCGAATTTCGCCGGCGGCGGTGCCGCCATCAACCAGCTTGCCCGCATGGCCGGCGCCGAACTCGACGTCATTCCGCTCGATCTCGACCATCCCACCGGCGATTTCACCCAAGTGCCGGCGATGGACGAGAAGTCGTTCCTCGCCGCCGTGTCGGCCGGCTACGACGCGGTGACAAAAGACCTCGACCTCGTCTGCTTCGGCGAAATGGGCATCGGCAACACCACGCCTGCAGCCGCCATTTCAGCCGCCTTGTTCGGCGGCGGTGCTGAAAAATGGACCGGGCGCGGCACCGGTGTCGACGACGCCGGCCTCAAGCGCAAGGTGGTCGCCATCGAAGCCGGCCTGGAGCGCCACGCCGCCGCCCTTGCCGATCCGCTTGCTATCGCTGCCACGCTCGGCGGCCGCGAACTCGCCGCCATCTTCGGCGCCACGCTGGCCGCCCGCCATGTGGGCATACCCGTGCTGCTCGACGGCTTCGTCTGCACCGCCGCCGCGGCCCCGCTAGCCAGACTGCACCCGACCGGCCTCGCCCACACGATTGCCGCGCACGTTTCGGCCGAATCGGGCCATCGCGGCCTGCTCGAAGCCCTCGGCCTGCCGCCGCTGCTCGATCTCGGCATGCGACTCGGCGAAGGCTCCGGCGCCTGCCTGGCCGTAAACATCGTCCGCTCGGCGCTGGAGTGCCATGCCCGCATGGCAAGTTTTGCAGAAGCGGGTGTTTCGGAGAAGTAGGTATCCAACCCCCGTATCGACCGACAAAGAAGCCGTTGTCACGACAAAGGAAGCATCTTCCGGCATCGGCGATTCTCAACCGGGGAAAAGAGCATTGCTTTTCGATTCGGCCGGTTTCTGAGCCGCATTTTTCAACGCGGCTGAATCGCCACGAGATCCGGATAGCGGTTGAAGAATCACGGCCAGACGCATGCCCGAGACGCGCCAAACGCGTCTCGCTTTCAGGGTCTTTCCACCAACTCTCCTAGGAATTTGGTGGGTGCGCACAGGATTGAACTGTGGACCCGCTGATTAAGAGTCAGCTGCTCTACCAACTGAGCTACGCACCCACTCGGCCGGCAAAAACCGGCGTTGGCGGGCATATAGCCGCCACCACCGGTCCTGTCCAGCCCTGCCGGAATCATTTCCCGACAAATCGACCGAGCATGCGTTCGATCAGACGAACAGCTTGCCCTCCGCCACCTTGACCGCATTGCCGCCGATGCGCGCCGAGGCCAGTTTTCCGCCTTGCACGGTCAGTTCGAGGCGGATGCGCGATGGCCGGCCCATCTCCAGCCCCTGCTCGATCCACAGCTGCGAAATGCCGTCGGTCGGCGCGTCGAAATGCATGATGGCGCCGGCAAAGGCGGCAGCCGCCGAGCCGGTCGCCGGATCCTCGTAGGAAGGCGTGCCAGGCACGATCATGCGCACATGGAAGGCGCTTTCGTGGTTCACCGTTTCGCGGCAATAGACATAGGGGCTGGCAAAGGCCCATTCGCTCTTGCGCGGCGCCAGTTCCGACCAGGCCTGGTTGTCCAGCCGGATTCGGCCCGCCGCCTCGAGATTGGCAACCGGAATGGTGACGTAGGGCACGCCGGCCGACCAGAACGCGACGCGGTGATTCTCGAAGCCGATTTCATGCGGCGTCAACCCAAGGGCGGCGCCGATCGCCTCCGGATCGGCCTCGAGCTTCAGCGGTTCCGGCAGCTTCGCCAGGTCGAACTCGGCGAAGGTGTTGCCGTCGTGCTTGCTGACGGCGCAACGCACCGGGCCGATGTTTTCCTCCAGCACGAAGATGCCGGCGCCGCCCTCTTCCGCCAGTTCGGCCAGCGCGATCGCGGCGCCCACGGTCGGGTGGCCGGCGAATGGCATTTCATAGTCGGGGGTGAAGATGCGAATGCGGTTTCTGTGCTTGGGATTGTCCGGCGGCAGCACGAAAACCGACTCGGACAGGTTGAATTCGCGCGCGATGGCCTGCATCGCCGCCGTGTCCAATCCCTCGCTGTCCAGCACGACGGCCAAAGGATTGCCGGCCAGTCGCTCGGTCGTAAACACATCGTAAAGCAAGTAATTCCGAGTTTTCATTCCTGCCTCAATCCCAACATGGGCGAAATTTAATTTGATATTTGAACCAGTAAGCCTGATCTGTGCACAGATAGGGACATTGCGCATTATAGGGGTCCAGCGTGGACCAGATTGTCAATCTGCCAAACACGGAATCGGATTCCGCCATCGAGACGGCGCTTGGGCTCGACCAGACGGGGCGGCGCAAGTCGCGTCGGCGCGGCTGGCTCTATGCGCTGCTGGCGCTGATCGTGCTCGCCGCCGCGCTCGGCGTCTATCAGTGGTATGCCGGCTCGCCGGCCGGGATCGATTACACCACCGTGCCTGCCGCCAAGGCTGATCTCACCGTCGCGGTATCGGCGACCGGCACGCTGCAGCCGCTCACCCAGGTCGACATTTCAAGCGAACTGTCCGGCATCATCCGCTCGGTCTCGGCCGAGGAGAACCAGCAGGTCAAGAAGGGTGACGTGCTGGCGACACTCGACACGGTGAAACTAGAGGTCCAGATCGAGCGCGCCGAAGCTTCGGCCAAGGCCGCCGCCGCCAATGTCGAGGACGCCACGGTTACGCTGACCGAAAACGAGAAGGCGCTGGTGCGCGCCGCCGAACTGACCAGGCGTGGCATGGCGACCGACCAGTCGCTTGAAGCAGCAACCGCCACGCGCGACCGTTCCAAGGCAGCGCTCGACAGTGCGCAGGCCAACCTCGCCATCGCCCAGGCCGACCTCAAGGCGCAGCAGACCGACCTTGCCAAGAGCACCATCTATGCGCCGATCGACGGCATCGTGCTGACGCGCTCGGTCGATCCCGGCCAGACGGTCGCCTCCTCCCTGCAGGCGCCGGTGCTGTTCATCATCGCCGCCGATCTCAGGAACATGGAACTGGTGGCGGCGGTCGACGAAGCCGACATCGGCGCGGTCAAATCCGGCCAGCATGCCCGCTTCACCGTCGATGCCTTCCCCGAGCGGCCGTTCGACGCCGAGATCCGCGACATCTCCTATGCCTCGGTCACCACCGACGGCGTCGTCACCTACAATGCGCGGCTCGAGGTCGACAACAACGAGCTGTTGCTGCGGCCCGGCATGACCGCAACCGTTTCGGTCGTCACCAAACAGGCCAAGGGCGTGCTCACCGTGCCGGCCACCGCCTTCCGCTATCGTCCGGCGCAGCAGGCCGCCCGCGGCTGGAGCCTGAGCGACCTGTTCACCGGCCGCATGGGGCGCCCCGGCGGCAACCGCCAGCGCCAGGCCGCCACAGTGCCCACCGACGGCTCGCGCACGCTCTACGTGCTGGAGAACGGGCGTCCGCACCCGGTCAACGTCAAGATCGGCTCGACCGACGGCGAACTGACCGAGATCATTTCGGGCCTGGACGAAGGCGCTCAAATCATCACCGCGTCGCAGCAGCGGAGCTGATGCCGTGGCTGCGGGCGCGACCCTCATCACCTTCGACAAGGTCTGGAAGAGCTACGGCCAGGGCGAGGCCAAGGTGCATGCGCTGGCCGGCGTCGATCTTGCCATCCGGCGTGGCGAATTCGTCGCCATCATGGGTCCGTCCGGCTCCGGCAAGTCGACGGCGATGAACATCATCGGCTGCCTCGACACGCCGACGGCCGGAACCTATTCCTTCATGGGCATCGACGCCGGCCGCCTCGACCGCAACCGCCGTGCCATGCTGCGCAACCTCTATGTCGGCTTCGTCTTCCAGGGCTACAACCTGCTGGCCCGCACCACGGCGGCCGAAAATGTCGAACTGCCGCTGATCTATCGCGGCGTCGCCGCCCGCGAGCGCCGCGACCTGGCCATGCAGGCCTTGGCGCAGGTCGGCCTTGTCGGCCGCGAGCACCACACGCCGGCCGAACTGTCCGGCGGCCAGCAGCAGCGCGTGGCGATCGCGCGCGCCATCGTCACGCGCCCGACACTGCTCGTCGCCGACGAGCCGACCGGCAATCTCGACACCGCCCGCACGCACGAGATCATGGAGCTGCTGACCCGGCTCAACACCGGGCTTGGCCTGACCGTCGCCATGGTTACGCATGAGGCCGACGTCGCCGATTATGCCGAACGAACCATCCGCTTCCTCGACGGTCATGTCGCCTCCGACACAATGAAGCTGGAGACGGCATAACCATGATCTGGGAAACCGTCCGCCTCTCGCTGCGCTCGATCCGCCGCAACGTGCTGCGCTCGTTCCTGACCTTGCTCGGCATCGTCATCGGTGTTGCCGCCGTCATTGCCATGCTTACCATCGGCTCGGGTACCACAGCAAAGGTCAAGGCCGACATCTCCAAGCTCGGCAGCAATCTACTGGTGGTCCGCTCCGGCCGTCCGGCCGGCCCCGGCGGACCGGGCGGGCTCGACCAGGTGGTGCGTCCGCTCGCGGAAAAGGACCTTGCGGCACTTGTGGCGCATCTCAGCGGCGCGCGCGCGATTTCACCGGCCTCGCAAAAGCAGGTCCGCGTCATCTTCGGCACCGAGAGCCTGACCTCGGGCGTCACCGGCACCGACAGCGCCTATCTCGATGCGCGCGACTGGAAGCTGGTGTCGGGCCGCCCGTTCAGCGATTCCGAAACCCGCTCGGGCACCGGCGTGTGCCTGATCGGCGAGACCGTGCGCCAGCAATTCTTCGGCGCCGGCGATCCCGAAGGCGAGATCATCCGCGTCAACCGCACCTCCTGCAAGATCATCGGCCTGCTCGAGCCCAAGGGCTATACCGGCTTCGGCCAGGACCAGGACAATGTCGTGCTGATGCCGTTGCACGCCTACCAGCGCCGCATCGCCGGCAACCGCGACATCGACAACATCTACATCGCCGCCGACGACCGCACACCGACCAGCGAATTGCAGCCGCGCGTCGAGGATATTTTGCGTGATGCGCGCCGCATCACGCCGGACCGCGAGAGCGATTTCGCCATCCGCGACATGACCCAGATCGCCGACGCCATGGCCAGCGCCACAACCACCATGACCGGCATGCTGGGCGCCGTCGCCGGCGTCAGCCTGCTGGTCGGCGGCATCGGCATCATGAACATCATGCTGGTGTCGGTCACCGAGCGCACCCGGGAGATCGGCATCAGGCTGGCCATCGGCGCGCATGAGAAGCACATCCTGATCCAGTTCCTGGTCGAGGCGACGGTGCTGTCGCTGCTCGGGGGCATCATCGGCATCCTGATCGGCCTGGCGCTGGCCGGCCTCGCCGCGGTGACGCTGACCATCCCGTTTGCGCCGAGCCCGGCGGTGATCCTGCTCGCCGTCGGCTTTTCCGCCCTGATCGGCATGGTCTTCGGCTTCTTCCCAGCATTGCGCGGCGCCAGGCTCGATCCGATCGACGCGCTAAGGCACGAATAGGGCAACCCGGCCAGAACGCGGCCGGCGCTCCGACCCGGTTTTGCACAGTCTTCGACGTTTCCACCCGGCCCGCCACTGTCCCCACACTGTTCGCGATGCTAGGGCAATTGACCTTGGGTGGAGGAATAGCGGGATGAGCAAGAAGGCGCGACTGGTCCTGGCGATGGTGGTCATCGAGGCAGGTCTTGCAGGCATCTGGTGGTATCTCGCCCGCTTCGGCATGGCCAATCCCGATCGCGTCACATCAGATTTCCAGGCAGTCGTCGGCCAGACCATGGGAATGGCGATGGGCGGCTTGCTTGGCATCGGCTTCATCCTGTTCCTCGTCGCCGCCCGCAACGATCGCAACGCGGCACAGAACAAGACGCGCCCTTAATTCCTGTTTGCGAAATGCCACTCGATCAGCGGCTTCATGTGCGGCGACAGCCCGACCGGCAGGTCGGCGGCATGGCGAATGATCACCGGCCCGTCGATCTCCGGGTCGGTCTCGGTGGCGACGAAGGCCGAGATGCGCCTGGCGATCTCGTCGGCGGACGCCGTCGCGTGATAACGGCGGAAGATTACCGTGCCGCTGCTGGTCGACATGGCATGGTAGCGCTTGCCGCGTTCCGCACCTGACAGGTCGAGACCGGTTTCCTCGCGCACCTCGCGGATCATGTTGAAATCGACATCGACCAGCCCATCGCGAAAATCGATCGGCTCGAACGAGCCGGCAGCGAAATAGACGCGGCCGGCATTGACTGTGTGCGGCCCCATGCGGATCGCCACCAGCGCATTGTCGCCGGCCACCAGCATGGCATGGGCATAGGCATGCTCGGCGCCCGAATTCTCGCGCCGCTTCCGCCACAGCATGAACGTCGAGTAATTGACCGCATGGCAGCGGCCGACGAGACGGCTGTCGCGGTAGGCAAGTTGCGACAGCAGCACCACCATGCCGTCGAACAGCGCCGGATTGGCGGCGATTTCGTGCTGCCAGTTGTCGGCGATCGCCTCTGCATTGTCCCTTGCGAAAGGGTGCGGACCGGGATCGAGCCGGACGTCGATGTCGTCGACCGGCAGGATGACGTTGCGCGGCAGGTCGAAACTCATACCGTATCAGGCCCCAATACTGCTTACCGGACAATGTCCAGCGTGATCGCCACCGGGCAATGATCCGATGCCTTCGGCCGGTCCCAGCCGGCGCGCGGAAACCGCTCGACCTCCTGGCCGGGCGGAAAAATGGTGCGCCAGGGCTGGCCGTTGCGGATAATGTCGGGAACGGCCGTTGCGTTGCTGGCGGCGAGCCCCTTCGACAACAGAATGTAGTCGAGTTGGCACAGATGCCGCTCTTCGGGTCCTCGCGTGTGGTAGAAACTCCAGCGGTTCATCTCCGGCCGCCGCTCGACGACATTTTCGCAAAAGCCGCCTGCCGTCAGCACGTTGATGCAGGACAGGGCTTCGTCGACCACCTCGAAGCGATAACCGTCGATCGCATCGCCTGCTACCTTCACGCGCTGGCGATAGTCATTCATGTCGCCGCAGATCGCCCAGCGTTTGTCGGCGGCCCCACTTTTGTCAGCGGTGTCCCCACCGAAGCGCTCCTCGATGATGCGGCGCACGGCCTGCGCCTCTGCGATGCGCACCGGCATCGTCGCCTCGCGCCCGTCGAGCCCGTTGCGCGGCGAGCCCATCGACTTGAAATGCACGAGATAGAGCGTCAGCGGCACGCCACCCACGGTGACGTCGATCTCCAGGCAGTCGCGCCGGAAAATGCGCTCATTGGCCTGATTGCCCAGTGCCTCGAGTTCCGGCGTGTGCAGCCCGAACTGCTCGTAGGTGACATAGGCGTGGCTGGTCATGCGCACGAATTCGATCGGCTGGCCCTGCGCGGTCTCGTTGCGCATCATTACGGCAACGTCGATACCGCGCGAATCATTGCCCGCTGTGGTGTATTTCTGCCGGTAGCCCTGCCCCACCATCTTGAACAAATAGCCGTATTCGAAGGCCTTCAGCGCTTCGATGTTGTCGACCTCCTGCATGCAGATGATGTCGGCCCGGGTGGCAGCGATCGCCAGCGCCGTCAGCTGGCGCGTGTCGTCGGACTGGGCGATGGCGCGGGCCTGCTCCAGGATCCTGTATTCCGCTTCGCTCTGGATATCGAACAGCGCCAGCGTTCGATCCTCGTTGAGCTGGTTGCGATAGCCGGAAAAATCGAACCTGTTCATCAGGTTCTCGACATTGAAGGTGGCAAGGCGCAGCGACATGCCATGACCTTTGCCCGCAAGTGCTTGGGAAAACAAGCTCGCAAAACCACCATCTGAGATCGATTGGTCCTGGGCGCGTTCGCGTCATGGTTGACGGAACCTTTCCGTTCATCCGCCGTTCAGATGCAAACATCCATTGTTGCCCCATTCCTCGGGTGGGCGTGGGGCCTGTAACTCTTGGAGAGTGCAATGAGTTCGCTCTTTTCTTCCACGGTCAAATCGGGGCTGGTAGCCCTCGGTATCCTGTCCGGCGTCACGGCACCGTCCGCCGCCGGACCGATCATGCAGCCGGATCTGTCGATACCCACCAGCACGGCGGCGCCGAATGTCACGCCGGTCCGCGACAGCTGGGCGGGCGGCAACAACCGTCAGTTCAACAACGACGATTGGAGATGGCGCCGGTCAGGCAATTGGGACGGCGGCCGTCGACACTGGCACGGCGGCGGTGGTAACTGGAATGGCGGAGACAACTGGCGTTGGCGCCATGGTCGCCATCACTATCGCGGCGGCCGTTACTATGATGATGGCGCGAGTGCCGCGATCCTGGGCCTTGGCCTGGGGCTTGGCCTCGGCAGCATGTACAACAATAACGACTACTACGACCGGCCGGCGCCGCGCCGCTACTACCGCGCGGGACGGCTTTCGAGCGTCCATGTCCAATGGTGCTACAACCGCTACCGGTCGTACCGGGCCTACGACAACACGTTCCAGCCCTATAACGGCCCGCGGCAGCAGTGCTACTCACCCTATTGAGCTGGCCTGTGGCTGAGCTGACCGACAGAATGAAGAAACGGCGCCACTTGGCGCCGTTTTTTGTCATGGAAGCCGCTGTTTTCGAGCGCTTGTGGATTTCGCTCAATTCTTCGCCTTGTCGACCAGCTTGTTCTTGGAAATCCAGGGCATCATCGCGCGCAGCTTGGCGCCGACTTCCTCGATCTGGTGGCTGTCATTGTTGCGGCGGATGCCCTTGAAGCGGGACATGCCGGCGCGGTATTCCTGCATCCACTCCGAGGTGAATTTTCCCGTCTGGATGTCCTTCAGCACGCGCTTCATCTCGGCCTTGGTCTCGGCGGTGATGATGCGCGGGCCCGAGACATATTCGCCCCATTCGGCGGTGTTCGAGATCGAGTAGTTCATGTTGGCGATGCCGCCTTCATAGATCAGGTCGACGATCAGCTTGACCTCGTGCAGGCACTCGAAATAGGCCATCTCAGGCGCGTAGCCGGCTTCCACCAGCGTCTCGAAACCGGCCCGGATCAGCTCGACCAGACCGCCGCACAGCACGACCTGCTCGCCGAACAGGTCGGTCTCGCATTCCTCGCGGAAATTGGTCTCGATGATGCCCGAACGGCCGCCGCCGACGCCGCAGGCGTAGGACAGCGCCAGGTCGAGCGCATTGCCCGAGGCATCCTGGTTGACGGCGACCAGGCACGGCACGCCGCCGCCCTTCTGGTATTCGCCGCGCACCGTGTGGCCGGGACCCTTCGGTGCGATCATGACGACGTCGACCGTCGACTTCGGCTCGATCAGGCCGAAATGCACGTTGAGGCCATGCGCGAAGGCGATAGCGGCACCATCGCGGATATTCGGCGCGATCTCGTTTTTGTAGATGTCGGCCTGCAGTTCGTCCGGCGTTGCCATCATCATCAGGTCGGCCCATTTGGCGGCGTCCGCCACGCTCATCACCTTGAGCCCGTCGGCCTCGACCTTCTTGGCGGTCGCCGAGCCGGCCTTGAGGCCGATGGCGATCTCCTTGGCGCCGGAATCCTTGAGGTTGAGCGCATGCGCCCTGCCTTGGCTGCCATAGCCGATGATGGCGACCTTCTTGCCCTTGATCAGATTGAGATCGGCATCACGATCGTAATAGACGCGCATTTTGTCTTCCTTCCCGTTTTTACAAATCAGAGGGCCTTGCGGCCGGTTGTTGCTCCATGAAGAGCGAGAAACTGCTGCGTCGCGCGCGCGGCATCGCCGCCGATTGCCGCCTCAGTCAATTCCAGCCGGTCGCCAAGCAGCAGACGGATCTGCACGTCGCGGGCGACCAGCCCGAAAAAGGTGCGGAACGCCGTCTCGGCATCCGCGAAATCCAAAAGCCCGGTCCGTCGGCCGGCCTCAAGCACCGGCTTCAACCGTTTGGCCAATGCGAAGCGGCCGTTCTCAAGCACGACGGCGCCGAGATTGTCCTTACCCGAGCCCGCATGGCTGACCGCCACCCGGTTGAGGGCGATCGACGTGTCGCTGGAGATCACCTTAAGCCAGTCCGAGGCAAAGCGTTCGAGGCTTGCAGTCAGCGAGGCAGGATCGAGCCCCTTGCCGTCAACCGGCGCCACCCGCACTTTCGAAGCCTGCCACTGCACCGTCGCCGTCAGCAGCCCGTCACGGTCGCCGAACCATTTGTAAAGCGTTTCCTTGGAGCAGCTAGCGCGGCGCGCCACGGCGGTCATGGTCAGATGATCGCCCTCCTCGACCAGCAGCCGCAACGCCGCGTCGAGGACGGCCTTCTGCCGTTCTGTCAGCGCTTCGCTGGTGTCCATATCGGGCAAGATGTGCAACACGCTTTTCTCTCGAAAGGCAGGCCACCGATCACTCGGCAATCCGTACCGTACGTTACGGTTCGGCATATTGCGCATTCCAAGGCCGCACGCAAGAGGACGAGAGCAAAATATCTGCAAGTGGATGAGCGTTGCCGCGCGCGACAAGCCTCGCCTAGTCGCCGGCTGGCGGTTGACGCAGCCGTCCAAGCAATGCCGAGACCATGGTCAGCTCATCCGCCGACAATTTGGCGCCTACTAGTTCCGCAATCGAGCGTCCGTAGACAGCCCACATCTGGCGGCGTGTCTCTCGCCCGCTGGCGGTGATGCGGATGGTCTGGCCACGGCCGTCATCGGCCACCGGCAGTTTCTCCACCAGTCCGTCGGCCTCTAGGCGGGCCAGAAGCCGAGAGATGTTGTATTGCGCGAACAGCGTGCGCTCGATGAGCTGGAACGGCCGCAACCCGCCCTCACCCGCCTCGGCGAGCTCATGCAGCACGTCGTACCAGGCAAGCGGCGGCAGGCCGGCGGCCTTCAACGCCTCTTCGGCGCTTTCCATCAGTTGGCGCGAAACCCGCATCAGGCGGGCCCAGGCCTTGATGGCGGCTGGCGAAGGCGTGGCTTTCTCGGTCATGGCGCATTCCTAGACGATAGATGCAATTGCATCAAGCTTGACGGTGGATGCATGTGCATCTACATAGATGCAATTGCATTAACCCTGGAAAGCCGATCCGATGAAACACGAAACCTGCACACGCGCCGACAAGCTCATTCTCGTCAGCCACCACCTCTGCCCCTATGTGCAGCGCGCCGCGATTTCGCTGGCCGAAAAGGGCGTGCCGTTCGAGCGCATCGATATCGACCTCGCCAACAAGCCGGACTGGTTCAAGGCGATCTCGCCGCTCGGCAAGGTGCCGCTGCTGCGCGTGCAGCGAAATGGCGAGGAAACGGTGGTCTTCGAGTCAGCGGTCATCCTGGAATTCCTCGAAGAGACGCAGGCCAATCCCCTCCACCCTGTCGATCCCTATGCCCGCGCCCGTCATCGTGCCTGGATCGAGTTCGGTTCGGCAGCCCTCAACGCCATCGGCCGGTTCTATTCAGCCCCGACCGAGGCTGGCTTCCTTGCCGAATCCAGCGCGCTGTCCGCCATGTTCGATCGCCTCGAAGCCGAGCTGGCGGACGAGCCCGGCGGACCCTGGTTCGCCAGCAACCACTTTTCGCTGGTCGACGCCGTTTACGGTCCGGTCTTCCGCTATCTCGATGTCTTCGACCACATCGGTGATTTCGGCATTCTGGACGGCAAACCGCTCGTCCGAGCCTGGCGCAAGGCGTTGAGTGAACGCCCGTCGATCAGGCAAGCCGTGGCGCCGGACTATCCGCAGCGCCTGCATGCTTTCCTGCAAGCGAAGGGATCGCACCTTTCAGGCCTCATCCGGCAAAACGATCCAGCCACCGCGCCTCGGTCAGCCCAATCCGCTTGAACGGATTGATCATCGTACCGGCCACCATCGAGGCGAGAAACTGCGGCGCCGGCGGGATTTTTGCCACCGTCGCCACCAGCCTGTCGCGGATGAAGGGCAGCGCCACCGAATCCGACTGGTAGAACGGCGTGAATGCCAGCGACAGCGCCTGGAAGATGCGGACATGCCAGCGCCGCGCCTTCGCATAGGCCTCCAGTGCTGCGTCGACACTCGTTGTCCGCACAAGCGCATGGCTGAGCGCCGCCGCGTCGAGCAGCGCCATGTTCGCCCCTTGCCCGAGTTGCGGACTGGTGGAATGCGCCGCGTCGCCGATGACGGCCAATCGCCTACCGGCCGGGAGCTTCATCGTGTGGTGGCCGTAGCGGGCCAGCGAGAGCTGGTCGAAACTGTCGATCTGGCTGGTGAACGCCTCGCTCTGTGGCCACAGCCGGACCACCCTTTCCTTCCAGGCGTTCAGGCCGCGGACGCGCACCTCATCGGCATCCGACGGCTTCAGGCTCCAGAAGAAGGCCGCCATCTTTTCAGCGCCCGGCTGCGGCCGGCCGACCGGCAGCACGCCGATCATCACGCTCGCTTTGTCGTAGCGTTGCAGCAGCGCATGCTCATCGAAACCGTCGCCGCGCCAACCAAGCGAGGCCCAGAACGCGCCATAGGTGAGTGCTCTTGGCTCGCCTGGAGCGCTCGCGCGGCGCAGTTTCGAGCGCGAACCGCTGGCGTCGATGACGAGGTCGAACGGCCCTGCCCTTCGTCGGTTGCCGCATATCAGCGTCGCCCGTTCGCCGGTCTCCAGAGCCTCGATCTCGACGCCGGTCTCGATGGCGATCGCCTCGCGCTGCGCGGCGCGGAAAAGCACGCCGAACAAGGCCGCCCGGTGCACCGCCAGCCCGAAGCGGCCACCGCGTTGCGCATCGTAGCGGACATCGAGCACCGTACGGCCCGTGGAAGCATCGGCGCCATGCAGGCGGTCGATACGGCTGCCCAGCGCGAGTATGTCGTCAAGCAGGCCAAGATCGGCCAGGACCGTCAGCCCTGTCGGCTGCAGAATCAGCCCGGAGCCGACCGGCTTCGGCTCATCGAAGCGCTCGAAGACCGTGACCCGATGCCCGGCACGCTTGAGATAGAGCGCCATGGCCAATCCCGCCGGCCCGGCGCCGGCAATTGCTATGTCGTAGGAAATGCCAATGCCCCCAAGCCGAACTGGCCGGGACAATCCTTCAGCCGCCCGACGAAATCAAGCCGCGGGTTTTAACTGCCGTTCAAGCCTGCATGGCATCAAAGCCGGAACGCGCGTCGCGCACCGCGTCATGATTGAGTTCGGCCCATAGGATCAGCTGATGCAAGGCGCCGAACATCGAGTGTCCGAGATCGGTCAGGCTGTATTCGACGCTCGGCGGCTTGGTCGGGAACACTTCGCGATGCACATAGCCGTCACGCTGCAAATCATGGAGCGTCTGCGTCAGCATGCGCTGTGAGATATCGGGCACCAGCCGCCGCAATTCGCCAAACCGATAGGGCTTTTCGGCCAGCGCCATCATCAGCAGCGAGCTCCATTTGCCGCTCACCCCCTGGATGACATCGCGGACTGGACAATTTGCAAAATTGCCGCCGCCGGAGATCGCCTTGTAGACCTCCATCTTCGATCTCAGATTGACGATCTTGCTGTCCACCGCTGGTTCCCTGCGCCTGCCTACCTCCCGAAAAACTGCCTTCTTTACGGCCATGGGTCAATTCCTATTTTAGTGCTGGTCTCTTTTTGAGACTGCCACTCGAACCGCCTTAGCGGCGCAATGTCAGGATCTTCCATGACCGAAACCCTTCTCATCACCGGCGCTTCCGGCCAGCTCGGCCGCGGCGTCATCAACCATCTGCTGGACACGTTCAAGGTTCCAGCGGCACGGATCATCGCCGCCACCCGCAATCCGGAAAACCTCGCCGGCCTGGCGGCGCGAGGCGTCATCACAAGGGCGGCTGACTTCGACGACACACTATCGTTGGAGGCTGCGTTCAAGGGCGCCGACAGGGTGCTGATCATCTCGACCGGCGAGATCGACCTGCTTCACGGCAAGCGCCTGAGGCAGCACGAGAACGCGGTTGCCGCCGGGAAGAAGGCCGGTGTTTCCCACCTTCTCTACACCTCGATGCCTAATCCAGAACCGGTTTCGCCGGTGCTGTTTGCCAATGATCACTACGGCACCGAGCAGGCGATCAAGGCGAGCGGCATCCCCTACACGATCTTCCGCAACGGCTGGTACCAGGAGAACCTGTTCATGGCCCTGCCGCACGCGATCGCTTCGGGAAAATGGTACACGTCCGCCGGCGACGGCCGCATGGCGCACGGTGCGCGCGACGACATGGCGGCAGCGATCGCCGCCGGCCTCGCCGCCGCATCAAGCGAAAGCGAGACCTACACCTTGACCGGCCCGCAGGCCTACACGACGGCCGAGATTGCCGCCCTGGTAAGCGAGGTCACCGGCAAGCCGCTAGATGTCGTGCAGGTTCCGGATGAAGCCCTGACCGAGGGCGTGAAGGCGGCTGGCGTTCCCGAGGACTTTGCCCGCATCATCGTGTCGTTCGACGCCAACACGCGTTCCGGCCGCATCGCCATGGTGACGGACGCGGTCGAGACGCTTTCCGGCCGAAAGTCGAAGACGCTGAAGCAGTTCCTCGAGGCAAACAAGGCCGCGCTGGCCGGTTGAAGCGGAGTGACATGGACTGTGCCGTGAAGCACAGTCCATTCGCCGATCCGCCAGGACATGTCCTAGATCGCCACCTGCGTGCCGATCTCGACCACGCGCCCGGTCGGGATTTGGAAATACTCCGTCGCATCGGCCGCCGTGCGCGCCAGGCCGATGAACAGCCGATCCTGCCACACCGGCATGCCGGAATTGGGCGAGGCCTTGAGCGAACGCCGTGACAGGAAGAACGAGGTCGTCATGATGTCGAACTTCCAGCCCTGCTTGCGGCAGATCGCCAGCGCGCGCGGGATGTTCGGCTGCTCCATGTAGCCGAAGGTCAGCGTCACCCGCATGAACAGCTCGT
>NZ_JAMYOM010000033.1:0-65108 GCF_040319805.1 Mesorhizobium sp. M0848 | reverse complement strand
TTCGTCTGTCCGGAGTTCCTGGGCAGAGGCGGAACCCATCACCAGTTCAGCGAAGACGCGCTCCAGAAGACTCGACTGCTGATCTCGGGCTGGCACGGCGATCGGAGTGCCGTTTTGCAGTTCGCGAAGGCGGTCATGCTCGGCCTCTTCGGCCAGTTGTGTCTTGATCTCGCCCATCTCGGTGAGCTCGAGCGCTCGCCCAACGCCGGTGGGATCGATGGCGTATTCGGCCGGCAGCACGATGGTCACAAGGATGGCAGCTGCCGCGAGAATTGCGATGACGGTAGAGCGAAGGAGTTGCATGGATGTCGGCAGCTCGGCGCGGGTCGGGATGTCGGTATTGTACATAGGAGAATTCCTTTTTTGGGATCTTTACTTGGAGGCTCAGGAGACGACCCAGCCGGTGAGCTGATAGCCGATCAGCACAAACCCGGCGGTCATCATGATGGTGTTGGCGGTGTATGCGTGGCGCCAGAAACTGTCGGTCCGGCGCCAGTAGCCCATGACAATAAGGATGGCAGCGAGCGCCAAAAGCTGGCCAATCTCAACGCCGACGTTGAAGGCAAGAAGATTTGGCACTAGCCCGTCGGGCGAGATGTTGTATTCGATGATCTTCGTCGACAGGCCGAAGCCGTGGAAAAAGCCGAAGATCAGCGTCGCGATCCTGGTGTTCGGCTGGAAACCGAGCCACCTCTGGAAAGCGCCCATATTGTCGAGCGCCTTGTAGACGACCGACAGGCCGATGATCGCGTCGATGATGTAGCTGTTGATGCCCACCTTGAAATAGACGCCAAGCAGCATGGTCGTGGAATGGCCGAGCGCGAACAGGCTCACATAGATGCCAATGTGCTTCATCCGGTAGAGGAAGAAGATCACGCCGAACAGGAACAGGATGTGGTCGTATCCCGTCACCATGTGCTTGGCGCCGAGATAGATGAAGGGCAGCAGATTGATGCCCGTGATCTCCTGGATATAGCCCTTGTCGCCTTCGGCAACGGCATGGGCGAGGGCAACCGCCCCAAGCAATGGAAGGGTCAGGAGAGCAATGAGCATAGGAAGGGCCAACCGCCAGCGCGCGCAAGGCGTGCGTGGCGGACCCTCGTAGAAGGATCCTTGCATGAGAATTCCAATCGTCGTCGTTGAGGATGGCCGCGCGTGCGGCCGCGATCATGCGATGACGATCTGCCTGGGAGGGCGCTCAAGCCGGAAACGGATTTTGAGGTCGGCAAACGAAGGCGGGTAAACCAGCCAGCTCCGGCCTATCGGCGGTGCTGGCTGCGCGAAGCCCGGAAGCGTGCTCGCCGTCTCATGGGTGTGGTCGGCCGGATTGTGGCCGTGGGTATGACCAAAGCTCTGCTCATCGGCTTCGCCATCGTCATGGCTGTGGCCGTGTTTTTCGATCTGTGCTGCCAGCTCTGCGTGACGCGCTGCCTCGGCGGCAGCGAGCGCCATCGGGCTATGCGAGGCCGAACCACCCATTGGGGAGACCAGCACGCCGAGAGTCATCGCGAAAGCGACGATGAGACGAAAGGCTATGCTATGGATCCAATTCGGCATGCTTAACGATTATTCTCTAAAATCCTAACGAATGGTTGCGTGCACCAGAATCGAGGCCACTTTGAGGCTTGGAATATCCTCTCTGGGGGGATAGCATCAAGGTATGAATGAGCGTCCCCACGTCCACGAAACCCATCCTGCCATCATCAAGCGGCTGAAGCGCGCCGACGGCCATCTGCGCGGGATCGTCGAGATGATCGAGGCCGGTCGACCGTGCCTCGACATCGCCCAGCAACTTCATGCCGTGGAGAGGGCCATCGCCCAGGCCAAGAAGACGCTGATCCAAGACCACCTCAACCACTGCCTTGAGGACGTCGTCGGACCGCTGGCGCTCGAGCAGCGCCGCTCGATCGACGAGTTCAAGGATATCACCAAATACCTGTGAGAAGCGCCATGATGGACAAAGTTCGCGATTGGTTCGGATTCGGCCCGATGACGCACGGCATGGGCGGCCACGGACATGATCACGGCGAGGGCGGCCATGGTCACACCCATGGCGTCATCGACCCGACGATCGCCACGACGACGCGCGGCATCTGGGCGATCAAATGGTCATTCGTCGTTCTGGCCATCACGGCGGCGCTTCAGCTCGTGGTCGTGTTCCTCTCCGGCAGCGTGGCACTGCTGGCCGACACGATCCACAATGTCGGCGACGCGGTCACCGCTATCCCATTGTGGGTCGCCTTCATGCTGGCCCGTCGCAAACCGAGCGAGACGTTCACCTACGGGCTGGGCCGCGTCGAGGATCTGGCCGGCATTCTGATTGTCCTCATCATCCTGTTCAGCGCCATCGTTGCCGGCTACGAGGCGATCGACAGGTTGATCAATCCGCAGCCGATCGCATTTCTTGGCTGGGTCGCCATAGCCGGCATCATAGGTTTCTTAGGCAACGAGGCCGTCGCTGTGTTCCGTATCCGTGTCGGCCGCGAGATCAACAGCGCGGCGCTGATCGCGGATGGTTACCATGCCCGCACCGACGGCTTTACCAGTCTGGCGGTCGTGCTTGGCGCTATTGGCGTGTGGCTAGACTTTCCGCTTGCCGATCCGATCATCGGACTGTTGATCACGCTGGCGATCTTCGCCATCGTATGGCAGTCGTCGAAAGCCGTGTTGACCCGCATGCTCGACGGCGTCGAGCCTGGCATCGTCGATGAAATCCATCATGCCGCCAAGCATGTATCCGGCATCGAGCGTGTCCAAAGCGTGCAGGCGCGCTGGATCGGCCACCGCCTGCATGCCGACGTGGCCATCAGTGTTCCGGAGATGGCGACGGCCAACGACGTGCTGGGTGTAACTGAAGCCCTCAAACAGGAGCTGTTCGCCCACTTGCCGGCGTTGGCCGAAGCCAACGTTCGCTTGGTGAGCCCGGCCGTCACTGGCGCGGAAACCTCTCATGCTCACCATCATGCGCCGGAGCCCTTCAAGGTCGCCTGTGATCTGGCTGAAGGGACATTGGAAATCGTCGATACACCGGCTGGCGAGCGGATGCGTCTGACGATCGACCGGCATGCCGACGATTTGACGGCGACGGTGATCATCGACCGGCCAGAGGGGCCGGAGACGTTGCACCTCGATCCTGTCGCCGACAATCATCATCGCCTTGAGAGCACAGTCACCCCTGCCGAGCCGCATGAATTCGAGGCAAGACTGGTCCTGAAGGCCAAGGATCGCGAACAGGTGCTACCGTTCAAGATGGTCGAACCCGAAGGTCACCATCATTAGGTCGACAGACAGATACGCTGTTCAATGACCGATCTCGCAGCCTACGCTGGTCTTTTCCTGGCAGCCTTCATCGCCGCGACGATCTTGCCGATGCAATCGGAAGCGGTGCTGATCGGGCTCTTGCTTGCGGATTATTCGCCCTGGTTGCTAGTCGGAGTCGCGAGCGTCGGCAACGTGCTTGGGTCGGTGATTAACTGGTTGCTCGGCCGAGGCATTGAGCGCTTTCGGGACCGGCGGTGGTTTCCGGCGAACCAAACGCAACTAAACCGCGCACAAGTGTGGTATCGCCGTTACGGGAAGTGGTCGCTTCTGCTGAGTTGGCTGCCAATTGTCGGTGATCCGCTGACCGTCGTCGCGGGCGTCCTGCGCGAGCCTTTTCGGGTTTTCCTCTTGCTGGTCACTGCGGCCAAGGTCGGCCGTTATCTTGTTCTTGCCGCCATGACGCTGAGCGTGATTTGATCTTGAGCGGCCCACCTTAACCGCATGTCCCATTTCGGCCTGCTTGCAATGCCAGACGTGCTGCCTGACCGGAAACGATGAAGTGCGAGTGAAAATGCGACTGACGGGCATGGTATCAGGCGTCGCGCTGTTGCTCGCTTCCGCCGCGGCGGCGAGTGCCCATCCCCATGTCTTTGCCGAAGCGAAGCTGGACATGACCGTCGGTCAAGACCGCACGGTCAAATCACTTCGGCATCTCTGGCGTTTCGACGACCTCTTTTCCAGCACTGTGCTGATGGAATTCGACAAGAATTCCGACCTTGTTCTTGATACAAAAGAACTCGATGAGGTTGCTCTCACCGTCCATGCGTCGCTGGCCGGGTACAACTACTTTCAGATGGTGACCTTGAACGGCAAGGACGTGACGATGGCGCCGCCACCGAAGTTCAGCGTCAGCTTTGAGAATGATCAGCTCGTTGTCCAGTTCGAAACGCAGCCGAAGGACCCGTTGGCTCTTGCTGGAAAAGTCAGCATCGGCGTATATGACCCGACCTTCTACACGGCGATCGATTTTACCGACGACGACAAGATTGCTGTGGCTGGCCTGCCTGTAGGCTGCTCACGCGCGGTCGTCCGTCCAGATCCGGACACGGCCATCGCACAGAACCAGAAAAGCCTGACAGACGCGTTCTTCAGTGACCCAACAGGGACCGATCTCGGCAAGATTTTCGCGACACGCCTCGAATTGACCTGCGGCTGACCCGGAGCCGGTTCGATGGCCATGTTCCAGACGCTGGTCGACTTCCAACGCACGATCTACCTGGCGCTGGCCGAGCAGATCAAACTGCTTTCGGCCGGCGGCGATTGGCTGGCCTTCACGGCCTTTCTGCCGATGGGCGTGTTATTCGGTGCAGCGCATGCGCTGACGCCGGGTCACAGCAAAGCCCTACTGGCCACGTATTTGGCCGGTTCGGACGCAAAGGTTTCGCGCGGTCTTCGGGTATCACTGACACTTTCCTTCACGCATGTGACGATTGCCGTGCTGATCGCGGCGCTCTCGCTACCGTTGGTGTCTATTGCCCTGGGCAGTGTTGGCCGCGCGCCGCTACTAGAAGACGTCAGTCGCGGGCTGCTTGGACTCATAGGCGTCTGGATGCTCTGGCGCGCATTGAGCCACGGCCATCACCACAAGCATGAGGGCGAGGCCGTCGGCGTCATGGCCGGCTTGATCCCATGCCCGCTGACGCTTTTCGTGATGACCTTCGCAATATCCAGAGGCGTTCCGCTCGCCGGTATCCTGTTTGCAATCACCATGATGGCCGGCGTGGCGCTGACGCTGTCTTGCGTTGCGGTGTTGTCGATCCTGTTTCGGGAGCGCCTAGTGCATTTCTTCGACAGCCGGCCACGCCTGTTCGATGCCATTTCGCGGACGATCGAAGGCGCTGCCGGAATTGTTCTAGCCGGCGTAGCGGTCTGGCAAATCACTTCTTCCTAACGCTGTCCAAAGCCAGAGTCCCCGCGTCGGGGCAGCAGCTCCGCGTGATAATTCTGAGCCCAATGCGGTTGCGCAATAGCGCCAAATACGCTTCACAGATCCCGCCAGTCAGATCCAGCAGAGGATATCATGCCGGCGGACGATGGTAGTCTACGCGACATTCTTGGAATTCTGTTGGTTCTAGTACTCGTTGGCGCAAATGGCTTCTTTGTCGCTGCGGAATTTGCGTTGATGGCGGTCAGGCGGAGCCGAGTCGACGAACTTGCTACCGCTGGACGCTTGAATGCCGGGCTGCTTCAAAGAGCCTTGGCGAATCTCGATGCCAATCTTGCCGCGACCCAGCTGGGTATCACCATTTCGTCGCTGGCGCTTGGCTGGGTTGGCGAACCTGCACTCGCCCATCTGATCGAGCCACTGCTGGTCGGAGCGATGGGGTCTCTTGCCACCGCCGGATCCCATATAATCGCCGTAGCAATTGCTTTTATTATCATCACTGCTCTCCACATCGTTCTGGGCGAGTTGGCGCCGAAAAGCCTGGCGCTTCAGCGTAGCGAGGGCACGGCACTCTGGGTGGTGCGGCCGCTAGGCCTGTTCCTGTTCCTGCTCAGGCCGGCGATCCTCGCTTTGAACGGTCTTGGCAATCTGGTGTTGCGTCTCTGAGGATTGCGGCTAGGGACGGGCGAGGAGTCCCTGCATTCGCTTAGAGCTGAAGCTGCTTGTCGCGGCGAGCCAGGAGGCAGGGCTGCTTCACCAGACCCAGCAGGAGCTCGTCGAGCGCGTCTTCAACATTGGCGATCGGCGCATCGCCGATATCATGACGCCGCGGCGCGATATCGACTGGATCGGCGTGTCGTCCGCAAACAGCCCGGAAGGTAAAGACCTGTTTCGCAAGGCACAGCTCACCTCGAACCTGCAACTCAATTGGGCCGACGGGATGCAGGGCGCTGGCCCACCGTCTGAGCAGGTCGTTTGCAATGCGTTGCTAGCCCCACAGGGTCTTTGGCGGTGGCGGATCACCCTCAGGATTATCCAAATCGTCTGGGTCGGGAAAGAGATTTTGCTCGCGCAGGTTCGAAGTCAGCACATCAAGTTGGTTCTGCGCTTCGATGTGAGCCAGCCGCTGTTTGGCCCATTCGATCAATAGCCGCGGCCGGGAACGGGTATCTGATAGCGAGCACAAGTCTTCGCCAGCCCTCGTCCGATATGTCGAACCGCTCAGCAAGCGTGACGATAGGGGTCGACCAAACGAGGTCATACAATTCTTGGCGGGTGAAGGTGTGCGGCATTTTTGGCTTGGGGACGGATTCGGTGGGTGAGACAACCCAGTCGCTAGGCCGCTCAAAGTCAAGCAAGCGATGCGCATTTCCCGCGCCTGACGCACGTGGCGTTTCCCTGTTGGACTACTTTCATTTCCCTGTTAGGGCGAATAGGGAATTCCTGGACAACGCGTTGAAACTACTGTGAGATTTCAGGCCGGAATTGGCTCGGCCGCTCAAAATCGCCAGAAATTCGCTGTTTTTCGGGCTCTAATAGGGAAAATCAGACAGAGACTGGTTCGCTCCTGACTGCCACCACCACCATAACCATTGATTTCATTGATAAAAATATGCCTCGGTCCAAAACGTTTTGGACCCATTGTGGGCCCCAAAAAAAGGGCCGCTGATATGGCCACGCTGCGCATGGTCGGTTGATTTCACTTACTTGACGACGCGCAGGGCCGCTCGCTGCTTCATCGCATCGCGTTTGGCCTCGCGCTCATTGATGGCGCGGGCTATGTCGACAGCCATTCGCTTCTTGTTGGCCTCTCGGACATATTCGTCCGTCACCGTCATGGAAGAATGCCCCATCGCCTCCATGATAGCGCGCGCTTGGATGTTGCATTCGGCGAGATACGTGCCGAAGGTACGGCGTAGCCCGTGCAGAGTGTAGCCCTCCGGAATGCCGGCCTGCTTGTGCCAATGTGCCATCATGCCGGTGAGACTCTTTTCCGCGAATGGGTGCCCATAGGCATTCTTCAGCACCGTGCCGCCTTTCGAACGATCAAGCGGCGCCAATAAACATCTCGCGCCCGCCGTGATGGTTGCGGTTTTTCTTCTGCCGGAAATCGAAGGCCTCGATCACCTCTAGAGACCCGTCGAACAGTTCGATCTCCTCGAAAACCAAATCGTCCCATTCCAACGAGGCGATATCGCCTCGACGGTTGCCGAGCCAGAACGCGAGCGCGTAGCAGGTGCGGGGCGGGGAGCCAATCGGATGGCGCGCCTCGAACTTTTCCCGAATGGGGACCCGCCACGCGGGATTGGCGGTCGATTAGGAATCCGGACGTGGATCGACAGTGAGGATTCGTTCTGCGGTTTGATCCATTTCTCAATTTCGATCCCCACCCACAAGAGCTTCTTGATTGCGACCAGCAGGTGCTTGGCAACCGTCCTGTTGGCGGCAAAGACGCTTTCTATAATCGAACGCAGATGGTCGGCGTCGAGATGTTCGACGGGCGTATCGCGCCAAGTTGGCGGACAGGCAGGATCGACCTGCATCCGAAGGAAGCGTTCAATAAGACGGGCATTCTTCCGCTGCGTCGCTTCGTCAAAGTCCAGCCATTCCATCGTCGCTTCAAGCCGCCGCGCAGCATGACCGAATGTCTTTGGCAACGCCCGACCGGGTAGGTCGATAATAGCTGCCTTGAGGCCCTGGCCTTGCGTCGCCTTTTCGTAGGCAGCCTCGAATTCCGGATCGCCGGGCTGACCTGGGAGGCGGATTTCAGGCATTCCCTTTGCACGATAGCGATAGACTGTCTTTCCATGACATCCCCTACGAGTTGCGCGCCGGTTCCAAGGAAACAGGCCTTAATGAGGCCGTACTGGAGATCGGTGCAGTCCTGGAACTCGTCCAAGAATACCTGGCTGTATGTTTCCTCAGCGCGTTCCGCGCGATCACGCTGCCCTCGACGATCGTCTTCGCAAGAGGGATCATGTCCCTGAATGTAATCGACTGGCCCTGGATGCGAGCCGGCCCGACGGAGAAGTCCGCAGCCAGTACGTCCTGCCCGGTGAGCGCGAGGCGGAACTGCTGGATTATGCGGAGCACGAAGCGATGGAATGTGAAGCTGTCGAAGCGTTCCCCAAGCTGGTGGCCGCACCGGCGCCTTACGCGCGCCTTGAGGTTCGTGCTGGCATCGACCTTGAAGGAGATCGCAAGGATACGCTTTGGGTATCTGCAGCTTCGCGTCCGCAGGAGAAAGTCGGCGCGTTGCGAGCATCTCCGTCTTGCCGGCTCCCGGTCCGGCAGTGAGCGCTAGGTTGGCTTCGGTCTCTGTTGCTGCCTCTAGGGCATTGGGCTCCAGAACGAACCCGTCCGAAGGTTTCCAATGTTCCGCACGGATCATTCAGGAAGATTTCCCAGCATCGTCCTCACGCGTTCGAGAGCCGATCGAGGAGCTGGCGAAACGGCCGGAGGTGCGCTTTCGCACGCGCTCTTACGAAACGGTGCGCTCGGCCGTCGCATCCGGCTTCGGCATGGCCGTCCTCAACATGCGGCCTATCGGTCGCGCCACCGCCGATGGGGAGGAGATCGTTCGAAGACCAATCCTCGATGAACTGCCGCCACCGACGCTGATCGTCGCCGACATGAACAATCGAGTGGGAATGATTCAGGCCCACTCAAACGTCGATTGGCTTTGATGAACCTTCGCATATCGCCCACCCGGATTTCTAGGTACCACCATCAGAGCAATAAGGCTCACGGTGGTGCTTTTTAATGCCCAATGCGATGGAGAAAAGGCAATTTCCTGCCATGAAGCCTTCAATTGTCCTGAGGTATCTTTCAGGAGGCAATTGCTATGTTGTCGGCGTCGCCCTTAAAGCACTGAAAAGAACTATAAGCTGGCTGACCGTGACGGCATCTACGTCCGCGTCATGTCCAGGGGCGCGATCTAGGCAGATACGGCCGAGACGATCGCTCGCGGAGATCCGATGTCGCGCGCTATGGTACTTCGCTTACCCAAACGGATATGACTCTTGGGATCTGATTCCCCTGCGATAGTCCGGCCAGTCCAGAATGAGGCGGGCTATCTTGATTTCTTGGCTCCAATGACTGAGTACCCGCGCCTTGCCTACAGCATGAAAGCCGTTCGCAAGGCAGGCGACCGGCTGGCAAAACCTATTCAGTTCGGACGAGACATCACTGTCGGCCAGTATGTGGACGCACTCGAAATCTTCTCAATCGCCAATAGCTGGCGCGACTCGCACTTTCTGCCGATGCGCAGCGTTCGGTTCTCTGTCGGTCATCACATAAGAGCCCTGCGACTGGAGGGCGACATGGCATCCCGGCCGAAGCGCATGGCATCCATTCGTCGGAAGCTTCGAGAGTCCACCACCAATTTGGACACCATGAACGACATCGGCGGTTGCCGAGCGATCATGGCCGATATCAAAGGTGTTCGCTCGCTTCTCGCATCGATGCGAGACAAGTTCCCCCATGAGATCCACTCTAGGGAGTTTAACTATATCGATGAGCCGAAGCCGGACGGGTATCGAAGTCACCATATTGTTTTCAAATACCGACCCAGAGATGCCGACACCGAGGCTTTCGACGGACGACGCATCGAGTTGCAAGTTCGTACCAAGCTTCAGCACTCATGGGCAACTGCGGTTGAGGCTGTCGGGCTATTCCGGGGCCAGGATTTGAAGCACGGAGAGGGCGACCAGGATTGGCTTCGCCTTTTCCAGCTTATGTCGGCGGAATTCGCGCACGTTGAGCAGTGCCCCGTTCATGTAAGTGTTCCGGATCACAATGACCGGGTTCGAGAATTGCGGGATCTCAACAAGCGTATAGATGCGATCGGCATACTAGAAAAAATCAATAATACTACTCACTGCCCAGAAAACTTCGTACATAAAGCAGCCAAAACTCGATACTATTTGCTTCAATATGGAAAAGATCATAAATTGTCCATCGAGCCGTTCTGGGCGCTTATATTAGGTGCGCGAAAACTGAAAGAGATCGAGCAAAAAATCGAGCTAAGGGGCAGTGAGGTGAAGGCTGTCTTGGTCGAGGTAGATAAGAAAGAAAAGCTTGTGGAAATGTATCCGAATTACTTCGGAGACGTTTACTTATTTGCTCGTAATCTGAAATCCATCTGCACGGGAAAAGCGGCTATCGAATACAGTTAGCCTGCACAGGTGGTAGCTCCGAACCCTACGAAAGGCCCTATTATGGTTCGGCTTAAGCGCCGTCGCTCGCTTCCGTGTGAAGTAACCCGAGGCGAGGCGCTTGCCGACGATACCATCGAGGCTGCGACCGGCCCGTGCATCGTCGTTCATGCCAGGGGCTACGCGTGAATTATGGCGGAAGTCATATTCGGAGAGGTCGCGGTGCAGATGCTTTTTTGCGCAAGGCTGATAGGTGCCACGCATGCCGCGCTTGAAGATGCTGATGCGCCGGGTATTTTGGCAGTGTTTACTCAGCCGCCGGGGCAGGTCATTCCGATCTCGGGGTGACATCGGGCGATCGCAGCAGTCTGGCGAGTGCGGAGCGTTTCGTCGATCTTGCGCACGTGAGCGGGACCGATGACCGTGACAAAGTTCACCGTTTAATCGAGCATGGCCTCGACGGTGGCGACAAAGTCGTCGAGCGAGCGATCCCCGCGAATCTCGATGCGTGGAAGATCGATGGGATCGCAATTAAGGTCCGCCGGCCCGTGTCTGCTGCCGAAGCCGATCCGATAGCCGGACTCCTTGGCCAGTCTGCCGAGCCGTCGGTCGGTGACAGAGAAGGGTGCCGCGAACGCCGAGGTTGGCCGACCGGTCCAACGTTCGATGAACATACGAGAGCGCAGCAGTTCGGCGGCCAAGTCAGAGCTCGACAGACCATCGATCGCGCGATGCGTCGCGAGATGGCTTCCGAAGAACGCACCTTCGGCGGCGAGCCGCCGCACCGTCCCGGCATCCATAAGCTGCGTCGGCGGACCGTTTTCGGCATCCCACTGCGCGCTTTCACCCACCAGGTCAGTCACCAGGAACACTTCCGCGGTCAGGTCGTTCGCGCGCAAGGTTGGCCAGGCTTGGTCGGCAAAATTCTGGAAGCCGTCATCGAAGGTGATGAGCACTGGGCGGCCAGCGAAAGGCTGACGGTTGGCGATGGACCGTTCCAGTTGCTCGGACGTGGTCGCGTGAAAGCCATTGGCGCGCAGCCATGCCATCTGGCTGGCGAATGCGGCGGGCGTTAGCCGAAAACGGGCGAGGGCAGCCGGACCTTCTTCGGCGACGCTGTGGTACATGAGGACAGGGATACGTGGCCGCCGCTCGCTGCGCGCGACGTCGCGGCGCAAGGCCCGCGCCCCGCCCCAGACGATATTTCGGGCGACCCCGAGTCCGATGGGCGCGCGGATCGGCGCATGATCAATCCTCGGTTCCGTCACTACATCGTGCGGTGACAGGCGGCGGAAGCGGTCTATGCGATAGAGCTCGGTCTGGATCGACTGCTCGAGGACGAGACCTTCGGTCGCTGCGAGCGCCTCTGAGATCGCTTGTGCCCCGAATGTGTTCCAGTCGAAGCCCGTCCTTTCAACATTGTCACGCAGCACGAATGCGTGGGCGCTGATGAAACTGCCGCCAGGCGCCAACGCCTCTGCGAATTTTTTGGCAATGCGCCGCAACTCGGCGAGATCATCCAGATAGTAGAGCACTTCCGAACAGAAGATCAGATCCATTTCACCCGGCAGCGTGTCTGCGGAGAAATCCAGTACGCCGAATTCGACGTTCGGCTGATCGCTGCATCGCGCGCGGGCCCGTCCCACGGCTATGGCGGAGATGTCGGTTGCGGTCAGATGGCCCACTCGCGGCGCCAGCTGCCGCGTGAAGTGGCCCTCCGCGCAGGCGAGCTCAAGTGCCCGTCCGATGGGACCCGCAGGCAGAATCTCGAGTTGCCGCTCATATTTTTCCTGCTCATAGGACGAACCGTAGTTCCAGGGATCCTCGGTCGTGAAATAGCCATTCCAGAACAACGTGCGATTCTCGTCGTGCCTGGGCCGTGCACGGCGCGGCGCGGCAGAAGGCTCCGCAGGTTCGGCGCTCGACCGGACCAACTCCCGCGCTTGCGCAGCCAATCTCGCGAGTTTGCCGAAATGGCTGTCCGGATCAGGCTCGCGTTCGGCTGTGCCTGACAATGCCCGGGATGGAAGCGTGTTCGGAGTGTTGGCGCCAGCCTCCTTTTGCGGTGCGAAATTCCGGATCAGTTCAATCCAATGATCCCTTGTCACTGTCCCGAGCACGCCGAATTGTACGACGGCCTCGATGTGGCCATCCATCATCAGGTAGGCATAGATTTGGTCGATTCCTTCCGGCAGTTCGGTCGAGGTCGGATTTCGAGCGTCGACGCGGATTCCAAGTGTTCGCGCCAGCCTGCGCGGCGCGCCAAGATCGTCGGCGTCGAGAAGCATTTGCTCAAGCTGATACTGGATGCGGCGAGCCGCTGCGGGATTGTCCCAGACCTTGCTGAGTTCGGTAATCAACTCGGTGATGGCGCGGCCGAACCTTCCCCACCTGGCAGCCAGTTGCGCCGGCACAGACAGGCTTCCCACCGCAAGGCCGTTGATGGCTACCTTGGCGATCTCACTCGCCCACTTGCGTCCGGCCGGAAGCGCGCGCAGGGACTGCGGGTTGATCGAGCCCGAGCCGCCGCCGCAATCCAACGCGGCGTTCCAAAATGCGAACCACGCGAGTGCTTCGGAAGCGGTGCGGCCATCCGCCGAGTTCGCTCCGTTGGCGTGGATAGTCACCGGGTGTTTGACTCTGGAGTCGGCAGAGAAGCCACGGGCGATGACGATTTCCGCGTCGGCCAGCATCTGAGATGAATTGCGGGTGAGCGAGTTGGGGCTAGCCCGGTAGAAGGCGAGCGGCTCGTCGACCATTACCCAATTTCTGCCGAGACGGGCGAGGCGCTGCCACAGATCCCAGTCCTCGCATGTACGCAGCGACACATCGAAACCGCCCAACTCGACGATTGTCTCCCGGTCGAGCAGCAGCGCGTGGGTGGCGATGGCACACCGGCGGGCAAATGTTTCAAAGGGCTGGATCGCAACCTCTGACGAGATGCTCAACCAGATAAGTTCGCCATCGGGCATCACGCATTGGGAGCCGCAATAGGCGGCCACTGAATCGGGCGCAGCCTCCAGTGCGGCTAGCATTTTCGCGAGGAAGCTGGCGTCTACCCAATCGTGCGCATCCAGAAACATGAGCCAGTGGCCGCGCGCCGTCGAAATCCCGCTATTGCGCGCGCCGGCGGGGCCACGGGCGCAAGAATTCAACGTCCGAAATCGGGAATCTTGTTCCACATAACTGGCAATGATCGCGGGGGTGCGGTCCGTGGAGGCGTCGTCGACGATGATCGCCTCCCAATCCACGATTTCCTGATCGAGAAGGCAATCGAGTGCGCGCGCCAGCGTCACCTCTGCGTTGTGCGCAGGAACCACGATTGAAACCAATGGATTATGCGCCATGCCGTCTTACCCAAGCCTGGTTCGAAGGTACAAGAGCCCCGAGACATAGCCGGCGGTTTCCCGCCAAAGGAAACGGTCACCGAGGATGCTGCGTCCAAACAGTCTCCCGTAAACTCTTCCGAGCCGTCGCGCCGCCATTTGGCTGCAGTGCGAGCTTGCTCCTGTCGTGCTAGCGACATTAGAAGCCTGGCGCAGCATTTCATCCGTGCCGCCGAGATCGGACGCCGGCTGTCGCAGATGCACGTCAAAACCAAGCATGCCGCATACTCATGTCGATCCCTGAAATCGGCACCATGACCACAAGCTGCGGTCCCTGGCACCTGGCTATGGCAAACTGCCGTCCTTTGCAATCGACGACGCAGCAATGCAAGCCCACTGAAGCTTTGGTTGAATGACTGCCAGCTATTGGGACCTATTGCTCTCTCCTATCGACCGAAACACCTCGATTCCGGGCTGCATTCTTGATCGGCGATTCCTCGTGTAAGAAGAAGATTCTCCTTCTACTGTTGAGATCGCGCCGGAAGCTGATGGTGGCAGTATATAGCGGAGCGAGAGCCAATATGCTGCTCACTGGAACAGCTATTTTAGCAATTTCTAATGAAAACTCATTACTTACGTCTGTCTAAATAGATATACATAATGCCATTGTATCACTCGGCTTCATAGTAGATTTCGCTCGATAACCAATTAGATTAAACGGCTATGGTTGCTATCACAGAGAGGGGCGAGAGCAACACCTAGCGGTACTGGTGCTTTTTCGGCCGGTCCAAGACGTGTAAAAAGAGCACGCAAATTGGCTTTCGCCAAGAAGATTCCGGCTTGCAGGTCGCGGATTTTGCTGGCATCTTCACCTGTTTATGGGTCTCTGCACTGTGGCAGGTGGTTCAAATAGAGGGGTATAAGGATGGCCAAGGAATCTTCGAGTACTTCGAGTGCCGTTTCCTCCGCAAACAAGGCGGACGCAAATTTGATCGGTAATGCAGACGGAAGCGGGCTGAACTTCATGGCGGCCCAGGTTCGCGAAAACGGGGGCGCCGGCGACGCCGTAGGTGTCGACAAGATACGCGATCTGCTGTTCGGCAACCAGATGCAGGACTATGACCGCCGTTTTTCCAAGCTTGAAGAACGGGTGTTGCAGCGCTTCAAGGATGTCGAATCCGAAGCCAAGCGCAATCTTGAGATGTACGAGTCAAATGCAAAGAAGCAGATCGATTCGCTCGCGGCGCAATTGCGGAACGAAAAAGACTCACGAGCCGATGCCGACAAGGAGATTGACCGGAATCTTCGCGAGCAAAACCAGGCACTTGAAAAGCAGGTGCGTGCGTTGTCGGATCAATTGAGCGCGCTTGAGCGGGACGTTTCGGACCGGATAAATCGAAACGATCATTTGTTGCGTGAGGAAATTAAGCAGAAGAATGAAGGCGTTCAGATGCTGATAGAGAAAATGTTTGCCGATCTCAGCAACGTTAAGACCGACCGAAATCTTTTGGCTGGCCTGTTTGTAGAGGTTGCGAAATGTCTGAATCAGGATCCCGTCGGCAGCAAGGGCAACTCGGATCGTAGCTGGAAAGTGAGTTGATGGGACCTTGACGTCAACCGTCGACCCAATCAGTCTTCCACAAAGAACAGCCTCGAACGATACAGAAATTGATCGCGAGGCTCTGGCTCGTCTTTTGGTCGAAATTGCCCGGAACGTTGATCCGGACTATCGTGCGCGTTTCGACGGAGTTCCAACCGCCGATCCTCGCATGGAAACGCTGCGCCAGTTGCTGGTCAGCCGCGAAATTTCGGAGCTTTCACGAGTTACGCATCTGCTGGACGAACCCGAGCAGCTTGCGGCAGCGGTGGGCGATGTTCTTCCCATTGCGGTCGCGCGAGCGACTCATGCGCAGCTCGGCGAGGCGCTTGCGCCAGCTGTCGAACGGGCTGTGCAACGGTCAATCCAGAAGAGCCCGCGCACGCTGACGGATATATTATACCCGGTGTTTCTGCCGGCAATCCGCAAGTCGATCGGGGAAAAGATCGACCAGACATTTCAGTCACTGAATGAAACTTTAAGACATATATTTACCTGGCATGGGCTCAAGTGGAGATTTGAAGCTTGGAGGACAGGTGCGAGCTTCTCGGAAGTTGTCCTAAAGCATTCTCTTATCTATCGTGTAGAGCATGCCTTTCTCATTAATCGTAATTCCGGGCTTTTGATAGCGCATGTAGCTGCCGACAATGCGACGAGCGAAGATCCCCAGCTGATTTCGTCGATGCTTAGTGCAATTCAAGATTTTGTGAAAGATTCATTCAACGAGAGAGAGCAGAGCGGCCTGGACACTATCCGTTTTGGCGACCTTCGTCTCTGGTCGGAAGTTGGACCGTTTGCGACCCTGGTTTCGGTGATCCGGGGAAATCCGCCAGAGGAATTGCATGAAATAGTTCGCGATGTATTGCTTCGCATCCATGAGGAATGCTCACAGGCTTTAGTAGAGTTTGACGGCGACAGTTCGCAGTTGGCCGGGGTAGAGGCGCAATTGCGGACCTGCGTGGAGCAGAAGCAGGAGGAATCAAACGAGGGATTTCCGTGGCTGGTGGCCGCCGTGGCCCTGCTGTTTTTGATTCTGGCAGGCGGTTGGTTCTTTCTTTCCTGGCAATCCGGGCAGCGCTGGCAGGCTTATGTGTCGCGCTGGCAGGCCTACGTGTCGCGACTGGAGGCCCAGCCGGGCATCATCGTTGCCGAACAACAGGCGCGCGACGGCCAATTCTATATTGCCGGCCTAAGAGACCCGCTTGCCGCCGACCCACAGTCGCTGTTGTCTGGAACGCAGGTCGATCCCGCCCGGGTTCATTCGCAGTGGCAATTCTATCAGAGCCTTCAACCGGAGTTCGTGCTGAAGCGGCTGAAGGCGTCGCTGGCTCCGCCGGATTCAGTACGACTATCAATCGACAATGAGCGCATCGTTGCCGAGGGTGAGGCTCCCGACACCTGGATAGATCGGGCGCGTGCAGCGGCCCGACAGCTTTCGGCAGGCGGACCGGAATTCGACATCTCCAAGGTTCGTGACGTAAGCCCCGAAGTACTCGAGGCGAAGCGCTGGCAGGCCTACGTGTCGCGACTGGAGGCCCAGCCGGGCATCATCGTTGCACAACAAAAAATACGCGATGGCCGATTCTATATTGCCGGCCTGAGAGACCCGCTTGCCGACGACCCGCAGTCGCTGTTGTCTGGAACGCAGGTCGATCCCGCCCGGGTTCATTCACAATGGCAATTTTATCAGAGCCTTGAGCCGGAGTTCGTGTTGAAACGGCTGACGGCGTCGCTGTATCCACCGGATACAGTACGACTTTCGATCGTCAATAATCGCATCATTGCCGAGGGCGAGGCTCCCGACACCTGGATAGATCGGGCGCGCGCAGCGGCCCGACAGCTTTCGGCAGGTGGACCGGAATTCGACATTTCCAAGGTTCGTGATGTGAGCCCCGAAGCACGCGCGGCGGAGCACTGGCAGTATTATGTGTCGCGACTTGAGGCCCAACCGGGAATTGTCGTCGCCCAACAATCGACCAGGGGTGGACATTTCTATATTTCCGGCCTGCGAGACCCGCTTGCCGCCGACCCGCAAGCTCTGCTGTCCGGAACGGAGGTCGATCCTGCCCGCGTTCATTCACAGTGGCAATTCTACCAGAGCCTTGATCCGAAGTTTGTGGTGAAGCGGCTGACGGCGTCGCTGACGCCGCCGAAATCGGTCCGACTTTCGATCATCCAGGGTCGCATCGTTGTCGTGGGCGAGGCTCCTGCCGCCTGGATCGACCGGGCGCAGGCCGCCGCTGAACAACTTTCGGCGGACGGAGTGGTTCTGGATGTCTCGCAACTGCGTGAGCTGGACCTTGCAGAGCTCAATCATTTGAGAGAGTCTATCCAGACGACCGACATTTTCTTCTCTTCCGGCAAAGTTGTGCCGGGACCAGAGCAGACGCCGGTTCTCGACAGATTGGCGGATCAAATAAAGGAATTCGCCCAAAATGCCCGCAAGTCAGGCGTAACTGCGCGGTTCATGTTGACCGGCCATTCGGACACCACGGGCCGTGAGACGGCCAACGCGTCGATCAGCGCCGCCCGTGCCGAGACAGTTCGTGCGCTTCTCAACAAGCGCGGCGTCGCCCCGGAACTGCTGCTGGTTCGGGGCGCGGGCACCTTTGAACCGGCGGTGCCTGAAAATAGTCAGGCTGGTAGCTCCACCAATCGCCGGGTTTCCGTTACGGTAAACTTGGACTAGGTGGGAGCCCAAGATGTTGCAAAAAAAGATCTGTATGTTGGGCGGGTTCTCTGTTGGAAAGACGAGCCTGGTTCGCAGGTTTGTGAAAAGCATCTTTTCAGAGACCTACTTGACCACGGTGGGAGTGAAAATCGACAAAAAGAGTGTCGCACTCCCGGACAAAACAGTGGATCTGATTTTATGGGATTTGGCCGGCGAAGATGATATCGGCTCATTCCGCGTCAGCCATGTGCGAGGTGCGACAGGCCTCGTGCTTGTCGTCGATGGAACCCGCGCCGCTACCCTTACCGCTGCACTCACGCTGCGCGAGCGGGTCGAGGCTGAATTCGGTGCTATGCCGTTCGTACTGCTTTTCAACAAATCAGATCTGGCCGATCGGTGGGTAATACCAGATAGAGAAATTGACGAACTGAGGCAACGCGGATGGCAAGTCTATCTGACAAGTGCGCTCTCGGGTGAGCATGTCGATGATGCGTTTCTTAAACTCGCTTCGATGGTCACCAAATAGACCATGCAAAGATTGCCAAGAGAGGTCGGAAGCTGGATTTACGATTTCTTCTACAACGAGCGTGCTATTGCGTATGTGAAAATTGACGCCCAGCTGCGGACAGCGGCGAAGGGCGGTAACGTTGAACATTACGGGCTCTCATGCCTTCGCATCGGTAAGCCTGTAGCCGACCAGCTTGAATTCATGGAAGGTTTGCTGCCTTGCCCGGAGCTTCCATTTCATATGCCTATGGTCGAACTGCCCAGCGGGCGTGTCGCGGACCTTCATCTTTTTGCTGATGATGACTGCGTGTGGCTGCTCTTTCTTGATGCCACTGCCGAACGCGACAACAAGCAGCGGCTTCAACAGAAGGCTTATGAAATGACTCTTCTGCAAGAGAGGGAGCGCCAACTCAACGAGAAGTTACATTCGGCCAATGAGGCGTTGAGGAAGAGTCAGGAGGGATTGTCGCGTGAATACCAGCGCGCGGAATCCCTGCTCCTCAACATTCTTCCGGCGTCGATCGCGGAGCGGTTGAAAGCGCAAAAGAAAATTGCCGACAACCACGCGGAGGTGAGTGTGCTTTTTGCCGACATCGTCGGTTTTACCGAAAGAGCGCGCAGCGTCGGAGCGGTGACTACGCTCGCTATCTTGAATTACTTCTTCAAGGCGGCGGATAGGCTCTCGGAACGACACGGCTGCGAAAAGATCAAGACTATCGGCGATTGTGTCATGGTGGTCGCTGGCCTGCCCACCGCGCGATCCGATCATGCACGAGCCCTCACGCACTATGCAGTTGAACTGCGCAAGGCGGTCAAGCGCGAACTCTTCGCAGGAGAACCGATAAGGCTGAGAATTGGAATTCACTCGGGACCGATCGTCGCTGGCGTCATAGGCAAAAGGCGGTTCGCCTATGACCTGTGGGGCGAGACCGTTAATCTCGCCTCACGTATTCAAACGTCCGCGGAGCCCGGTGAAATCCGTATCTCCGATGCAACGCGCCAACTGCTTGGGCCAAAATTTGCTTGCGACCCACTTGAGGAAACGGAATTGCGTGGTGCAGGTCGTGTACGAATGTGGCGGCTCCCAGCCTGATTTCCGGTTGACGATCCTGGAGCGCACTGCATCTCAAGCCGCAAATGATCAACGCAAAGATTTGACCCAACTAGTGACCCTCATTGGGCGACTTGGGGCTGGCTCGCAACGACAGTTACGGCCATCTGGGCCGTTTTCCCCACGCGTGGCGGCATGGCAGGAACTGCTCGCGTCAATCCTGACTATTCGCTGGAATACCGTCGCAAAGTCTTGCCTTACAAGAACCCTGCCGATATCGAACTCACGGTCGACGGGCTCCGCAAGGCCGGAATAGTGCAATGACAAATGAGGGCATGCGGCCCGGATCAGACGCCAAAGGCTCGGCCTATCTTGCGCCATCGGGCGTTTTCACGAACCAGTTTCAGGTCGTCGGTCGTCTCGGCAAAGGTGTGCGAACGGTAGTGCCCGAGCAGGTCAGGAAACAGCCTCCCTGCCGGCAGGCCGGCAACCTGTTCGCGGACCGACATTTTTTCATCGATGACCCGGGTGCCCCAGGCATTTTCCCGAACCTGCAACTCGGCAGCCAGACCGCGCTCTTCCGGCGCGGTTTCATCCAGCGCGGCCAGCAGGATCGAATGGAAAAGCGCTACATAACCGATCTGCCTCAGGCCGCCCACGACCCGCACGCGCGGCAATATGGCAAGAACGAGGAACGTCAGGAACAAGTTCGGCAGCAGCACGCCGTCCAGCAGCGCCTGCTTGAGATGCGCCCGCTCGAACGGGATGGAAAGACCATTCGGCCTTTCAGGCTCGATCAGGTGCCCGTTCTCGAGGACGAGCTTGCGCACGCGCTCCTTGCGAATGCCCCAGAAATAGGCCGTGGCATTGGGCAGGAATCTGCCAAATGGGCTCGATTCGGTCTCTTGCAGGGTACGTTCGAGACGCTGACGCCTTGCGGGCTCAAGGAGCAGCTTGGAAAGAAGGCTGCTGTCATGGTCCAGATGCCGCGCCACGACGGAAGCCGCGAGCCGGTCATCGATGAACACCGGCCGAGCCATGCCGGAACGATCCCAATCGGCGACCAGATCCTCGTTGAGTTCTGTCAGTGCATCGGCGGCGGTTCCAAACACCTTGTCCTGGCTGGCGAGCAGTGTGCCCAGCCAGCGGCTGGCATCCGTTTCGTCGCCCACCGCTTCGAGCGCCCGCTTGTTGAGGGTGACCGGGCCGGCCGCGCAGGCGCTTTTGCGGCATAGTTTGTGGCGCCCCATGCCAAACAAGTTGACCTTGTCGTCGCCGACATCGAGCCATCCCGGCCCCTCCCGGCCAATTGTCTCCATGGTCATCGTCGTTCCCATGAAGCCGACGAAGGCCGACAGCCCGTTTTCGACCGCGCCGAGCCAGGCAAACAGGAGGGCATCGAAGGTGATCCGGTCCATCAGAAGCAGGCAGTGGAGGCCGGACTGAATCACCGGTCTGTGGTCGAATTCTTCAAGGGCCTTGCCGACCTCTTCAGGCTGCATGATCAAATCAAGGCGCTGATGCAGTATATCAAGCAGGATCGAACGGGCAGCGATCGCCGGACTCGATGCAGGCCTTGCCACCGGCCGCCACAGATGGCGGGCGTATTCGGAAACCGGTGCATTCCAGTTCTGCTCGATGTCACGCACGACTTCCGGGCAGAGCAGTGATAGCACTGCCAGAACATCCACCGGAGCCTTAAGGGTCGGATCAAAGTCCGTGGTCATCAGAACCGCAGCCGGGCCATGCTCAGAAGGTCGTGATACCGCCCTTCGGTAAAGCCGGCCTTCACATGCCGGCCTTCGACCTCGAAGCCGTGGCTTGTGTAGAGGCGGATGGCCGGTTCATTGTCGGCATAGACGGTCAATTCGACTCGCTTCAGGGCGCGCCAGTTGTCGGCCACGTCAAGCAGCGCGCCAAGTATGGCAGAGCCGATACCCTTGCCGACAAAGCCATCGTCAAGGCCGATATTGATCTCACCGATGTGCGAACGGCGCGGCGAACCCTGCACGACCAGGCTGCCATGGCCGACGACCTTGCCGTCCAGCTCGGCAACGATCCAGGTGGTTTCCTGGCCGGACTTGGCGATACGCCGTTCTACCTGCTCCACCATCTCGAATGGCATCCTGAGCGTGCCCCAGCGGAAGCCCGGCATGTTGAAGATGGCGCAAAGCGCCTCCGCATCGCTTGGCCGAATGGCCCGGAGTTGCGGCTGGATTTTCTTTGGGAATGGCGAGGTCGTGCTGGTCATGGCTTTCCCGGCAAAGGCAATGGGCCCGGCACGATGCACCGGACATCATCTGAAAATCCAGCCATCTCATCATCCTATGATGCCGATTGCGCGCTGAAGTACCAGGAGACGGCGTAGAGTTTGAAGATGCCGCTGATTCCGATCCAGCCGAAAAGGGCGAGCCAGCACAATGTTCCCGTCGCCGTCCAGTCGATCCGGTGCACTGCGGCCTCGGTGATGACAAGGCCAAGGATGGCAAACAAGCCGACCAGAAACTGCGCCAGACCGAGCACCAGCAGCTCTTCGCGCGGCGCGCTTTTCCTGACGAGATATGTGCCGCCCGCTCCGGCGAGGAAGATGGCGCTGTAGACCTGAGCGTGGAAGGCGTCGATCGGCCACGGCCAGAAGCCGCCGAATGTCAGGGGAAACAGCAACAGACCGACGCCATAGAGCCCGAGGATCACCATTTCCATCGACATGTAGCCGCGCCATGCAGAGTTTAAGGTCACGCCCTTTGCGGAAGGACGGCCCCTGGCCCGCCAAAGGAACGATCCGGATACCGCGACCGAAGCAAGATAGACCAAGAACCAGAGCCAGGGCGCTTTGCGCTCGAAGTTGAAATAGCCGAGACTGAAGAACGAAGCCGCCGACACGATGACGGTGAAGATGAAGGCCATGACAAGCACGAGCCTGCCTGGCGACCAGCGGTTCCAGACCAGCAGCGCCGCCATCACGACCATTTCGGCGGTGTAGAAGCCGCCGAGGAAGCGGGCATTGAACGGCGTGACGGCCCAGGGCCAGCGCGGCTTGACCAGCGCAGGCGCGAAAAACAGGCCGGCGCCGACGATCAGGACGATGATGACCCCCGCCGAGAAAAGCCGCAGGGCCGCGGGAAATGGCGGGTTGCCGGGTGTCGGCGCGGGAGAAAGTCCCAAAGATGAATACCCCATGGACTCACCATAGTGCCGCTTGCGATCGGTGAAAATCCCGACGGAAATTGAACCGTCGCGCGGGCTTTGCCATTCGAATGGCCGTACGATCCGTTTCGAAGTAAGATGGAGCGCTCGGAACAAAGACCGGTTCCGGTGAACCACCTAGGGGGCGCATTTTCCGGAGCCTGCACGATGACCGAAATTCAGGATCTGTTCTCGCTTTTGCGGCAATCAACCGATGTCGATCTCCAGGCAATCGACGCGATCCGGCGGACCATCGCGGAAGGCAAGGATTATGAACTTTGCCGCATCAATGTGCCGGCTTTCGCCAGCAAGCATGGCCTCGACGAGGAACGCGCCATAAGCGCCTTCCTCCATGCGGCGCGGGTGGGCATCTTCGACATTTCATGGAATGTTCTGTGCCCCGGCTGTGGCGGCGTGCTCGACACCAACGCTACGCTGAAAACCCTGCAGAAGGACGAATACACCTGCGCGCTATGCTCCGAAGGCTATTCGCCGACCCTTGATGAGATGGTCGAGGTGACATTCACCGTCAGCCCTCGCGTGCGCAGGATTGCCGCCCACAATCCACACGAACTGCCGTTGGTGGAATATTTTCGCCAGATTTACTGGGGATCCGGCGTCGATCTGCCGGAAGAGGATCTGGCGAAAAACATAGGAGCGTTCTCGCTGGAGGATATCGAGCTGGCGCCGGGTGAAAAGGCCGTCCTGCTTATACAGCTTCCGCCCGAATTCATCATCGTCTTCGAGCCGGTCACCCATTCAGCGCAGTTCATCGACGCGAAGGGCAAACCAACAAAAGAGCGGCGAAGCCTGTCTTTGGCTTTCGACCGCGACCATGTCCAGAACCAGACACTGGAAATGCTACCCGGTCCGCTGCGTATTTCGCTGGAAAACAGGACCGACACCCGCGTGCTGCCGGCAGTCTTCATCGCCGGCGAGGCATTGCATAATCTCCTGGGCAAACGCCGGCCTTTTCTGACCGCCAAGCGCCTGCTCACCAACCAGACGTTCCGCGACCTCTATCGTACGGATACGCTCGACATCAACCAGCGCCTGAAGATCACCAGCCTCACCTTCCTGTTCACCGACCTGCGCGGATCGACCGCGCTTTACGAGCGGGTGGGCGACCTTTCAGCCTTCGATCTCGTGCACGTGCATTTCCAGGTTCTGCACGAGATCGTCGCGGCGGAGGCAGGCGCGGTGGTGAAGACCATCGGTGATGCGGTGATGGCGACATTCGCGACGCCTGATCGCGCGATGGCTGCGGCCCTCAGGATGCGTGATGCCATGCGTGCGCTCAATGACAGAAGCGGGCGCGAGGATCTGCTGCTCAAGATCGGTGTCCATGCCGGCCCCTGCATCGCCGTGTCCATGAACGAGCGACAGGACTATTTCGGCCAGACGGTCAACATTGCTTCACGGGTCCAGAACCTGGCCAACGCACAGGCTATCTTCGCCACCCGTGCAGTGGTCGACGACAATCTCACCGCCGATCTGTTGCGCAGGAACGCTCTGACGCCCGTGCTTCACGAAGTCTCGCTGCGCGGCATCGAGCGGGAGATAGCGGTGTATACAATCCCCTGAGCAATTGGGCCGTCCAGAGCAATTCCAAGGAAGTGTAAACGGTTTTCGGGAAAAGCGCCTAGCACTTTCCCTTGGAATTGCGGTAGAGCATCGTTTGCGTGAAAAGATGAGGGCTCTCGGCCGCTCACACGCGCTTGCAGAGGAAATAACGATCGGCGGGCTCTGAAGTCGGCGCCGGGAGGCGTTGCAGCAGCGGGTGATCGAGCGGCGTGCCACTGACCGCGAAGCCGCCGACGCGAAGCAGGCTCGCAATCAGATCGGGAAGCCAGGTAGCAGTCACTGCATCGCGATCGTCATAGCCGGTGCCGATGTCGGCATGAACAAGGGCGGCTTCGATGCCAATGAACTTGCGGGCCGTCTCGCGTATTTCGCCGAGCACGAGGTTTTCGGCTTCGGGAATTGAGCTGGCATGTGCACCGACTTCGCGGTCGAACACCACGATCCGGCGCCCGGGCAGGCGCTCGCGCAGATGGTGGAACGTCCGTCCGTTGCCGAGGCCGAGCTCGAGCACAAGCCCCTCCATCTTCGCCACCTCGACGCAGACTTGGTCGAGAATGTCGCGCTGTGCGGTCATCCTGCTGATGAAATTCTCAAGGCGACTCATATGCTTTGTGTGTCCTGAACCAGCTCAAGATCGGCAATGCCTCCGACACGAACTGTTCACGGGTGTATCCCGAAGGCGTAGTGCCAAACTCGATCACGTGTCGGAACATATAGAGGCGGACGATGAACACTGCAACAACCGTACAGGCAGCCGGCAAGGATCATACCGGGTGGAATAGGCGGCACGGCGCGCGGCAAAATAACGACCTCACTTGTAGGGATCTGCGGCGTCCCGCAAGCCGTCACCGAGGAAGTTAAACGCCATGATGACGAGAATGACGGGGAGCATCGGCAGGAGAAGCCATGGATAGAACGCGATCACGCTGACGCTGCGCGCCTCGGTGAGCAGGATTCCCCAGCTGGTTATCGGCGCCCTCAGGCCGAGCCCGAGGAAGCTCAGCGCCGTCTCGCCCAGGATCATGCCAGGAATCGAGAGCGTCGCCGTCGCGATCAGATGCGACATGAAGCCGGGAATGAGATGCCGCCTAATGATGCGGCTGCTTCCGGCGCCCATCAACTGCGCGGCGAGAACGTAATCTTCCTCGCGCAAGGCCAGAAGCTTTGAACGCACGGCCCGCGCCAGTCCGGTCCAGTCGAGCACTCCGAGGATGACGGTGATGCCGAAATAGATCAGGATTGGGCTCCAGGTTATCGGCATGATCGCCGCCAGGGCCAACCATAGCGGAATGCTGGGAATCGATTGCAGAACTTCGATTATTCGTTGAACGATCAGGTCGAAGATACCGCCGTGATAACCGGCCAGTCCGCCGATGACGATGCCCAGCAGGAAGCTGAAACTGATGCCGACGAGGCCGATTGTCAGTGAAATGCGTGCGCCATAGATCATGCGCGAGAGCACGTCGCGCCCCAGCCGGTCGGTGCCCGCCAGGAAAAGCTGACCGTTTTCGGCAGCGCAGACAAAATGCCTGTCACCTTCGATCAGGCCCCAGAACCGGTAACGATCGGCCTTGCAGAAGAAACGGAGCCGCTGAACATCGTCCTGGTTGTCGATGTAGTTCCGCTTGAGCGTGTCCATGTCCAGCGTCATCTGGCGGCCATAGACGAACGGCCCGACGAACTGGCCGTTGTGGAACAGGTGCACCTGCTGCGGCGGCGAATAGATGTAGTCCATGTTGCGCGTGTGCAGGTTGTAGGGCGCCAGGAACTCGCAGATTAATATCCCGAAATAAAGCACTACCAGGAATATGCCGGATACAAGGGCGAGCCGGTGCAAGCGGAATTTCCACCACATCAGCCGCAACTGCGACGCCTGAAAGACCTTCGACTGCTCCACCGTCATCGCCTCGACCGACTGCAGGTCAAAGGGCGCGCTGGAAACATAGTGTTCTAGTGGAGCACTCGGAGCGGGGAGCGGCGAATCCGTTTTCATTTGGTGCTGCCGCCCTGCAAACGAATTCGTGGATCCAGCAGCGCCAGCGCCAGGTCGGAAATCAGGACGCCGATAACCGTCAGGAAGGCGAGGAACATCAGGAACGACCCCGCCAGATACATGTCCTGGCTTTGCAGCGCCTTGATCAGCATTGGCCCGGTCGTTTCCAAAGACAGCACGATCGCGGTGATTTCGGCGCCGGAGATGATGGCCGGCAGGATGGAGCCGATGTCGGAAATAAAGAAATTGAGCGCCATGCGCAGCGGATATTTGACCAGCGCCCTGAACGGATGAAGACCTTTGGCGCGCGCGGTCACCACATATTGCTTGTGTAGCTCATCGAGCAGATTGGCGCGCAGCCGCCGGATCATGCTTGCCGTGCCGCCGGTGCCGATGATCAAGACCGGGATCCAGAGATGGGAGAGTATCGACTTCGCCTTGGCCCAGCTCATCGGCTCGCTGAGATATTGCGGGTCCATGAGATGGCCGATGGACGTGCCGAACCAGATGTTGGCGAAATACATCAGGATCAGCGCCAGCATGAAGTTCGGAATGGCAAGGCCTAGGAGGCCAAAAAAGGTTAGGCCGTAATCGCCCCAACTGTATTGATGCGTCGCGGAGTACATGCCGATCGGAAAGGCGATGAGCCAAGTGAAGATGATCGTGACGAAGGAAACCAGCACAGTCAGCCACATTCGGTCCCCGACGACGTCGCGAACCGGCAACTCATACTCGAAGGAATAGCCGAAATCGCCGTGCAGCATCCCGCCGACCCAATAGAAGTAACGAATGATCGGCGGCTTGTCGAAACCATATTCCTTGCGCATCATCTCGATGCGATCGGAATCCACCCCTTCGCCCTGTGCCCGAAGCTCGGCGACATAGCTGTCGAAATAGTCGCCGGGGGGAAGTTCGATGATCGTGAACACCAGCGCTGATATCACCAGCAGCGTTGGAACCATCACAGTAATGCGCCAGACAATATATCGAAGCACGCTCAGGACTCTCCAAGCCAGAATGTATCCGGCATGTAGACACCGAAATAGGCGGTCGGATCGTAGCCGAAGAGCGCCTTGTCAGGCAGATTGCGCAGCCGTGAGGACACCAGAATCGGCTGATGCGTTCCGTTCACGGTCCCGATCGAAAACACCTGATCGGTGTAGATCGACAGCATCGAATTCCAGATTTCGGCGCGCTCTGTCGCTTCGGTCGATGCGTTCCAGCGCTTGAGCAAAACCATTAACTCGATCACTGCAGGAAGATCGGGCGCCTCGCCCATCTTGCCATGAGACAAGTAGTGAGCACCCCAGAGCGGCCATTGCAGCTGATCGTCGATTGTGGGGGCCAACTGACTCGGGTTCATGTCGGCGGTCGGCACGCCATTGTCGATGCCCGACCACATCGACATCATGATCTGGCCGCCAAGCGCGCGGCTGCGGAAGATGTCGCGCTGCGAAGTCCGGATGAACAGGGCGATGCCGATCTTTCGCCAGTGATCGGTGATGAGTTCGAGCGCGTCGGTTTCCAGCGTGCTTTCGCCGGCGGTTTCCACGATGATCTGGGCAGAGCGTCCATCGGGAAGTATCCGCAGGCCGTCATCGTCACGTGCCAGAAGCCCGACCTCGTCGAGCAGCGCGTTGGCCTGGTCGGGATCATGGGCAACCCAAGCTTTAGCGAATTCCGGCCGGTAGAGCGGGCTCTCGGACAAAACCGTATCGGCGCTTTCCTGCGCCAATCCGTAGAACACGGCCATATTGATCTCGCGCCTGTCCACGGCGAGCGAAAGTGCGCGGCGCACGCGCACGTCACGCAGAAGGCCACGCCACACCTGGTCGGCACAATTCAGATTCGGCAGCAGCGCCAGCCGAGAACCCTGTGTGCGTTTCCACAGGTGCATCTTCACCGGATAGCGCTTCTCCGCGTCCTTCAGGAAGGAGTAATCGCTGAAGTCAATTCCCATGCATTGCAGGTCGCTCTCGCCCGCCCCGGTCTTCGCGGAGATGATCGCCGATGAGCTGACATTCATGATGATTCGGTCAACATAGGGCAGTTGCCGGCCGTTCTCGTCTGTCCGATGAAAGAAGGGGTTGCGCTCGAAGATGAATTGCTCGGCCGGCGGCTTGGTTCGGTTCTGCCAGGGGTCGAGCGTCGGCAGTTCCGGGTTCTCCGGGCGATATTGCCGCGACATACGGATATGCAGGAGCGTCCATTTCTGGGTCCGGTTCTCCTTCATCAGGCCGGCGAGCCGGAATGGATCCTGATATTTCTTGTGGAACTGCTTGAGATAGGCGGATGGCAGAACAAGCGATATCGGCGAAGCGGCAGCGAGCTTGGGCAGGAAGTCGGGATTGGGCGCATCCCAACTATAGCGCACCGTCAACGGATCGACGATCTCGAAGCGTGGCGGCTTGCCGTCCGCCATCAGGGTCGGGGCGAGCCCGCCTTGCGAAAGCTCATCGTTCAGCCAGACATCTTCCCAACAATAGCGAAAATCCTCCGGCGTCAGCAGGCTGCCGTCGGACCATTTGTGTCCTTCCCGTATCTTGAACGTGAAGATGCGATCATCCGCGACGTCGAAATTTTCGAGAATGTCGGCCTGCAAGCTAAGCTTTTCGTCGTAGCCGACCAGGCGAGAATATCCGTAAATCGTCATCATCCGGATATCTTTCTGGCTGCCGATGATCGTACGCAGCGTGCCGCCATATTGGCCCGGCTGCCGGCCCATCGTGGCGAGATTCAAGGCGCGCGGGCTCTTGGGCAGGCGCTCGGTGAGTGCTGGCAGCGCCCTGGCCGTCAGCTGCGGCCGAAGAAATTCCGGCTCCAGGTCGCCAGCGCGCGACGTGCCCGGCAGGAGTGCCGAAGCCATCACGCCAAGGACGGTGCGACGGCTGATCAATGGCGTAACTCGCTGACATCGGCCGAACGTCGGGCCAGCACGAGGTGGCCGCCGCCAAGATCGAGCGGCGCCAGGACATCCTCGTCGCCTTCTTCGCGGAATTGTGGTCCCCATGCGCTGGTGTCAGAAGCGCCGCCGAGCTTCAGCGTCTTGAAATCCATCGGCCGGTCGAGATCGGGGAAAGGTACCGCGGCGACCAGGGAGCGCGTGTAGGGGTGGATTGGTTTCCTGAGCAGAATTTCGCGCGGCGCAAGCTCGACGATACGCCCGCCGCACATCACCGCGATGCGGTCTGCCATGTAGTCCACCACCGCCAGATTGTGGGATATGAACAGGTAGGTCAGGCCCAGTTCTTTTTGCAGGTCCTTCAGAAGATTCAGGATCTGCGCCTGGACAGAGACATCGAGCGCCGAAACCGGCTCGTCGCAGATCAGGAGTTCAGGCCCCAGCGCCAATGCGCGCGCGATGCCGATGCGCTGACGCTGCCCGCCGGAGAAACTGTGCGGATAACGCTTGATGAAGCGCGGATCGAGCCCGATTGCCTGCATCAGGCTCTTGACCGTGGCGAGTCGGGACGCCGCATTGCCACGCTCATGGATCTCCAGCGGCTCGCTCAAGATGTTCTCCACCGTCATGCGAGGTGAAAGCGACGAAACCGGGTCCTGGAAGACCATCTGGATTTTCGCGCGCAATATGCGCAGGGCATCTCCCTCTGCGCCCAGGACGTCGGTCGGTCCATCGCGGCCGTTGAAGATCACAGAACCGCCGCTGGGGGTAATGGCCCGCATGAGGATCTTGCTGACGGTTGTTTTGCCACAGCCGCTTTCGCCGACCAGACCCAGACACTCACCCCGCCTGATGTCGAAGCTCACGCCGTCCACGGCGCGAACAGAGGATTGATGACCCCCGCTGAACCATCCTGACTTGCGGATGGTGAAGGTCTTGGTCAGATCCCTTACCGACAGCAGGATGTCGTCTGGCCCCTTCGATGCCGGGGCAGTCTGCTTGCCGAGCAGGTTCCCGACATTCACCGGCACCTCGCGGAGCGCCTTTAGCCTTTCACCGGGCTTCAGGTCGAAATGCGGAACGGCTGCCATTAGGCCCTTCAGGTAAGGGTGGCCCGGCCGGCGGAATATCGCCTCGACAGGCCCCATTTCCATGATCTCGCCATGGTACATGACCACCACCTCGTCGGCGACATTGGCGACCACGCCGAGGTCGTGCGTGATCAGCAGCATCGCCATGTTCAGCTTGGTCTGAAGCCCGCGCAGCAATTGCAGGATTTGCGCCTGGATGGTGACGTCCAACGCCGTCGTCGGCTCGTCGGCGATCAACAAAGCAGGCCGGCAGATAAGCGCCATGGCGATCATGGCGCGTTGCCGCAATCCTCCCGAAAGTTCAAATGGATACATGTCGTAGGCGCGCTTGGGATTGGGGAAGCCGACAAGGCCGAGCATTTCCTCGGTCCGCGCCTTGCGCTCCGCCCGAGCCATAGGCGTATGAATCTGCAAGGATTCGCTGACCTGGTTGCCGATCGTGTGCAGCGGCGAGAGCGATGTCATTGGCTCCTGAAAGATTTTGCCGATGCGGCTGCCTCTCAACGCCCGGATTTCGGTTCCGTCACGCTGCATCTGCAGGATGTCTTGCGTCGTGCCAGGCTTTTCAGGATCAGAAAACAGGATACGGCCGCGAACGTGGGCCGTATTCGGCAAAATGCCCATCACTGCCTGGCTGAGAACCGATTTTCCGGAACCGGACTCGCCCACAAGCGCGGTAACCTTGCCGGGCAGGACGCGGAGATTTGCGCGTCTGACGGCATGCAACGGTCCCCCGATCATGGCAAAAGAGATGCCAAGATCCTCGATCCGCAGCAGATCAATGCCCGAATTCATCCTCACACCAGCCCCACTCTGGCAGTCTGCCGGGCGGCAGACCCAAAAAGCGAGACTAGCGTATTGCCAGCCTAGAGCAACTTGGATTCGAATCGAATTCCGCGACGGAACCGGCGACCGGGCTGCACACCAAGGCTTTCGGACCGGATCGTGTCGGTTACTGGAGCTTCCTCCGGTCGCTTGCCGACAACCGCGCGGCATCGCGATGAAGCAGCATGACCTGCTCGGCGTCCGATATCCGGTCCTGAATCGGCGCAGCGTCTTCATCGAGCGCGAGAGCACCCGACAAATCGGGTGAAAGCACCGTCAGCTTCTGCTTGATACCCGCCAGTTCCTCCGTGCCGAGCGTCAGCCAACTGTTGTCGCCGCAATAGCTGGCGAAGTCCTTGCTGGCGAGAACGCTGTGCGGATATTTCTTGGTCAGGGTCTGGAGACGCTGGACCTCGTTTACAGCCGAGCCGAAGACAGAGAATGTCAGCCGGTCGGTAAGTCCGACGTTGCCGAACATCACATTGCCGACATGCAGGCCGATACCAAACTTTATGTCGCCCAACCCCTGCTCCTTTCTGCGCAGATTGAGCTCCATCATGCGCGCGCTGGCCTTGTGCGCTGCCGCAAGAGCAGCCTGGCAGGCGATCTCGGACTGCGAGCGATGCCTTTCGCAGGGGTAGACGGCGATGAAGCCATCCCCCAGGAAACTCATGATCTGCCCGCCTTTGCGATTGAAAGGTGCAGCGATGGCATCGAAAAACTGGTTCAGCGTATCGATGTAGATTTCGCGACCGGAGGTTTCGGCAAGCCTTGTCGACCCCCGCATATCGCCCATGACCAGTGCGGCCCGGATTGTGTCACCCTCGCCGCGCTTGATCTGGCCGTCCAGCACACGTCTGCCGGCGTCGCCGCCAAGATAAGTGGTCATCATGTTGTCGGCGAGCTTGGTGAGCACCGCCATCTTGGTGGCGATAGCGAGATAGTTCTGGATCCGCAATAGCGCCGAAATCATGCCGTCGCTGAAGCCAGACGCACTGTCGGTCGACCACGACCCCATCATGCCCTGGCTGGTATCGCCGTTGAAGGGATGCACGAATGCCATGTAATCGGTGACGCCCATACGCCTGAGGTCGTCGAAAACAGGAAACTCCGACCGCACCGACGGGTCAAGCCGGCGCCGCAGGTGGTCGAGCTTGTTGCTGAGCAGATGGTAGTATGGGCTGGTCAGGAATCTGTCGGAATGAACGCCGTTCTCACTGCGGAAGCCTTCCACTTCCAGGCCCTGGCCGCGAAGCCAGGTAAAACCAAGCGCGTCATAGAGCGGATGAAGCATCGAAAAGCTCAAATGCACCCGCTTCAGCGGCAGGCCGGCAGCAGCCAACCGTTCACAAAAGCCCTTTACCAATGTTTCCAGGTCGTTGCCCGCCAGCGCCGATTGGCTCAGCCAGTCGGCAACTTTATCCATGAGAATGGTGGAAACTTCTGCTTGCGCTGTGCTCATGCTATCTCAAACCCGTCGAAGACGAGCCATCTCCTTTGATCCGCCACACAAGTGAAGGCAGTGAAGCCGGCTTCGGCGACGAAAGCCGGCGAAGAATTTCCTAAATAACTCCTTGCAGGAAGGAAGCAGGCGTAAACAGCATCTATCACCTGGAACCCTATGTGGCGAGGCTTCCGGCGGAGTGCAATCTCGATCCTGACATCGGGCAAAGAATTCGCCGTCTCAGACATCGTCGGGCCTTCACCACCACTGTCTCTTGGACCAGCCCGAGGCGGCCAAAATCATTGCGTGTGTCGACGACCAGAGGAGCGTGATCAGCGATCGCCTGATAGTCGATCGCGTCGTGGTAGGTTGCCACGACGACAGCATCGAATCCTTCGGGGATCCTCTCCGGCTCCCGGTGTTTCGTCAGCGGTGTCGGAACGCAGATTATGATGGCATCGCAGACGGCTAGTTCGGCAAATCCGCAGTGGTGCGGAACCGCCCGGCCGGCACGGCTGTCGACGTCACTGCCTCAATTAGGATTGGCCGTTGGCTCAGGCATCGACCTTCCGGGCTTCGATGTCGAAGCCGGAAACCGGGAACCCGGCGCGTGCGATCGCAACCGACAGCGGCAACCCGACATAGCTCGGTCCGATCACGCCGACTTGCGCGACGCACCTCGAAATCCGGTTCAGAAGACGGTCATATGTTGATCGTTAGGCGTCCAAAAATCTGCTTTCCCGTCAATTCGGACAGGCTACCCGCTCCCATGGCGCGGCTCACCGGTGCCAAGAACCATGAGTGAGGGCATATTGCGGAAACAAGCAGTCAGCAGACCGGCGCCTTCGCCTTCAGGCTTGCGGCAGCCATCGCGTAGCCGCCGGCGGCGCCATCGATGAAATGAACATGATCGCGCTGCAGCGGCGAGATGACGAGGCAGGTCATCAAGGCCGACTTCTGGCGGTGCAGGCCATAATTGCAGATGCCCGCCTCTTCCGCCTGCTTCAGCCGGTCTTGGATCCGATGCAGCACATCCGCGTCAACGTCGATGGTCATCTTCAAGCCGTCGTCGAACTTTCGGAAATCCGAATTGCTGGCCACCTCGCGTTTGTAGACCTTCGGATCGAAACGGCCAATCGTCCAGCCAAATCGATCGGTTACAGCCGTAAGCGTCATCAGGAACACGATCCACAGCTTCGACCGCCACCGCCATCCTGCCGTGGCCATCGCCCGCGCCTCGACATCCAGGCCGGCGGGCAGCAGACTGTAGCCCGGGCCGTCCACCGGCACCGGGTGGCCATTGCGCTCCTGCCTGCCGGCGAGGGCGATGATGTCGGAAGCCAGAAACTGAAACCCGCGCAAGTCGCGCGACGCCCCCGGTGTGGCTATGATCGAGACGATTTCGCCATGCCGTGCTTCGATCGGGTTCCAACGGCAGGAAAGGCCGGTCAGATCCGGCCGCGCGCCGACCGGCGCAGGATCGATGCGGTAGCGCCCCGCTTTCATCTCAGCTTCCGCCCAACTGCCGCCACCGCCGGCGAACATGGCATAGAAGGCCGCTTCGGAGGCCTGGAACCTCGCCACGCGAACGTCGAGGCCCTGCGCCCTTATGTCCCCTATCGGCACGATCGCGGCGCGCAAGGTCAGGCCCAGTTCGTCCGCCACCCATCTTTGGACGGCCGCCAGCGCGTTGCGGGCGATCTCCAGCGCCGAGCCGGGAAACGCCACGAGTGCGCCGTCGCCGCCGAAGACAAAGGGGAGATCTTGCCGACCCAGCGCATTGAGCAGCGCCGAAATGACGCTTGCGCCGGCCATATTGACGGTTTTATAGCGCCCCGCCTCGATCGCCTTGGTCGAGCCGACAATGTCGGCAGTGGCCAGCGCCCAGCCATCGGGGAGGGGCCGATAGTTATCGATATCGGCAACGCTTTCGAACTTTGCGAAGACAGGCAAAGAAGCGACAAACGGGTCGGACGCGACAGCTGGTTCCATGGCCATTAGATAGCACATTCCACGGCTTGAAGGTGAAGTCGATTACGCTTCGAAATTGACTTGCGCAGGCTTTCCGATGATAGGTCGCGCGATGCGAATTGCCTTCTACGCGCCGCTGAAGTCACCCAATCATCCCGTTGTCTCCGGCGACCGCCAGATGGCACGGATGCTTGTCAAAGCGCTGGAGTACGGAGGGCATAGCGTCGAATTGGCATCTGAGTTGCGCTTCTATCTACGCCAGCCGGAGTCGAAAAGTTTCGAGGCACTCAAGATCGAGGCCGCAGAGGAAGCCGCGCGGCTGACCAAGCTTTGGGATCGTGACGGCAAGCCCGATCTCTGGTTCACCTACCATCCCTATTACAAGGCGCCCGACTTGATCGGGCCGGAGCTGGCGTCGGCCTTTGCTGTCCCCTATGTGACAGCGGAAGCCTCCTATTCCAGGCGACGCAATGCCGGCTTGTGGGCCGATAGCCAAGCATTGGTGGCGCGAGCCATCGAACAAGCGGCTCTGAACATCTGCTTCACCCAAAGGGATCGTCAGGGACTGGCGGATGCTATTCCCAAGGCCGCTTTCGGTATGCTTTCGCCCTTCATCGACATATCGGCATTCCGGGAAATCCCGGCACGGGGTTGTCCGACGCGCCTCGTTACCGTCGCCATGATGCGCCCGGGCGACAAACTGGGCAGCTATCGCATGCTGGCGCAAGCGCTCGGCTTGATCGGCCATATGCCCTGGACCATGTCGGTCGTCGGAGACGGGCCAGCTCGCGACGAGGTCGAAGCGCAATTCGCCGGCTTGCCCGCCGATCGTATCGAATGGATCGGCTCGATCGAGCCTGCCGCCGTGCCGGATGTCCTTTACACCGGGGGAATCTATGTCTGGCCGGGTTATGGCGAGGCCTACGGCGTTGCCTATCTTGAAGCACAGGCCGCCGGCCTTCCGGTGGTGGCCCAGGACATCGCCGGCGTGCCGGAGGTCGTGCGGGATGGCCAGACCGGGTTTCTCACCCCGCCGGGCGATGTCGCGGCGTTCGCTTCCGCCATTGAAAGGCTTCTGGCCCGGGACGACGAAAGAACCATCATGGCCGCGGAAGCCCGGCGTTTCGTTCTCGAAGAACGTTCCCTCGGTGGCGCAGCTGCGCGTCTGGCCGAACTTATTGCGAAGGTCCCGGTCTCATGACGTCCGATCCGATCTGGCAGCCCTTGGTGGAAGAGCTGGCGCGCCTGCAACGGGCGGGCCGAAAGGCGGAGTTCTGGCTGCGCGACGACGACGCCGTGTATCCGACGCCTGCGCTTGATCGGCTGCTCGACCTCACCGGTGAATTCGCGGTTCCGGTCACTCTGGCCGTCATTCCGGCCCTGACCGACGCGAAGCTTGTCGCCCGGCTCGACGAGGCCCCGCATGCCACGGTCGCCATCCATGGCTGGGCGCACCGGACTCATGCGCCCGAGGACCAGAAAAAGCAGGAGCTCGGCGCGCATCGGCCACGCGAGGCGGTGCTCGATGATCTGGCTCGCGGACTGTCGCGAGTAACCGGCCTGCACGGCGCACGTGCCGTTCCGATGCTGGTGCCGCCCTGGAACAGGATCGACGCCGGCGTGGTATCCGACCTTGGATCGATAGGTTTTGCGGCCTTGTCAGTCTATGGGCCGCCGAAGCCGGCTTCATTGGCGGTCATCAACAGCAATGTCGACATCATGGATTGGCATGGCACGCGCGGCTGCCGCGATCATGGTGTATTGGTCCAGGCTATCATCGCACACTTGCAGCATGCATCCGACGGCGAGCCGATCGGCCTGCTCACCCACCATCTTGTACATGATGAATCGGCCTGGCTTTTCCTCGAACGATTGTTGACAGTCACCGCACAGGCTGAACCCTGTGCATGGCTTCCGATCAGGACATTGATCGGGCGCCACGCGGGTAAAGGAAAATAGCTCAGCGCTTTCTGTGCGATGAGACCGGGAACTTGAGCATCTGGCCATCCCGCGCGGCAAAAGCGCCGGCAAACCTGTCCTTGGCCAGCTTCTCCATCTCGTCCAGTTGCTCGTCGGTGCGTGTCGGATCGTGGTGAAACAGTGCAAGCGCCCGTGCACCGGCCGCCTCACAGAGCTTGACGCCCTGTTGCCATGTCGAGTGACCGTTACCGCGGCGGCGTTCCATTTCCTTCTCGGTGTAGGTGCAATCGTAAATGACGAGGTCGGCATCTTCGATCAGGTCGAGCACCGACTGATCGAGTTTGTCCGGCTCGTGCTCGGTGTCGGTGATCACCGCCACGACGCGGCCGCCCCATTCGATCCGGTAGCCTATGCAGCCTCCCGGATGGGTGAGACTGCCGGTCCGAACCACCACCCCTTCGCGCGGCCGAAGCACGTCTCCGGATACGAAATCGCGGCAGTCGAGATTTGCCTTGCAGACGTTCATTTTCACCGGAAACCACGGCGGCCGTATGAACTCATCGATAATCTGCCGGGTCGTCATGCGTCCTGCAAGATGCCCGGACCAAAGCGTAAGCTTGACGCTCGGGTCGAAGATAGGCGCAAAAGCCGGCAGCCCGATGATGTGATCGTAATGGCAATGGGTGAAAAGCAGGTCGAAATCGGTCACATCCGACGCCTGAAGCGCCTTGCCGGCAGGCCGCAGGCCAGAGCCTGCGTCGAACAGAAGCGTATGCTTGCCGCATCGCATCTCAATGCAGATTGTGTTGCCGCCATAGCGAGCGAATTCTGGCCCGGATACAGCAATGCTGCCGCGCACGCCCCAAAATCTGACCAGGAAAAAATCGTCGTCCATGCTACCTTTCGCCCATCATAGCTCTAGGCGCTTCGTGCGTCGATCAGATCCGCGGTCGTATGGCTTAGCCGATCGGCAAGAACCCGCAATATCTCGATGGTCATTTCCGGGAACTCCTTCATAAGCCTCAGGAAATGATCCTTGCGGATTCTCAAGGCCTCCAGATCACTTGCCGCGCTGACGGTGGCAGTGCGGGAGCTGTTGCACAATATGGCGATCTCGCCGACAATCGAATTTGGCAGCAGTTCGGCAACTTTCATCGGCCCGCTGTCGGAATCGACCAGAATATCCGCCCTGCCTGAAAGGATGACATAGGCAGCGTCTGCCTCGTCGCCCTGCCGGAAAAGAATCTGGCCGGCGCTGTAATTCACGCGATCGGATGTGAACGCGAGCAGCTTGAGCTTTGCCGGCTCAATGCCAGAGAACAAGGGAACGCGTTGCAGCATTCCAACTTCATCCTTGAGCAGCATTGTCGCAAACCTTCCTAAATTCGCGTCTGCCAGACTATGACAGAAGTTCCTTGAAGATACCGTTCTCTGCCAAAAGTGTCTCGTGTGTACCGTCTTCCACCAATTGACCCGAGTCAAAGACCATAACGCGATCGAACATCATCGCCATTGCCGGACTCGTCACGACCCACACAATTGCCGGCGAATGGCCGTCGCGTCTGGCTTCCTCGAGCACGTTTCGCAGCACCTTGTCCTGAATGCGCTGGTCGAGCGCCGACAGCGGCCGGTTGAGAATGAGAAAATCGGGACGCTTGAGCAGAGCCCGGGCAACATCGAGCTTCTGTCGCTGTCCGCCGGTCAGCCGCCTTCCACCGGCGCCGACGTTGAAGTCCAGGCCGACATCCAGAAGCTCGGCATAGAGCCCCAGCTCGTCAAGAATGTCATAGACGATGGAGCGTATGCGGTCCGGGGCGTCGGGATGGTTGTTTCCCACACGGCCGAATAGGACATTGTCCATGACGGTGGCCGCGGCAATGTATTTGGCAGGATCATACCGTTCGATCGCGTTGTGCAGTTCGGGCGGCAGGTTTTCATAGAACTGGTTGCGTGCGGCGACGATCTTGCTCATCAACTCGTCGGTCAGCAGGCCGAAGCGGTGCCGGGGCTCGATATAGGCAAAGCTCAAGGTGATGATCATGGCGCGGTCGGCCTCCGAAACCGCCTCGTAGGGGCGGTTCTTGAGCCGCTGCAGCAAGGTCTCGTAGGCGGGGATCTCCTCGGCGCTCATGAAGGCGAGCTGCTGGAAGAACTGGTGATCTGGCGGCAGGTCGGCAAACAGCTCGATCGCCTGTTCGGCGATCTCCATGCCCATCTCGTAGAGCGTGCTGTCGAGGCCGGCCTGCTTCAGCACGGAAGCAAAGTAGGGATTGGCCGCCAGAGCCTTGTCGGCCAGTTCGGGGCCGGCGGCGGCGCCGAAAAGCAAGTTCTGGCCGATCGTCGCTTCCGTGTTGTAAGCGCCCGGCTCGAAAGGAACCACCAGTTCGCGCAGCCCTTCCTGTTCCAGCCGGGTTCGCAGCGCTGCACGCAGTTCGACGATCCGCCCGGCGAGCTTCGTGTGACGCGTGAGGTCGGCCGAAGAGCGCAAGCCAAGATCCAGAATGTCGCGCGACAGAAGAACCGCGTCGAGCACCCGGCGCACCGCTTCAAAGAGGTCGTGCGGGCCGGTAGCACCGGCGGAAGCATAGTCGATCCAGTCGCTATGGACGTCGAAATCCGGATTGCCCGACCGGCGCGCCTCGTCCATATTCCAGCGCTGCTGGTCTGCCGCGGCGCCGTCATAAGTCACCGATGTCAGCGGTGCATGCTTCAACCCGTAGAGCAGGTTATCGCGCAGGCTTGCTTGGAACAGGAAAACATCCGACGAGGCGTAAGACATGCGCCGGCCGGTCACGGCTTCGGGGAGTTCAAGCAGGTCATCGGCGCCCGAAGCGACCTTTCCACTCTCTGGCCAGTTCAGACGCGCGAAGGCTTCTGCTAGCGCCTCCGCTCCGCCTGTCGGGGTGCTGACCAGCGCCACCGTCTCAGCCGGCTTGACCTGCATGGAGACACGGTTGAGGAGCATTGCACCGCCATCGTCTGCCATGGAGAGACCGACCGCCGACAGCGGGTTTGTCATCGGACCGGGATCGTCGATCGTCAGTGCCGCGATTCCCGGCGCAATGATATCCTCGACGGTGAACTGTTCAACGACCTGCTGATATTTGACCTGGACATCCTGCCGATCCTGATCCCAGTCGATCAGTTCCTTCATCGGTCCGGGCAGGTCCTTGTAGGCTCCGATCACCGCCACGAGTTGGCCGACGTCCAGCCGGCCCCCGATGACCAGATACCCGCCGATCATGTAGAACAGAAAGGGCGTGAGCTGTGCGAGAAAATTGTTGAGGAACTTTACCATGAATTTCCATTGGTAAAGATCGAAGCGGATCTTGAAGATGAGCCCTAGCCTAGCAGCTATGTCGGCGCGCTCGTAGTTCGACGTATCGTGGACGTGAACCGCGCCGATGCCGTCAACGATTTCGCCAACCCGGCCAGAAAGCGCGCGCGCCGTCAACTGCCGTTGGCGCCCAAGCACGAGCAGCCGCCGCCGCATCCGCGGGATGAGTACGATCTGGATGATCACGATCACCACCGCTATCATTCCGAGCCAGACGTTCTGGACCATGATGAACAGCATGGCCGTCAGCGCCTGGCCGCCGAGCAGCACCGGCTGCAGGAAGGCATCGCCGATAAAGCCGCCCAGCGGCTCCACCTCATCCTTCACCATGGTCGCCACTTCGGCGGATTTCACCCGCTTGAAGTAAATCGGCGGAAACCGCAGCACACGATCGATCAGATCGAAGCGAATACGCCGCAGCATGCGTTCGCCGAGGCGGCCCTTGTAGGTGTTGATGTAGAGTTTGAACAGGCCGTTGATGACGACCAGCAAGAGGAACACAAGGCACAGGGCAAGCAGCGTCTCCTTGCGGTCAAGCTGAAAACCGGAGAAGAACTGGACCTCGCCAATGAACGGCAGGTTATAGTGCAATCTCATGAAGGGCAGGGTCGTGCCGGGTTGCTCGAACCCCTTCCCCTGGATCGGGCCGTTGACGATCAGCTTCGGCAGGTCGAAGGACATGAAATATGGGATCATCGAAAGCAGGACGATCATCAATATCCAGATCTGCTGCTTCCGGGTGTGCGTCCAGATATAGCGGGCTAGGCTGGGTTCCATATGCGACTGTCAGTTTGGAGGATGCAGGCGGTGAAAGCACCTGCTGGCAAACGATGTATCGGCAATGTCTTCGCGGATGGACGCCGCTGGTCGGGACAGACGCAATCGGCCCCCTTCGCCACCGTGCAACGGCGAAACGGCTGGCGGCATCGTCTTATCCGCAAGTCGAACAGGCTCGCGTGAGGCAATATTGCGTTGTGTCGCCCGAAATCCCAACATAGAGGACGAATATGATGGATGTCACACAAGCACGCAATGCCGGCGGGCACGAACAAGCCTTGGATCTCGCCCGGGGAATTGCCGCCTATGTCGACCACCCTCTCGTCGCCGGGCTGGCGCGCGTCATCGCCAAGCATCCGACGGCCGACATCGCCAACGCCTTCAACCACAAGCAGGTCGCTTGCAAGATGTGGGCGCTCGACGAGCTGTTTGGAAGCTGCGGCGGCCGGTTCGGGCGTATATGGGTGCTGGGTGGATGGTACGGCGTATTGCCGGCAATGCTTTTCAACGACGCCCGTTTCGACATTGCGGCGATCGACAGCATCGACATCGATCCGGAAGTCGGGCCGGTCGCCCGGACCCTCAACCGGGAAGCCGGCGACCGCTTCCGGGCGCTGACGGAAGATATGTACGCACTCGACTATGCCGCCGGGCGGCCCGACCTAGTGGTCAATACGAGCTGCGAACACATAGCCGAGCTGGGTGCCTGGCTTGCCCTGCTTCCGCGGGGCACGAATGTGCTGCTGCAATCGAACGATTACTTCAGCGAGCCGACGCACATCAACTGCGTGGCTTCGCTTGCAGCCTTCGAAGCAATGGCGGCGCTACGGGAGATCAGGTTCTCCGGCGAACTGCCGACAAAAAAATATACGCGCTTCATGCTGATTGGAACTGTTTGAAGCGCGTTTCGCGAATCCAACGAGATGCGACCTGCGTTAGGATTTCGAGGACCAGGTTCGTTGCCGCTCGCGCAGGATTTGCGCAGAGTGACGGGCGCCTTCCAGATCGAGACGATGCGCCGCTGGCGCCGGTCCCGCAAGCGCCTGTTCGATCGCTTGCGCCAGACACTCAGGCGTCAGGTCCTTTTCCATCCGCACCGTTGCAAGGCCGAGCTCTTCGAGCATAAGGGCTCGAACCGTCTGTTCCGTTTCCCCGCCGGCTGCAAAGGGAACGAGCAGCGAGCGACAGCGCGCGCGCAGGACATCGCAGACAGTGTTGTAACCCGCCTGCGAGACCGACAGGCGGGCGCCGGTCAGCAAGCTGGCGAAATCCTCGCGAAACCGGAAGATGGACAGGCGCGGCGTCGCATCGCGTGTAATCGCGTCAAATTCGTCCTTCGGCAGGTTTGGGCCGGTGATCAGACACCATTTCCAGGCGTTGTCGGCATTCCGCGCTAATGCGATGGTGGACCGGACAAGGCTCTTTCCGGCGGCCCCGCCGCCAACCGACACCACAACGTCGAAACGCTCGGAGGCCGCGGGCGCTGGTGGCGCGGCAACGAGCCCCGTGTACGCAACCTCGGCCCTGATCGCTCCCGCCAGTGGAAATGTCTTGTCGATGGTTGCGAAAGCCGGATCGCCATGGACCATGACAAGGTCAAAATGCCTGTTAACGAGATCGACCGTTTCCTCGTTTCGGCCCGGCTTGACGCGCTCCTGAAGGATATCACGGACTGACGTCACCAGCAGCGGTCTGGGCGACGCCGCGTCGATGGCCTCGATCAGCGGCAAGAGTTCGAAACGCATCTGCCGGCGCCCAAATGGAAACGCCTCGACAATGACGATATCAGGCCTGCAATCCCGGAATGCCTGCAGCAGCATCTCTGAACGCCGTTTCTTGAAATCATCGTCGATGGGCTTGCCCTGCAGGTCGACAAGACCGGAAAATCCTTCATCACCGGAGGTGACAGATGGCAGGGTTACAGATATTGCCCCCAATCCCGGAAACCCCGCGACCGGCGCTCCGCCAGTGACGATGGTTACGTCAAACCCGTCATCGACCAGAGCCGCCGCGACGCGGCTGGAGCGCGCGAGATGGCCGATGCCGAGCAGGTGCTGGACATAGAAGAACGCGCGCAGCCGCTTCATTCGGCGGCCCGCCACTCCCGTTCGAACAGCTCCTTGAGCTGTCCAATGCTTGCTATGTGATCGAAATTGCCGCGCACGCGCGCCTCTGCGGTGTCGCCGAGGCGGGCACGCAGCACGGGATCACGGATCAGCCGCTCCAGCGCCTGTGCCAGGGCAATTGGGTTTTCCGTCGGAACCAGCAGCCCGGTTTCATCCGGCGATAAAAGCTCCGGCACGCCGGAAATATCGGTCGACACGCAGGCAAGCCGCTGGCTGGCCGCCTCCACCAGAACATTCGGCAGACCATCGCGGTCACCATTTGCGGTGATCCTGCAGGCCAGGGCGAAGATATCGGCGCGGCGGTAGTGCTCAAGCACCTCTTCCTGCGCGAGCGCGCCTTTCCAAGAGATGCGACCATCCAGTCCGAGCTTTTGCGCCAACGCCTTGAGCCGTTCCAGTTCCTCGCCGCCGCCAATATGCTCGAAACGCCACGCTAAATCACCGGGCAAGAGGGCAAGGGCCTCCAGCAAGGTGTCGTAACCTTTCTTTGCAACGGCGCGCCCGACACTCAGAACGATAACCGGTTCGTCCGGCGCCGAGCCGTCATGCTGTTTTCGTGCCTCGCCGAAAATGCCGAAGCGATCAAGGTCGAGCCCATGATAGCTCAAATGCACTGACGAGTTGCCGTCGGCGAGTTTTTTCAGACGGTCGAAGCCGGTTTTCGTGCAAGTTACCGTCCAGCGCGCCGAGGAAAGCTTGCTGGCCAGATCCCAATCCGCCGAAGTCCAGATGTCCTTGGCATGGGCCGAGCAGCTCCAGGGCAGACCAAGAAGCTGGCTGGCATAGCGCGTCACCGATGCCGGCGTGTGCGCGAAATGCGCATGCAGCCATACCGCGTCTTCGGGCCATTCGGCCGCTAGCACGAGCGCTTGCCCGAAACGGCGCGCGCGATTGCGCGTAAAGTCGCGCGGCATATCGACGGCCAGCGATCCCAGTGCACGCCAGAAGCCCGGCCGCAGCAAACAAGCAGAAAGCGAGCGAACCACGCGCAGCGGCTCTTCATGCAGATATTCCGGCAGATAATGGACGGGCGCTTTGATCTCGTCATGCACGGGGTGGCGTTTTGCGTCGGTCGGCCGCCTGAGCGCAACGAGTATCAGATCGAACCCCGCACGCTCCAGTCCGAGCAGTTCCTGCGCGATGAAGGTTTCCGACAGCCGCGGATAACCCTTCAGAACCACGACGATCTTGCGATGTTGCAACTCAGTTCATGCCTTCAATAACCGAAAGGTGAGGGCCAGCCTGCCGGTCGAGCAATTCCGCGACGATTTCGGAAATATGAGGGAGCCCTTCCAGGGTCAGATGTGGATTACTCTGGGATGGACGAGGCCGATTCGGCAGCGCCACCAGTGCATCGGCAAATCGCTGGGAGTCCTTGGCTTCCTCCGGCAAAAGCATTTCGACGAGGCCCAGTTCGGCTGCGCGCCGCGCGCGGATCAGTTGTTCCTGGCGGGGTTCGATGCGCGGCACGATGAGCGCCGGCTTGTCGAAAGATAGTATCTCGCAATAAGTATTGTAACCGCCCATCGCCACTACCGCCTTGGCGCCGGCAATCAGGTCTTCCATGCGGTTGTCGAACTCGATAATCTTGATGTAGGGGATCGTGGCCCCCTTCTTCAGCAACTTGTTGCGCTTGCGAGCCGGCATGTAAGGCCCAAGCACGATCAGCGCCTTGTGCTGCAATTTCGGATCGTGCTGATAAGCATCGATGACGTCGTGAATCAATTCGGCGCCGTCGCCGCCGCCACCGGTGGTAACCAGGATATAGTCGCCCTCTGGCCGGTGGCCGGGCAACTGGTTCCGCTGCAGGCTCCGTTGCAGGAAACCGACGAATCTCATTTTTGCCCTGACAGCCGGCGGCACATCCAAGCCGGTCAATGGATCGTAGAAATCCGGCGGGCCATAGGCCCAGACCTTGTCGTAGAACAGGCCTATCTTGCGCATCACATCCCTGCGCGCCCACTCTGCTTCGAGCAGATGCGGTGCATCCATCACCTCGCGCAGGCCAAGCACCAGCGTGGTGCCCCGCGTCTTGAGGTAGGACAGCGTGTCCTCAATCTCACCGCGCAGGCCGAGCGGTTCCTTGTCGACGATGAAGATATCCGGCCGGAAGGTCTCGGCTGTGTGGCGAATGATCGACTGACGCATCCTTAGCGTCTCATGCAGATCGATGTCCTTTTCCAACGAGGTGTATTCGCCGTTGCGCAACTTGATGACGCTGGGGATCTTCACGAAGTCGACACGGGCGCGGTAGTCGAAGGCGCCGGCGATAGTCGCACCCGAAATGATAAGCACCTGAAGCCCACGGAAATCCTCGACCAGCGAATGCGCGATAGTCCGGCAGCGCTGCAAGTGGCCGAGCCCGAACGTGTCGTGGCTGTACATGAGAATTCGAGCGTTTTCTGCGTGCTGGGTCATTCTTGAACGTCTCTTAAATTCTCGCCTTGAGACCGTGAGTGGCCCGCCGGCTTCGAAACCATCCTGGGTTTGGCCGCAATTTTCAATTTATATTGCTTCTATGGAATGCCGTTCAGATATGCTTTCTGATCGCGAGTCCGGAACTAGATGGGTGGCGGATATCGCCGCGCGGGTGTGAGCAGAGACTTCCTGTTGTATTGTGGGATGGATCGAGGAGGAAAGCGATGTCAAAAAAATCGGCAGAAATCATCCCTTTTGATTCCGATCCGGACTGGTAAAGGTGAAATTCCCCTATCTTGCCCATATAGCCAATTGCTTGATCGTATACGAAAGGGCAAGGTAGCTGGCGTCGCACGGCGCATTGTTGTAGAATTCATTCGTGCGCCATTGCACTCGCCTCGGGACCAAAGGTGCCGCCCATTATTCTCTTGACGGGCGGTCTCATTGTGATTCACCGACCAGAAATTGAGCCATCTGTCGCCAAGCTAGCCGGAATTTCAGCAAAAATCGAGTGGATGCCAGCGCGGTCGCAACACACCACCCGCTGCAGGGTGTGTGCGACACCGGTTGCTTGTCGATCGTTATGGCCCATGCCAATGCCTTATTGGAGCGGTGACGGTACTTCTTTAAACGGCTTGGGCAGGCCGTCGAACGTCGTGAGGTACAAAAATCGCCCGATTGGTCCCGATAGTTGGTGAACCCTCGAAAATTCTTTGCGGCGAATTCCCTTTAAAACCAAAAGCGTAATTTTTTGACGGCTCTGGTGTCGGTCTCTTTTGGGACTATAGGGATATTTTAATGCAATTTCAATGAGTTATAGGCTACTTGATCATGCCTTGCGGATCGAGCCGCTTGTCGGCCAGCCATTCGACGACGCGTGGCAACAGCCGGCGATTCAGGCGCGAGCCGGCACGGGATCGCGCACGGAGTGGATCACCTTGTCGGCACCGAAGCGTAGCGCCCGCTCGAGGCGAGCTTCATCGATGTCGGCCACGATGCAGCGGGCACCATGCATTTTGCCAACCTGCAGCACCGTGACGCCGACGGTTCCGGCACCCTGATCAGCAGTATCACAGAGCCACAGCCGGTGCGGTCGAGGACGTTGGCGGCAATCGAAATCGGTTCGGCCAGCGCCGCCAGACTGAACGGCATGTCGGCCGGAATTGGAATGGCATTATGCGCCGGGACGGCGACGAAGTTACGGAAACCGCCGTCGCGATGGACGCCGATCACTTCGAGGTGGGCGCAGACATTGGAACGGCCGATCCGGCAGGGATAGCAGTGGCCGCACGACACCACGGGGTCGACCACCGCGCGGCCTCCTCCCACGGCAACGCCGGTCACATGGCGTCCGAGCGCGGTGACGGTGCCCGCGAACTCATGGCCGATGACGCGCGGATAGAACGGCGAACGGATTGGAGCCATGCAGGATGTGAATGTCGGAGCCACAGATGCCGGCACGGCTGACGTGAACGACCACTTCGCTGGCGCCGGGCTGTGGCATGGCGCCCGGCCGGATTTCTAGCGACTGCGGCGCGCTGACAAGAACCTCAGCATGAACACTCCAGCTAAGTATACTAGTCGACAATTGCCATGGCTAACAGATCGTCAAGTTGGTGCGCGACCAGAGGCCTCCTGATGAGGCGATCGAAGCGGAACGGGCCGGGGATAATTGGACAAGCGTTTCGGCGCTTCTCGCCTAGCGACGTCGTCGAGTCTCCGATGGGACATGCCAGACTTGTAAAACGTCCGCTAGGGCCATCCCGAAGTCGCGAAGCTGTCAGTCAGGTTCCGGCCCCATTTCCGCCGTTCTGGACCCTGCTCCCAACGTTCGTAAAACGAGGTCAGCTATGGTCGGCAGTTTGGGGTCGCGGGAGCATACGAAACGATACGGGAAGCTTTCAGATTCTGGCCCACGAAAAACTCAACAAAACCAAGGATTTTAATATGCCCTCCGGGCCCACCATTATCGTCAAACTGCTTTACAACACAGGGCGGCGCGAAAGGAATCGAACTGCCCGTTATGCGCTCGTTCGCAATTGACGACCCAAATTCAGTAGCGTTTGTTCAATCTTCGCAAATGGCAGCAATGCGCTTCAAGTCGGCCGTTCGACACTGGGTGATCTCCCGAAAGCTGACATCGCCTCTGAAGTCAACTGCGGTCGCTCCTGCGCACGCCCCATAGCACGACCGGCCGCGGGCAATTCTCCATCCGTTCGGGCGGATGCAGTCCTTCGGCGCGATAGCGGGCTAACTCTCAGCAAATATATGCGCCGTGCTTCCGGGCTGATCGAGTCTCCAGATGCGGGCTATACACGCGCGCATCTCGTCGGCGGTGGCGCCGCCTCGGAATTCAGCGAGGCGTACAGCCTTGGCTTCCAGTTCCTGTTTCGAAAGGGTGTTGCCGGGATCTCCCTTGGGCTCGTCGACGCGGGCATTGAATTTGCGGCCGTCAACGGTCGTGACGCTCACCTTGCCGACCCATTGCTTGGGATAAAGTCTGTCGATCTCGGCGTCGAACTCCATCCGCACCTTGGCGCGGAAACGGGCGACGCGCGTGTCGGCAAGTGCTTGGTGTTCGAACGCGTCGAGATCGGCGACGCCATGGACGGCGATGAGGCCCAACACTGTGCCCATGGAGAACTTCGCCTGGTGGACGGTTTGTGGAATGACCACCGCGCCCAGGACATCGATGGCTCCCTGATGGACATGGGTTACCACATCAGCGATGTCGTCCGGACCGAGCCCCTCGCCGCGCATGAGAAGCTGCAGCGCATCAGCGGCCGGATGGGTGTGCCGGCAGGCGGCGTGCCATTTGAAGGAGGTCTCCTCGGTTGCCCAACGGCTGCCGAGGCCGTCCGTCAGGCGGGCCGGATCGGCGTCGCTGGACATGCCTGAAGCCATGCCCTTTTTCCCTTCGAGGATCTGCGCGGCCCCCTTGAAGCCATCGCGTGCCAGATAGGCAGAAAACAGGCCGTTGGCGGCGGCTCGCGCCGTATGAAGCTGCTTGGAATCGGCGGCATCGCGCAAGAATTCCCAGAGCCCTGCCGCCTGGGTGCCGGCGGAGCCGAGAGCATGGTTGAGACCGGCTGCGTCCAGTCCGATCAATCTGCCGACCGCCGCGGCCGCGGCGACAGCGCCAGCGGTGCCGGTGGTGTGGAATATCTCGTAGTGCGAGCGTCCGAGGAATTCTCCTACGCGGATGCCCACTTCATAGCCGGCGATGCAGGCAGTCAGGACGTCGCGGCCGGTCTTCCCCTCAGCCTCGGCAACCGCCAGGACCGCCGGAAAGATCACGGCCGCCGGGTGAAAGACCGAGCCGTTGTGAACGTCGTCCTGTTCCACGATATGGGAGGCCGCCGCATTGACCATCGCCGCGAAATAGGGGCTTGTGCGCCGCCGCGTCGGGATGATGGTGCTTGGGCCGTCCGCCGGCCCCATGGCACGCGCAAAGCCGTCGATGATCTCGACCTGGTGCGCACCCTTGCCGGCCAGCGCCGAGCCGAGCCAGTCGATCATCAGTCCTTTCGCGAAATGAACGACGCGCGGCGGGATCTGTTCGAAGTCGAGTTCGGCGATGAACGAGCAGAGCCTGGCGGTCGGCCAATCGGCGGTGTCCGTGCTCATCTGTTGCTCCTCCTCTGGCATGCCCTTTAGACCAAAGCGGCCCGGCGCAGGACCTGCCTTGCACGTTCGATGACCGGCCGATCCACCATCTCGCCGTTCACCTGGCTGGCTTCGCCTGATGAGGCCGCGCCAATGATGTCGCGTGCCCATGTGATGTCATTTTCGCTCGGGCGAAAGCCATTGCGAATCGGCTCGATCTGCCTCGGATGGATGGCCATCTTGCCGCCAAAACCCATCTTCATGGCGTGGCGGGCGTCATCCTCCGTGATTTCAGGATTGCTCAGGTCGGTCGTTACGCCGTCGATCGGCGCGGCCCGGCCAGCGGCGCGCGAGCGCCAGACGATTTCGCTGCGAGCCGCAAGCAGGATCAGCCGATCATGCGCGCAACCGAGATCGAGCGAGAAGTCGACCGAGCCGAAGGCGACGGCAACGACGCCGGGCGTGGCCAATATGTCCGGCAGATTGGCAAGGCCGACAGCACTCTCGACCAGCGCGATGACGGAAACGCTGCGTGCCATGTGCCTGGTCATATCAGTAATGTCTTCCGGCCGCTCGGCCTTGGGCAGCATGACGGAGACGCCGTCGAGGCGCCGCACGGCATCGATATCCACTTCGTGCCAGGGTGTGCCGACGGCGTTGATGCGAACCACGACCGCGGATGTCAGCACGGCTGCATGGGCAACGACTGCTTCCCGGGCGCGCTCCTTGTCGCCAGGGGCGACGGCATCCTCGAGGTCGAGAATGACCGCATCCGCGCCGCTGCTGTCGGCCTTGGCAAAGCGCTCCGGCCGCGAGCCGGGTACGAAGAGCGGCACCACAGGCGTGACGAAGCTCACCATTGCGCCGTGGCCTTCACCGTCACATGGCCGTCGGCCGACCGTACCTCGAGGGCCATGCCATCTTGGCCTCGGGATGTTGCGCTCAAAAGCAGGCGCTGCGGGCCGGTCGCGGGATGCACGCCGCGGAACGAGAAACGGCGCGGCGACGTGCCGGCAATGGCGGTGGCGAAGTTCATCAGCAGCGTCGCCTGCAACGGGCCATGGATGACGAGCCCGGAATAGTGCTCGACCGTCGTGGCGTAGGGCGCGTCATAGTGGATGCGGTGCCCGTTGAACGTCAGCGCGGAATATCGAAAGAGCAGCACGGGATCGACGTTGATCGTGCGCTCGTGCGATGCGGCCAGGGGCGAATTGGCCGGCGGGGCAGGGGTCGCCGCAGCAGCTTCGGCGGCGCGATAGACGATGGTCTGGTCCTCCTCGATCACCGGACCGGAATCGTTGGCAATGTCGTGCCGGACCGTGACGAAGGTGAGGGGGCCGCTGCGGCCATGCTTCTCCTCTATGGCGGTCAATGTCGAGCGGCGGCGGATGGGGTCGCCGGAGCGGATCGTCGCCATGAAACGCACGTCGCTGGCAGCCCACATGCGGCGCGGAAGCGGCACCGGTGGCAGGAAGCCGCCTTTGGCCGGGTGCCCGTCAGGTCCGAGTTCACGCATGGCGGCAATGTCCGGCGTCAGGCACCAGTGCAGTCCTGGCGGGGCCGCGCCCTCGGCAGTCTGCGCCGCGTGGTCCCCAAGCGTGGCGCCAAAGCTGGCCAGCAGGCGCGGGGTGACAATGTCCTCGACCGTGTGTGTGCGTCCAACCCATTCCTGCAGCGTGGTTATGTCCAGGCTCATCAGGTCCTCGTCAGGCGGCGAATTCGGACCGGATCCGGTCCGTATCGGCGCCAAGGGCGGGAACGCTGGGGACCGTTGCGAACCCCTCCGACCGCCCTGCCGGCATCGGCACGGAGATGCGCCTGCCGTCCGGCAGCGCCACCTCTGTCCGGCGCAACGCCTTGTGGTGCGGCAGGTCGTTCATTGCGCTCACCCGGCCCCAGGCGATCTGCGCCTCGTTGAGACGGTTTATAGCCACTTCGCAGTCGATTGCCGCGAAGATCGGTTCGATCTCGGCGTCGAGTGCCGTGCGATTGGCCACCCGCCAGGCATTGGTGGCGAAGCGTTCGTCGGCGAACAGATCCTGCCTTTGCAGCACGAGCGTGCAGAAGCGCTTCCATTCATTGTTCTGCTGGATGGACACGACCACGCTGCCATCCCGACAGGCATAGGGTCGATAGGGGTAGATCGAAGCGTGCGCCAGGCCATATCTCTGGGTCTCACGGCCCGCATATTCGTAGTGCAGCAGCGGCACGGTCATCCAATCGGCCATGGCGTCGAACATGGCAATCTCGACAATGCGACCGCGCCCAGTCTTCTGGCGCGCCAACAAGGCTTCGAGTATCGCTGCATGGGCATTCATGCCGGTGGCGATGTCGGCGGCGGAAACCCCGACCTTGCTCGGCGTGTCCGGTGTGCCGGTAACGGCGCAGATGCCGCTTTCGGCCTGCACCAGCATGTCGTAGGCGCGCATGGCCGCGTAGGGCGTGTCCTGCCCGTAGCCGACGATGTTGATGGCTATCAGCCGAGGAAACTCTTTCGCAATTGTATCGGCCGAGAGGCCGAGCCTGTCGATGGCGCCCGGCACGAGATTCTGCACGAGGACGTCGGCGCGCGCGACCATCCGGCGCAGGAGAGCCAGGTCGTGCTCGGTCTTCAGGTCGAGCACCGCGCTCTCCTTGCCGCGGTTGAGCCAGACGAAGTAAGCCGACATGCCCTCCACTGCGGAATCGTAGTGACGCGCGGTTTCGCCTTCCGGGCGCTCGATCTTCACGACGCGTGCGCCGGCATCGGCAAGGCGGACCGTGCAGAGCGGAGCGGCGACGGCCTGCTCGATCGAAACGACAAACAGGCCCTCCAGTGGGCGGGCGCCGTCAGACATTGCGCTGCACTCCCGAGCGCGCCAGCACACCAGGCTTCAGCCGCTCGTTCTTGCCGTAGTCCTCGGCTGCGTGGAAGAACAGATGCGGCGTGCCATCAATGTCCTCGAGCCTCTTGCGGTAGGCTTCCAGATAGCCCTTGCGGCCATCGTCGCCGACACGGCCCGGCATATAGGCGACGAAGGGCGGCAGCACGTCGAAGCCGGAATAGCGCAGCAGACCATTGTGGATCGGCCACAGCACCGTGAGGATGTCGCCGTCGATGCCATCGGGCGCGTAGGTGTCGGCCGACGTGCCCGTGGTGGCGGCCACCATGGCGAGCTTTCCCCTGAACATGCCGGTGTCGTATTTGCGGCCCGGCATATAGGCGAAACCGCGCGCGAAGACGCGATCGGCCCAGCCCTTGAGCATTGCAGGCATTCCGAACCACCAGACCGGGAACTGGAACAGCACGAAATCCGCCCGCTTCACCTTTTCGACCTCGGCGTTTATGTCGGCCGCGAGTGCGTCGGCCTCGTAGGCGGCGGTCTGCTCGCGCGGCAGGCTGAAGAAGTCTGGATCGTTGCGCTCGCCCGATATGTCGCCCGGCCCTGCGACAGGATTGAAGCCCATCGCATAGAGGTCGCTGACAACCACGTCGTGGCCGGCGCGGGTCAGGGTTTCCACGGCGAGATCCTTCATGGCGCCGTTGAAGGATTTTGCTTCCGGGTGGGCGTAGACGATGAGGACGTTCACGGACGACTCCTAGTAGGAACGCGGCAGTCCAAGCACGTGCTCGGAAAGGTATGACAGGATGAGGTTGGTCGAGATCGGCGCGACCTGATAGAGACGCGTCTCGCGGAACTTGCGCTCGACATCGTATTCTTCAGCGAAACCGAACCCGCCATAAGTCTGGATGCAGACATTGGCGGCTTCGTTCGAAGCGTCGGCCGCCAGCATCTTGGCCATGTTGGCTTCAGCGCCGGGGTTCTTGCCGGCCTCGTAGAGGCTCAGCGCCTGGCGCACCATCAATTCAGCTGCGCGCATGTTGGCGTAGGCCCTTGCGATCGGGAACTGGATGCCCTGGTTCTGGCCGATTGCCCGGCCAAACACATGCCGCTCCTTTGCGTAGGTGCTGGCCTTTTCGATGAACCATTTCGCATCGCCGATGCACTCGGCGGCAATCAGGATACGCTCGGCGTTCATGCCCGAGAGGATGTAGCGGAATCCCTTTCCCTCTTCGCCGATCAGGTTTTCGACCGGCACGCGCAGATCGTCGAAGAAGACTTCCGTGGTGGCATGGTTCATCATGGTGCGGATCGGCCGGATTGTGAGGCCGTTGCCGACGGCTTCGCGCATGTCGACGATGAGGACGGAGAGGCCGTCGGTCTTTTTCATGCCGTCCTTCAGCGGCGTGGTCCGCGCCAGCAGCAGCATCAGATCGGAATGCTCGGCACGGCTGGTCCAGATCTTCTGGCCCTTGACCACGAAATGATCGCCGTCGAGGCGAGCAGTAGTCTTGAGCGCGCCGGTGTCGGTGCCGCTGCTCGGTTCCGTGACGCCGAAGGCCTGCAGGCGCAATTCTCCTGTGGCGACCTTCGGCAGATATCGCTGCTTCTGGGCTTCCGAGCCGTGGCGAACAAGCGTGCCCATCGTGTACATCTGGGCATGGCAGGCGCCACCATTGCAGCCGGCGCGCTGGATTTCCTCCAGCACGGCAGCGGCGGCCGAAAGCGGCAAGCCCGAGCCATCATAGGCCTCCGGGATCAGGATCGAGAGCCAACCGGCCTGCGTCAGCGCTGCGACGAATTCACCGGGGTAGGTCATGTCCCTGTCGAGTGCGCGCCAGTATTCTCCGGGAAAGCGCGCGCACAACCTGGCGACGGCATCGCGAATGTCCTGGTAGTGTTCCATGAGGTTTGTCCGGCTTTTCGTCTTGCTGCAGGCCTCACTATCGCGCCTCGACGCCCTATCCGCAATGCAAGGCAGGCGTGAGCAGATATAACGAAATTCAAATGCTTATGGCGGAGGACCGAGAAGCTGGCCAACCCAGACGGCCCGCCCGACAAGATCCTTGGCGATGTCCTCGATCGCTTGTCCGGCAAACCGCGCCAGCCGCGAGGCAGGCCGGTCCGCCGGGTATGCAAGGATCAGGCGGCGCACGGGCACCGGATCGATCAACGGCGCGGCGGTGAGCAGCCCGGCGGTCACGTCGGCATGGATAGGAGCGAGCGGCAGGATCGTCCAGCCATGGCCGTTGCGCACTAGGTCCTTCAGCGCGGAGTATGAGTCCGCTTCGATGCCGACATCGAGCGTGATGCCGGCATCCGTGGCGCAGCGTTCGACGATGATGCGCAACCCGTGCTTGATGCTGGGCAGCAGCAGGCGCTTGCCCGCGAGCGAGGCGAACGATACGGCGCGCACGGTTGAAAAACCCGCGTCCGGCGGTCCGATCAGGAACAGGTTTTCCAGGAGCAGCGGGCGCGAGCGCAGCGAACGCGCCATGCGCGGGTCGTAGAGCACCGCAACGTCCACCTCGCCGCGGTGCATCCAGTCCAGCAGATAGCCGGTGTAGGCACTGACAAGCCTGAGCTTGGCCTTGGGATGGGCCTTGCCGAAGGCGGCCGCCAGCGGTAGCGAAATAATGTCGGCAACGGTGGGCGGCAGGCCGATGGCCACTTCGCCGGTTAGCGGCGCATCGGCGGGCGTGGCCGTGGCGCGGATCTCGTCGATCTCGGCCATCACGCGCATGGCGTGCGCCAGCACCTCCTTGCCCTGCTCAGACAGCACCATGCCGCGTCCATGGCGCAGGAAAAGGGCAAAGCCCAATTCCTCCTCCAGCATGCGCACCTGCCGGCTGAGCGCCGGCTGCGCAATGTGCAGCCGGTCGGCGGCCTTGCTGAGGCTGCCGAGTTCGGCGACGTGGATGAGCGTGCGTAGCTGCGATAACTCCATGAGCTATCGAATATCATTATATCTGATCACAATAAAGGGACGAAGATTAGATTGGACAGCCGAGGTAACCTGGTTCCAATCCAAATTCCCGGGGGTCCAAGGTGACGGCGAGCATAGAAGCAAAACATCCGCAAGCGGCAGCACTTGCAGCCGCTCCGGCGGCGTCTGAAAAGCAGTGGCCGGATCCGGTCTATGACGTGCTCAAGGCCGCCGGCATCAGCCAGATGTCCTACGTGCCCGACGCAGGCCACACCACATTGATTGAGCGCTTCAGCACGGATCCCGAGGTTGTCACCAATGTGCTGACGACGGAGGAGGAGGGCATCGCCATTGCCGCAGGCTCCTGGCTCGGCGGCAAGCGGAGCGTCGTGCTCATGCAATCCTCAGGCGTCGGCAATTGCATCAACATGCTGTCGCTTCCCGTGCAGGCGCGCTTTCCCCTGCTCGTCCTGGTGACGATGCGAGGCGAGTGGGCCGAGTTCAATCCGTGGCAGGTGCCAATGGGGCAGGCGACGGAGGCCTCGCTGAAGGCGATCGGCCTCAGGGTGCTGCGCGCCGAGACCGGTCCCGATCTCGTGGAGACGGTGGCGCAGGCAGCCTTGATGGCTTTCGACGCCGACCAGCAGATTGCCGTGCTGATCGGGCAGCGGCTGCTCGGCAAGAAGAAGTGGTGAGCGACATGAATTTACCGACGATGGACCGCCGGGTTGCGGTGAAGAAGCTGCTTGACGCCCGCGACGGAGCCCTGGTCGTGACCGGTCTCGGCTCGCCGAGCTACGACGTGCATGCTGCCGGTGACCGCAACGACAACTATTATCTGTGGGGCGCCATGGGCGGTGCTGCGCTGATCGGCCTGGGGCTTGCCCAGGCCCAGCCGCAGAAGCGGGTCATGGTGATCACCGGAGATGGCGAACAGCTCATGGCGTTCGGTTCGCTGGCGACGATCTCGGTGGCGCGGCCGAAAAATCTCGACCTGATCGTGCTCGACAATCAGCATTTCGGCGAGACCGGCATGCAGTCCAGCCATACCGGCAAGGGCATTGGTTTCGACAAGGTCGCGGCCGCTTGCGGTTTTTTGAAGACCGCCGAGCTGCGTACGCTGGAGGAGGTCGACACGCTGTGTGAAGAGCTTCGGCATCCGGCCGACGGTCCGCGCCTTTTCGTGCTGAAAATCACCGCCGAGAACCTGCCGCGCTCGCTGCCGCCGCGCGACGCGGTCGAGGTCAAGAACCGCTTTCGCGCCCATCTGGGCTTTACCACCTGTTGAGGACCGATATGGCGCTGGTCAGTTTCCAGAACACGGTCGGCGGTCGGTTGCAATCGACAGCCGATACATTCGAGAGCCATGATCCGTTCACCGGCAGGCCCTGGGCGCTGATTCCGCGCGATGGACAGGCCGAGGTGGATGCCGCCGTAGCCTCCGCCAAGGCTGCTTTCCGGTCGAAGGAGTGGGCCGGGATCACGCCCACCGCGCGCGGCAAGCTGCTCGTGCGGCTGGCTGAGCTGATCGCGGAGAACGCGGATCGCATTGCCGCCATCGAGACGCGCGACAATGGCAAGCTGCTCACCGAAATGACGGCACAGCTGCGCTATATCCCGGAATGGTTCCGCTATTTCGGCGGTCTTGCCGACAAGATCGAAGGTGCGGTGCTGCCGATCGACAAGGCTGGCATGTTCGCGTTCACCCGCCACGAGCCGCTGGGTGTCATTGCAGCGATCGTGCCCTGGAATTCGCCGCTTTTACTCCTGACATGGAAGCTCGCGCCGCTGCTGGCGGCAGGCAACACTGTCGTCATCAAGCCGTCGGAACACGCCTCGGCCTCGACGCTGGAGTTCGTGAAACTGTTTGCGCGGGCAGGCTTCCCGCCCGGCGTGGTCAACACCGTTACCGGCATGCCGCTTGATGTCGGCGCGCCACTCGTCTCTCATCCCGACGTCGCCAAGATCGCCTTCACCGGTGGTGAGCCTGGCGGGATCGCGGTCTATCGAGCGGCTGCCGAACAGCTAAAAGTCGTCACGCTGGAGCTCGGCGGCAAATCGGCCAACATCGTCTTCGACGACGCCGACATCGAGGGCGCGGTCAACGGCGCGATCTCAGGCATCTTCGCCGCCAGTGGCCAGACCTGCATCGCGGGTTCGCGGCTGCTGGTGCATCGCAAAATCCACGACCGGTTCGTGGAGAGCGTCATAACGCTGGCGGCCAGCGCTCGACTGGGCAATCCGGCGCTGCAAGAGACGCAGGTCGGGCCGATCACCACGCAAGCCCAGCGCGAGAAGGTGCTGTCCTATCTCGGCATCGCGCGCCGCGAGGGTGCGCTTTGCGTGCTGGGCGGCGGCAAGCCGGCCTCGGGTGAATTGGCCGAGGGCTGGTTCGTCGAGCCCACCATCTTCACTGGCGTGAACAACACCATGCGGATCGCGCGCGAAGAGGTGTTCGGACCGATCCTTTCGGTCATTCCGTTCGACGACGAGGAAGAGGCTTTCGCCATTGCCAATGACAGCCCCTACGGGCTGGCGGCAGGAATATGGACCAGCGACATGGGCCGGGCGTTGCGCGGCGCGGCCGCAATGGAGGCGGGGATGGTCTGGATCAATTCATACCGTGCCGTCTCCTACATGGCGCCCTTCGGCGGCTACAAGAGGAGCGGTATCGGGCGCGAAAGCGGGCAGGATGCCATCAATTCCTATCTGCAGACCAAGACGGTGTGGATAGACACCGCCGGCAAGACCGCCAATCCCTTCGTTATCCGCTAGGCTAGGCTTCGGTGGGAGAATCCCCATCCGTAGCCAAGCTCGGCCCATACTCCTTGAGACGGTGGCCGACTTACAAATGATCGAAGGATTGGACATGAGACAGGCAGGCAAGGTGGCGGTTGTCACAGGCGCGGCGCGCGGCATCGGACGCGCTTGCGCGGAACGCTTTTTGGCCGAAGGCGCGAAGCTCGTGCTCGGCGACATCAATGCCGTGGAGCTAGAAAAATGTGCCGCTGAAATCGGCACCACCGACAGCGTCCTGGCGGTCGTTACGGATGTCAGCAAGAAGGAACAGATCGATGGGCTGATTGCAGCGGCGGTGGCGAAGTTCGGCCGTGTCGACATCATGGTCAACAATGCCGGCATCGCTCCGGTCCAGGACTTTCTCGACATCACAGAGGCGGACTACGACAGGGTTCTCGCCGTCAATCTGAAGGGCGCGTTCATGGGCACCCAGGCGGCCGCCCGCCAGATGATCGCGCAAGGTGGAGGCGGCGTCATCATCAACATGTCGTCGATCAATTCGGGCCTCGCCAACCCGCGTGTCGCCACCTACGCGATCTCCAAGGGCGGCATGAACCAGGTCACCAGCACCGCGGCCGTCGCCTTCGCTCCCCATGGCATCCGTGTGGTCGGTGTCGGCCCGGGCACCATCGCCACGGACATGGTCATGGACGGGACATTCATCGATTCGGAAGAAATGAGACGGGCGGTCCTTTCGCGTACACCGCTCGGGCGCCTCGGCACGGCAGCCGAGATCGCCTCGGTCGTGGCGTTCCTGGCCAGCGACGACGCTTCCTACATCACCGGCGAGACGATCTACCCCGACGGGGGGCGCCGCGTGCTGAACTATACGGTCCCGATCAAGGAGTGAGAAGAATGGGGAGTGACGACATGGGTAATTTCGAAAAGCTGCATCACATCTGCATCGTCGTGCACGATATCGACAAGGCGCAGGCCTACTACGACTCCATCGGCATCGGGCCATGGGAGCCCTATCCGCCGCTGGCTGAATACGAAGAACTGCAGGTCCCAAGCCCCGAGGGTTTCAAGGCGATGCAATATCGGATTTGCAACTTGCCGAACGTTCAGCTGCAGCTGTGCCAGCCGAACGGCGATCCTTCACCGCAGCGAATTCATCTCGACAGCAAGGGTGAAGGTGTCTTCCATATCGGCTTCGAGGTTCGTGATGCGGACGCAGCCGAAACCAAGGCGAAAACCGACGGACTTGCCGTGCTGATGCGCGGGCGCCGGGAAAACCGCACCGGCTTCACCTACTACGACACAGCCGACAAGGCAGGCGTGATCCTGCTGACCCGGGCGACCAATCTGCCCGGCAAATGATCTTCGCGCGAAGGATTGGGGCTGGACAAGGAGACGGGGCGACTGATCAGCTGCCCCGCAATTCCTCAAGCCGGTCGACCAGGAATTTGCCGCTGGTGATGATATGCATTTCCAAAAGGCCGACGGCGCGCAGCGTATCCTTGGCTTCGCACAGGTCGATGAGCTGCCAGTGGTCGCGGTCGGACTGGGCCTGGATTTCGGTGAGCGTCACCATCATGCGCGTGTAGCGTTCCAGCTGCTGGTAGATGCGCCCGACCAGTTCGATCGTCGCCTTGCGGCCGGACGGCGCGTAGAGCGCGGCGTGGAAGTTCCAGTTGAGCTGGTTCGAGTACTCGCCTGTCTTGCCCTGCTCCTGGTGCTGCTTTGCGCGCTCGCGGGCCAGCGCGAGGTCTGCCTCCGTCATCCTTGGAATGGCCAGGGCTAGCAGCCATGTTTCGATCCGGGCTCGCAATTCGTAGAGCTCGAGAATCTCGTCCAGGGAAATGGAGGTAACGACGGCGCCCTTGTGGGAAACCAGCGTGACGAAGCCTTCCGAATGAAGCTGATGCAGCGCCTCTCGCACCGGAATTCGGCTGACGCCGAACTCGGTGGCCAGATGCTCCTGCCGCAGCTGAAAGTTGGCCTCGTATTCGCCGATCAGGATCTTCTGCCTGATGGCATCGGCGACCTGGGTCGAGATGGTTTTCTTCTGTACGAGCATGAATCAGCCTGAGGCGGCCGCCGTGTTTGTTGACTGGCGCCGTTTTGATTGAAGAAGTGGACGCATAGCACCGTTGTCACTGCGATGCCATGTCGCCCGTTTCGCTTCAGTAGACATGTTCCTCGATAGGCTGATTGCCAGCGATCCGTTCGTAGCGGAAGGCCGAGAGGTCGACAGATCGGTACTCGCCGTAGGCAATGAGGTCGCTGACGCCCGACCCGGTCGCCGCCGCGTGCATCATGCCGTGGCCGCTGAAGCCGGTGGCCAGGACGAAGTTCGAGATCTCGGGATGCCGGCCGATGATGCCGCTGTGGTCGAAGGTGTTGTACTCGTAGAGCCCCGCCCAGGCGCGCAGCATGCGCAATTGTTCGAAGCCTGGCACACGATAGGCGAGTGCTGGCCAGATCAACTCGTCGAACAGGTCGTAGTCCACATCCAGGCCGAAATCGTCCGGGTCGTTCTCGCGTACCGGTGGAATACCGCACAGGAAGAGCTGACCTTCCGGCCGCAGCCAGAGGCCGCTTGTGTCGAAGATGAAGGGGCAGTTCTCGATCCTTGCCGGTGTTTCGAAGACGAAGACGCATCGCTTGCTCGGGACGACCGGTAGGTCGGCGCCGGCCATCCTGGCAATGCCCGCGCTCCATGGCCCGGCCGCGTTGATCACCGTGCCGGCGGCAAGCCGGTCGCCATTGTCCAGAACCACTTCGCCAACCTTGCCGGGAGACGCCATGGTCAGTCCGGTCACGGTCGCGGCAAGATAGTCCACGCCCTGCGTGCGTGCCTTGCGGCGGAATGCCTGCATCAGGCCGGGGCCGTCGAACCAGCCTTCGCTGCCAAGGCCGAGCGAGCCAAGGGCGAGATCGTCCGTGTTGAGCCACGGGAAGCGTCGTGCCAGATCGACCTGCTCGATCAGTTCGGCGTCGACGCCCATGCCGCGCTGAACGCGATTCTTGGCACGCTGCGCGTCTGCCCGCTCGGGTGTCGCCAGCACGAGGTAGCCGGGCTCATGCAGGCCGATGTCGGCCAACTCGTCGCCGATGGCAAGCCGCGTCTTTACCTGGCGCAGGAAGTCGATGCTGAACTTCGACATGGCAATGTTGGGCGCCGTGCCGAACTGCTGGCGGATGGCGCTGGTCGACAAGGAAGACGAGGACGCCGTGTAGTACGGGTCCCGCTCGATCACCGCGATCCTGCCATCGAAATCCGGATTGGCTGACAGAAAGTAGGCGATCGAGCTGCCGACAACGCCACCGCCGACGATCACCACATCATAGTTTGTGCCCATACCAATCGCGTTCCCTATCTCGAATATCATCCGTGGCGACAAGGATTGGATACTTTCCCCTATCGGCCCACCACCAGAATGAGACATAACCCGGTCTTCGATGCAGAAAAAGAGGTTTGACGTGAAAAACAGAATACATTATCCAATTTGTAACAGATATCACCTGCCCGGCAACGTCGCGGCAGCCATGCCGAGGATTTCCCGTGGGCCTGATCGCTCCCCGTCTCGACGTCATCAAGCCAAGCCCCAGCATGGCGGTCACCGCGCGGGCAATCGAAATGCGCTCGGCCGGCATCGACGTCATCAGCCTGAGCGCCGGCGAACCGGATTTTCCAACGCCACCGCACATCGTCGAGGCGGCCTACGAGGCGATGCGCAGGGGGGAGACGCGCTATACGGCGGTCGACGGCACCGCCGCGCTGAAGAAGGCGGTGGCCGGAAAATTCAGGCGCGAGAACGGCCTCGATTACAAGCCTTCGCAAATCAGTGTCGCGGGCGGCGCCAAGCAGATCATCTACAACGCCCTGCTGGCAACGCTGGCCCCCGGCGACGAGGTGGTTGTCCCAGCGCCCTATTGGGTTTCCTACACCGACATCGTCCTGCTCGGCGAAGGCAAGCCCGTGGTCGTTCCCTGCACGGAGCCGCAGGGCTTCAAACTGACACCGCAAGCCCTGCGAGCCGCGATCACCGGGCGCACCAAATGGCTGCTGCTCAACACGCCTTCCAACCCGACAGGCGCCGTCTACAGCCGCGACGAACTTGCGGGGCTGGCGGGGGTGTTGCTCGATCACCCGCATGTGCACGTTCTGACCGACGACATCTACGAGCATATCCTGTTCGATGGACGAACCTTCCATACCATCGCCGGCGTCGAGCCGAGGCTGAAGGACCGTACGCTGACAGTGAACGGGGTGTCGAAGGCCTATGCCATGACCGGCTGGCGGATCGGCTATGCCGGCGGGCCGGAACCGCTGATCCGCGCCATGGCGACCGTGCAGAGCCAAAGCACGTCCAACCCGTCATCCATCTCGCAGGCCGCGACCATTGCCGCACTGGAAGGTCCTCAGGACTTTCTTCGCCCTCGGGCGCTCGAATTCCAGGCACGGCGCGACCGCGCTTTGGATCTGCTGCGCGCGATTCCCGGTCTCACCTGCCGGACGCCCGAGGGCGCCTTCTATCTCTATCCCAATTGCTCGGCCCTGATCGGTCGTCGCCGCCCGGACGGCACTCCTATCGGCAGCGACGACGACTTCTCGCTTTACCTGCTCGATCAGGCGCGGGTCGCGGTGGTGCAGGGCTCTGCCTACGGCCTGTCGCCGCATTTCCGCATTTCCATAGCCACGTCGATGGACCTGATCGAAAAAGCGATCGGGCGTATCGCCGAGGCTGTCGAAGCGCTGCGGTAGGGCCGGCGATGGATCTCGACTTCGTCCAGAAGCTGATCGAATTTGTCTCGCGTTCGCCCATTGCCGAGTTGGAGATCGAGCGCGATGGCGTTCGTATCCGCATGTCCAGGCAGGGGGTGCTGGCGCAATCCGCGTCGCAGCCTTCGCCGCAGTCGGGGTCAGCCGCCGGCCCTGCCGTCTTCACAAATCCGGCTTCGACAGCTCCGCCCATCGCGCGGCATTCGATCCGCGCGCCGCTGACCGGCGTGTTCTACCGTTCCGGCACCGAAGGCGAACCGCCGCTCGCTTCGGTTGGCGATGTGGTCGTGGAAGGGCAGAAGGTCGGTGTCCTCGAAGCCATGAAGACGTTCAACGTCGTGGAATCCGATCGCGCTGGGCGGATCGTCCAGATCGCGTTGGACGACCATGCCGCCGTGCAGTCCGGCGATGTGCTGTTCGTTCTCGAAGATTTGGGCTAGCGGCGATGTTCGACACCGTCCTTATCGCCAACCGCGGTGAAATCGCGCTGCGCATCCTGCGCGCCTGCCGCGATCTCGGATTGAAGACGGTGGCAGCGCACTCGGAAGCCGACGCGAGCCTTCGCCATGTCGCGCTGGCGGACAGGGCGATCTGCATCGGGCCGGCTGCGGCGACGGAGAGCTATCTCAATATCGCCGAGATCATCGCGGCCGCGCAACTCACCGGCGCGGGCGCGATCCATCCGGGCTATGGTTTCCTCTCGGAAAACGCCGCCTTCGCCGAGGCCGTCGAAAATGCCGGCCTCGCCTTCATCGGGCCGTCGGCCGCGGCGATCCGCACCTTGGGCGACAAGGTCTCCGCCAAGCGCACGATGATCGCTGCCGGCGTTCCCTGCGTTGCAGGGTCGGAGGGGGCGCTGCCGCAGGACGAGCAGGCAGTGCGCGCCATTGCCGAGGCCATCGGCTATCCGGTCATCGTCAAGGCGGCGGGCGGCGGCGGCGGGCGCGGCATGCGCATCGTGCGCGAGCAGCGCGCTCTGTTGGAAGCCGTTTCGATGGCGGTGAAAGAGGCGGACCGGGCCTTCGGCAACCCGCAAGTCTATCTGGAGAAATTCCTTGAGCACCCGCGCCATATCGAGATTCAGATTCTGGCGGACAAGCATGGCAAGGCGGTGTGGTTAGGCGAGCGGGATTGCTCCATGCAGCGCCGCCACCAGAAGATCATTGAGGAGGCGCCGGCGCCCGGCATCGCCCGCGAGGCGATTGCCGAGATCGGCGAGCTGTGTGCCCACGCATGCCTAACCATCGGCTATACAGGCGCGGGCACGTTCGAATTCCTCTACGAGGACGGGCGCTTCTCTTTCATCGAGATGAACACCCGCGTGCAGGTGGAGCATCCCGTCACGGAACTTGTCACCGGCATCGATATCGTGCGCGAGCAGATCCGCATCGCCCGGGGCGAAGCCCTGTCGTTCAGCCAGGAAGACATCCGCATCCAGGGCCACGCCGTCGAATGCCGCATCAACGCTGAAGATCCCTACAGCTTTCGCCCGCATCCGGGCCGGGTCGAGCGCTGGACGCCGCCCGGCGGCCCGGGAATCCGCGTCGAATCGCATCTCTACTCCGGTTACACCGTGCCGCCGCACTACGATTCCCTGGTGGCCAAGCTGCTGGCGCATGGCGCGACGCGGGCCGAGGCGATCCGGCGCATGAGCGGCGCGCTGGGCGAGATGGAGGCTGTCGGCATCGCCACCAACGCGCCGCTCCACGGCCTCCTGATGGAGGAGCCCGGCTTTGCCGCCGGCGGCTTCGATATCCATCATCTTGAACGTCTCATTGAAGGCGGTCTGCTCCAGGGACGAGGCGGCGATGACGGTTGAGGAGCTCGAAAGGCTGGCCGGCTGGTGTGTTAGCGCCGGCATCGGCGAGATCGAAGTGTCGGAGGCCGGCTTTTCGTTGCGCCTGCACATGCAATCCGTTGTTCCCTCGACACCCGCGGCCGAAGCCCCGAAGGCCGAAACGGTCTTCAAAGGCGTGCGCGCGCCCGGCGTCGGCGTGTTCCGTCTCGATCATCCAACGACCGGTCGGCCGGTTGCCGACCCTGGCCAGGTGGTTCGCAAGGGCGAGACGGTCGGCGTCCTGCAGGTCGGCCCATGCCTGAAGGCCGTGCTCGCGCCGGTAGACGGCGTGCTGGGCGCGGCGCTGATCGAGGATGGAGCGGTCGTCGGCTACGGCACGCCGCTCTACGAGCTGGTGTGAAGCAAAGGCGATGGTTCGAACCACTGAGGAAAGCGCCATGGCGGCCCAAGGATTGCAGGTCGATATCAATTCCGACATGGGCGAGGGTTTTGGAGCCTACAGGCTCGGCGACGATGCGGCGATCCTCGACATCGTCAGTTCCGCCAATGTCGCCTGCGGCTTTCATGCCGGCGACCCCGAGATCATGGCTGCCACCTTCTCGATGGCGCGCGACAAGGGCGTTGCCGTTGGCGCGCATCCGAGCTTCGCCGATCTGTGGGGGTTCGGACGCCGCATCATTCCGCATTCCATGGATGAGATCGAAAGGCTGGTCGCCTACCAGATCGGCGCGGCGCAGGCGCTTTCCGCCTATGCCGGCCACCCGATCCACTATGTGAAGGCGCATGGCGCGCTAGGCAATCTTACCCAGACCGATCGTGGCGTCGCCGAAGCGGTGACGCGCGCGGTCAAGGCCGTCGATCCCGGCCTGATCTGCCTGGTCATTGCGCTCGGCTTCCAGGACAGGATCGCGCGCGACGCTGGGCTGACGGTCAGGTCCGAGATATTCGCCGACCGCGCCTATACGGAGGAAGGCTTCCTTGTTTCGCGCAAGCTGGAAGGCGCTGTCATCCACGACGCCGAGAGGGCAGCCGAACGGGTCGTCCGAATGGTCAAGCAAGGCGCCATCGAGACGCTTTCCGGGCAGATGCTGCGGACGCCGATCGATTCGATCTGCGTCCACAGCGACACGCCGGCTGCCGTCGCCATCGCCGCGCATGTCAGGAGACGGCTTGAGGCAAGCGGCGTCAGGGTCAGAGCGTTCGCGGCCTAAGCGACCGAACGGTTACGCGGCCGTGCCGAACGGCACCGCCGCGGACGTTTTACAACCAGACGTCGGGGTGGCGGAGGCCCGCGGGGTAATGGTCATTCGGGTCGAGGCCGTACTGGGCAATGCAGGGAA